>CAYSLD010000133.1:0-4950 GCA_964431795.1 uncultured Bacteroides sp.
GTATTTGTCGAAGAAGGCTGAGCGACGGGGGTTCCAGTCGTCGTAGAGCACGGTGTGTCCGCAGAGAGGGTATATTTTCAGTTCTTTGGGCACGGTGAGCAGATTGTAGCTCGACATGTTGGTGTGAGGCGGACAAGTGGGATCTTGCAAGCCCATGCCCATTAGCACCGGACATTTTATGCGACGCGCAAAGTTTTTGATATCAAAATAGCGAAGGTTGTTGTACATTTGCTCTTCGCTCATGCCAAGGGCACGAGCTTGCTCGAGCACTGCGCTTGCCGGCCAATCAACAATGCGGAAATAGTCGCGATAGTCGCTGAGGAAGGGTATGTAGGGAGCAACGGCGCGCAAACGCGAGTCGAGAGCAGCAGCTGCATAGGTGTAAGCACCGCCTTGACTGCCACCTTCGGCAAAAATGTTGCGAGTGTCAACCTTGTCGAGCAAGCACACAAAGTCTATGGCGCGCACGCAGTCAAGGAAAGCGCCTTTATAGTAGTATTCAGCCGGTTTATCGAGGTTGTAGCGTATCCAATCGCCATATTTGTTGTCGGCCTCACTGAGAAATTGTCCACGGCTCGACACAACAAATTCCACCCAGTCGGTACGGTCGTCGGCGCCAAGCCACCAATTAGGTTTTGCGCCATATCCGTTGTAGAAAATCTGTGTGGGGTATTTGCCTTTTGCCACCGGAATCATCACGTATCCTTTTATAGTTTCTCCGCCCCACGATTGCATTTCTACGGCATAGCATTTGCGTTTTTTGCCGCTTTTTTCGGGCATTTCGGTGAGCTTATAGTTTACGGGTACTTTTGCCAATTCGGCGAGAGCAGTGTCCCAAAACTCATCGAAATCAGCGGGGTTATCGGGCAGCGACACGATGTTTGTGGGTTCGTAGCCAAAGTTAATTTGCTTGACCACGTTGCCGTCGTCCTCAACGAAGCAAGTGTAAAAACCGGGGTCGACCATGGGGAGCTGCACCGAGAGAGTGTCGGCAGCACCGGCAGCAAGCTTCAGTGATTGGCTGAAGCGGAGCACATTGTGAGCTTTGTCGCGGTCAGTGGTTACGCGCACAGTGAGCTGAGCGTTGTTAGCATGGCCGAGGGTGTCGGCAACAACAATTTGCAACGAAGGCACATCGGGGGCATTCCACCAAAGGTCGTGCACGGGTGGCACGTCAACTTTCAAGTCTTTAGCAGTGGACGTGCCGGCAATCGATGCCACACAGGCCAAAGCGATAAGTGATTTTTTCATCTTTATTCTTTAATTTTTTTAGTCATTTTCGAGATAATGTTGAGGGTGCTCTTGTCGACGGCAAACACAGAGTTTAAGCCTTGCTGCTCTTGAGCGGGGTCGCAAGTGTAGTCGTCCCAGCATTGCCAACGCTCATGTGCGGGCTGAGCATATCCGCCCCAACCCCAGAAATTGCATCCGGCAATCATGTCGCTGTCAGCGATGAGTGAGAACACATATTCGTAAAATTTATCGCGGCCTACGGTAGCCGAGCCGGGTGTAAATACAAATCCGTCGCGGGGATAGCCGAATTCTTCAAGCACAAGCGGTTTGCCATATTGTTTCATGCGCTCATAGTGTGGACGTATGTAGTTAAGCGTGTTGTCGCAAGCCACTTGCACGCTGTCAACAATAGTTTTCTCGTTTATCCAGCTCCAGTTATAGGGCCACAGGTGAATGATAGCATAGTCAATTTCGGGGATAGCATGGATTTTTGTCCACAAGTCTAAATCTTGCTCACAGCCATGTTTGCCCTCGCTGCCGGTGGCTACGAGGTGATTTTTGTCGAGGCTTTTGATAAGTTTTGCTTGCTCCTCAATCCAATTGTAGAAAGCTGTTTTTGTGCTATCGTCCTCGGCAAAAGCGCGAGGCTCATTAGCAATCTCCCACGACATCAGAGCGGGCGATTCGGTGTACGGTTGTTTGGTGTAGCGATTGGTGCGCGACACGATATATTTCACATGGTTTGCAGCCAACTCTTTTGCCTTGGCATTGTGCACAAACTGCGACACATGTTGCATGAACGTGGGATAGCCGGCAACACTCGGATTGGGAGTTGGTCCTGCACCCGCCCACTCAAGGTATGTGCCGTATCCGCCGCTCCACTCCCAGGCATTGTTGAGGAAGAGCACAGCTTTCATGTGACGTTTTTCGAGCTCGGCCATAAGATAGTCAAGGCCGTCGAGGATGGTGTCGTTATACACTCCGGGAGCAGTTTGCAGCACGGGCATGATGTGCGACGGAATGTTCTCCTCGCCGTCACCGCCAACCAGCACGCGCAAGTTGTCAATACCCACTTCTTGCAGCAAGTCAAGCTCCTTGTTCAGGCGTTCACGGTCGCCGCCACGGCCCTTGCTGGCAAGGATTGCACCATACCAAAAGTTGGTGCCTACATACTTATACACCGAGTCGCCAACAAAAAATTTGCCGTCTTTCACGGTGACGAAACTCGGCGATTGCTCAACAGTCTCCTTGTTAGAGCAACCCACAACACTAGAGATAAGTGCCATCAAAAGAATAAAAATACTATGTTTTTTCATTACTATAAAAATTGTCTTAGTTATTAGAGTCACAGAAGTAGCATTAAGTTAAAACGTTAAAAAGACGTTATATATTGCCATGCGCATGGCAAAAATCTACACTAAAGCTAAGAAAATACATTTTTGTGCTCACACTTGCACTATTATTGTCACTTTTCGCTTGGATAGTGTAAAAAAAATGCTATCTTTGCATTGTATTTTAACTTTATTCTAAAGCCAAAAAACAATGAGTAAACTTGTCTTAAAGAGTGTGTTGTTGCTCTCTTTACTCGGCGGTACAGTGCCCGCCAGCGCCGAATTGGTAAACGTATCAACGGCAAATTCATCACTTGTGTTGGAAGCTACAGCCGGAGCTCCCCTGCAATTCTTGTATTACGGTGCACACCTCAAAGATGCTGATGTGCAAAACCTTAAGGCTGCCGGACTTGAGTCCGCCAAGGCTTACCCGGTATACGGCATGGAGGCCGCACGCGAGACTGCCATGAGCGTGACTCACGCCGACGGCAACATGACGCTCGACCTGCAAGTGGTGAGCGTATCAAAATCAGCCGACAGCAAGGCCGGCACAAACACCACCACTATTCTGCTCAAAGATAAGTATTATCCGTTTGAAGTTTCGGTGAAATATCTCACCTACAACGATGCAGATGTTATCGAGACATGGGTGGAAGCAAAAAATAACGAAAAGAAAAACATCACTCTCACATCGTTCGACTCAGCTTATATGCCTCTGCGCTACGGCAACGTTTATATGTCGTCGCTATACGGCTCGTGGGCTAACGAAGGTCGTCTTGAGGAAATACCCCTCACTCACGGCATGAAAGTGATTAAAAATAAAGATGGTGTGCGCAACTCACACACCGCACACGCCGAGGTGATGTTCTCACTCGACGGCGTGCCCAACGAGCGCACCGGTCGCGTGATTGGCGCCGCCCTGTGCTACAGCGGCAACTATCGCCTGCGCGTTGACACCGACGACTCAAACACGCACCACTTCTTTGCCGGAATAAACCCCGACAACTCAGCCTACACCTTGCAGCGCGGCGAAACATTTGTCACTCCCGCCGTAGCATTCACTTATTCTGATGAGGGTAAAGGTGGGGTGAGCCGCAACTTCCACCGTTGGGGACGCAATCACCGTCTTGCCCACGGCAATGTGCCCCGCAAAATACTGCTCAACAGTTGGGAAGGCGTCTACTTCGACATCAACGAAGACGGCATGGCTCAAATGATGAGCGACATTTCGTCGATGGGCGGCGAGCTTTTTGTGATGGACGATGGATGGTTCGGCACAAAATATCCGCGTAACAACGACTCATCATCGCTCGGCGACTGGACCGTTGACACCCGCAAATTGCCCTCAGGCATACAAGGGTTGATCGACACCGCCAACAAAAACAACATCAAATTCGGCATTTGGATTGAGCCTGAAATGACCAATTCGGTCAGCGAGCTCTACGAGAAACATCCCGAATACATCATCAAGCCCACTAACCGCGAGCCGGTTGAAGGTCGCGGCGGCACTCAGTTAGTGCTCGACTTGGGCAACCCCAAAGTGCAAGACGTGGTGTTTAACATCGTTGACACTTTGATGACAAAATACCCCCAAATTGACTACATCAAATGGGACGCTAACGCTCCTATCATGAACCACGGCTCGCAGTATCTCACCGCCGACAACCAATCGCACCTCATGATTAACTATCACAAAGGCCTTGCAGCAGTGTGCGACCGCATCCGTGCCAAATATCCCGACCTCACCATACAAGCTTGCGCCAGCGGTGGCGGCCGCGCAAACTGGGGCGTATTACCTTGGTTTGACGAATTTTGGGTGAGCGACAACACCGACGCCTTGCAACGCGTGTACATGCAATGGGGCACCAGCCACTTCTTCCCCGCAATAGCAATGGCCTCGCACATCAGCGCCGCTCCAAACCACCAAACATTCCGCACAATACCCTTGAAATATCGCATTGACGTGGCTATGAGCGGACGTCTTGGCATGGAAATACAACCCAAAAACATGACCGACGACGAAAAAGACCTTTGCCGTCGCGCCATAGCTCAATACAAACAAGTGCGCAACACCGTGCAAATGGGCGACCTCTATCGCCTGCTCTCTCCCTACGACAAGCAAGGCGCTGCTTCGCTCATGTACGTTGAGCCCGACAAATCACAAGCCGTGTTCTATTGGTGGAAAACAGAGACATTCTGCAACCAACAACTGCCGCGCGTGACTATGGACGGCCTCGACCCCGATAAGACTTATCGCGTGGAAGAGCTCAACCGCATAGACAACAACCCGCTGCCATACGAAGGCAAAACATTCACCGGCAAATTCCTCATGACCACCGGCCTTGAAATGCCTCTTGAGCACGACGTTGACTACAACAAACGCACT
>CAYSLD010000134.1:0-4936 GCA_964431795.1 uncultured Bacteroides sp.
CCGACGCGCTCGTGCAGGCCAAACAGCAGGTTCATGGCATGGACTGCTGTGCCGGCTGCGCCCTTGATAAGCGGGTCGATTGCTGCTGTGATGACTAATTGTTCGCCTTGCTTGCTGATGTTGACAATGCATTTGTTTGTGTTGGCAACGTCTGCGGGCTGTGGCTCGCGGCCTATAAGGAATGTGAAATTGTGGTCGTCGTAAAAATCGTTGAATATCTGTTGCGCTTGCACAGCGTCAATGCCGCAGTCAAATGACACTTGCACTGCCATTGCACGACGTTCGCCGGCCAACAGGGTAGGGTCGGCATTGATAGAGTGGTTGAAACTCAGTTGCAGCGACTTGATGACTGTCTCTATTTCGGCGATAGCGCCGTCAGTGACGGGTATGCTTGATTTGATGCTGATATCGCCGTTGACCAGCAGGTTTTTTGCCAAAGGCAGCAAGGTGAGCAGCACGGCTTGAGCTACCGGCGATGGCACGGCAGCGCGAAGAGCACCGCGCACAAGAGGCTTGCGGTTGAGCTCGCAAATAGCATAAACAAAGTTGTCGTCTAGGTTGGCGATGTGAGGGTTCACCATGTCAACCACGCGCATATCTTCGGGCAATTCGGCATAAAATTGCTCCGACTGAGGCGCACAAATAAAGGTGACGTTTGATTTGTCAAAGTCAATAGTAGAGTTAAATCTAAGGTCAGTGTCGCCGACCATGCCGTGATGTATGTCGTCTATAGCTTTTCCGGCCAAGGCAGGTGCATATACACTTATAATCTCAACGTCAGGATGGTATAATAAAATTCTTATTAATTCGCCGGCGCAGTCTGACTCTCCGCCGACAATAGAAGCACGTATCATCTATGTTACAAAGTTTTAGACTGCAAATCTAACAAAAATATTTGATATATCAAAACCTGTGCTCAAAGCGTATGGCGGCAGCCACGGCGCGTCCGCTCTCGTGTGTGATGTCAACGTGCCACATGCCGTCAATTTCTTTCATGGCGAGGCTTGCGTTGTCGCCATAGTGACATTCTTGCAGATAGGCAATATCGAAGCGTGTGATTTTGTGATGGTCGAAAAATTCGAGTTCCCATTGGTCGAGTATATGCTCAATGTATCGCACTGAGTTGACGTGACGATTAAAGTCAATGTCGCAATATCTGAATTGCACAGCAGCTGTTGCAGTGGGGTCAGTGATGGGCAGCATTTTGCGCTGTTTGGCAATCGGGCACTCCATTGTTTTGCACACCATAGAGTCGGCATTGAGCACCGAAAGGTCTGCGATAGAGCGTTTTTCGATGTCGATAGCCACCCACACCGTGCGCACGTGGCCAATGATGTTGCCGTCGCCGTCTTTGACCACCATGCAGCGGTCGGAGTACATGCGAGTCCACCCCTCAATCCAAGTGGTTAGCGAGTAAGTCTCGTTAATACCCGGCATGCGAGTCATCTCAATAGACAGTCGTGAGAGCACCCAGCCAATGCCGAGTGCAGTGAGTCGCTTATAGCCGATGTTGAGCAAATTAGCGTGTTCGGTAGCGACCTCAATGATGCGTGAGGTGAGAAGCGTGATAGGCATTTCGCCGAAGGCATTTGTTGAGCCGGCAGCGAGGAAATATTCGTGAGTATAAGTCAAGTTGTTCATAATTTCATTTTTTTGGCAATGATTATCCAGGCAATAAGGACTGAAGTGCCGGTGATTATCCACGTGATGGGATAAATTGACAGCAGTTGAGCAAAGCTGTTGAAGTGGCCGAGTGACACCCACGTCACGCGCACCACGCACGTGCCGATAATTGTGAGCAGTGTGGGCGTCATTGAGTAGCCGAGGGCTCGCAGCGAGCCGCCCGCCACCTCATAGGTGCACGCTATGCTCTGAAATACAAGCACGGCAAACACACGTTCCGTGGCATACTGCATGGCCATTTGGCTGTTTGTGAACAGTGAGATGAACTCTTTGTGAAAGAGCACAACAATGCCGTTTATCACCAAACACGACACTATTGCTAACGCCAAGCAGCGCAAAAATATTATGCGGCATTGTCGATTTTGACCCGCTCCATAGTTTTGTGATGTGAAAGCTACGGCAGCTTGCACAAACGATGATATGATGAAGTAGCTGTAAAGCTCAAAGTTTATGGCGGCAGCCGAGCCGGCAACAGCATCGGCACCGTATGAGTTTATGGCTGACTGTATGAACACGTTGCTCAGGGCAAACACCATGCCTTGCACACCGGCGGGCACGCCGATTTGCAGTATTTTCTTCACCTGTGTGCGCCACAATTTCAGCGCGCGAATGTCGAGATGCACCGGGCCTTTCTCGTGGGTGAGCACCCACACCATGCCGCCGGCGCTAACGCAGTTTGAAATGACCGTGCCAAGTGCCACGCCATACACGCCCATGCCAAACACCAGCACAAAAATGAGGTTTAGACATACATTCACCAATCCGCCTGCCACAAGCCAATAGAACGGGCGTTTGGTGTCGCCCATGCTTCGCAATATGGCCGAGCCGAAGTTGTAGATGAGCATTGCCGGAAATCCCACCGCGTATAGTCGCAGATATCCGGTGGCATCGTCAATGATATTTGCCGGAGTGTCGAGCAGCTCCAACAGCGGTCGCGACACAGCCAAGCCCACAAGCAGCAATATGATGCCGCCAATGAGCGCAATCAGCGCTGACGTGGCAACAGCACGTTGCACGCCCTCCTTGTTGCGCTGCCCCAAGTAGGTTGATATCACAACATTTGCTCCGATAGCGATGCCCACAAAAAGGTTCACAATAAGTCCGATGATAGGGCCGTTAGAGCCTACGGCAGCCAAAGCATGGCTGCCCACAAACTTACCAACAACAGCCACGTCAATCGAGTTAAATGACTGTTGCATTATGCCGCTTGCCATCAACGGCAATGCGAAAATAATAATTTTACGTGTCAGCCCCTTGGGGTTGAGCATATCAAGGCCACGGTCTGTCATAGTTAGCGGTTTTTGTGTGTGATGCCTATTCGTCATAGGCAATAATAGCCATAACAGCACTCATGGCTATTATGGCTATTAAGATAGGATGTTTGCTGTGTAAGCCGGATTGCTTACTTGCAGTATTTTGAGAAATCAGCGTTACGCATGTCGCCGGTTTCGTTAAATGCATTGTGGAATGCGAATGCAGCGTTGAGAGTGTGGGGAGTTTGGCCACCTTTGCCCAAACGCAAATATTCACGCAACAGCGGACGATAGTCGGGGTGTGCACAGTTTTCGATGATGCGCTCTGCACGTTGCACGGGGTCAGTGCCGCGCAAGTCAGCAATACCTTGGTCTGTTACGAGGATGTCAACAGAGTGCTCTGAGTGGTCAGCGTGTGCTACCATGGGCACAATGTTTGAAATCAAGCCGCCTTTTGTGACTGAGGGGCATGAGAAGATTGAGATGTATGCGTTGCGGGTGAAGTCGCCTGAACCACCGATGCCGTTCATCATCTTAGTGCCGAGCACGTGTGTTGAGTTGATAGCACCGAAGATGTCTGCTTCGAGGGCTGTGTTCATTGCAATAACACCTATGCGGCGGATAACCTCGGGGCTGTTTGACAATTCTGCAGGACGCATAACAATTTTGTCGTGGAAGAAGTCGAGGTTTGAGAACAATTCTGCTTCTGTCTTGTCAGAGAATGTCATTGAGCAAGTAGAAGCGAATGTGCATTTACCTTTCTTCATGAGCTCGAGCACTGCGTCTTGAATTACCTCAGTGTACATCATGAAGTTGGGAAGCTCTTTTACCTCTGCCAAACCGTAGAGCACTGCGTTGGCAACGTTGCCCACACCTGATTGCAAGGGCAAGAACTCTTTGGGAAGACGTCCGGCGGTGTATTCACCAACCAAGAATTTAACAACGTTAGCACCGATGCGTGCTGAAACCTCGTCAACAGCTGTAAATTCTTTCACGCCGTCATATTCGTCTGTGTCAATCACGCCAACAACCTTTTTGGGGTCGATTTTGAGTGTGGGAGCACCGATGCGGTCGTTTGCTGCGTAGATAGGAATTTCGCGACGGTGAGGAGGATCCATCGGTAAATACAAGTCGTGCATGCCATAAAGTGCTTTGGGCAATTTATGGTTGATTTCAATGAAAATTTTATCAGCCAAAGCTGCATAGGTGGCAACGTTACCAACGCCGCAACCAAGCAAAACTTCACCATCGTCGGTGATGTCGGCAGCTTCAATGATAGCATAGTTCATTTTGCCATAGAAACCGTAGCGCACTTCTTGTGCCATCTCTGAAAGGTGGCGGTCAAAATAGTGCACATCGTGTGAGTTGATGCGAGCACGCAAAGCCGGGAGGTTTTGGTATGGAGCACGCATGTTGATGGCGTTGTTATCGGCGAGGATAGTGTCAACGTGACGGTTTGTAGATGCGCCGGAGAACAAGTTGATTTTGAACTCACCACCTTCGTCGTGGATTTTTTTAGCTTTATGAGCCACTGCCTCGGTCACTGCTTTCGGTGTGCCGGGAGCTGTAAAGCCTGAGAGACCAATAGTGTCGCCATGATTAATCATTTCGGCGGCTTCTTGTGCCGTAATGTTATTAAATGCCATAAATTATATTTTATTGTTTGGTCCTGGTATTTTTGGTCAAAATATGGTTTTTTCGTAATTTTGCACAAAATTAGAAATAAGTGCGCAATCACACAAATTATTTAGATTAAAATAAATGAATTCGCAACACACAAACATACCGGCTGAGGGTCAAAACGACAATCAACGCCATTTATTTATAGAAACTTACGGTTGTCAGATGAATGTTGCTGACAGCGAAGTGGTCGCTGCAGTGCTCCAGATGGCCGGATACGAAATCACCGAAGATATCGCCGAGGCTGATGCTATTTTGCTCAACACTTGCTCTATTCGCGACAATGCCGAGCAAAAAATTGTGCATCGCTTGGAGTATCT
>CAYSLD010000135.1:0-4814 GCA_964431795.1 uncultured Bacteroides sp.
TATTAGCTTATTATTGCCAATTTAACTGATTTTAACGGCTCGCCTCTGACTTTTTCTGTAATTTTGCAATACATATACTTTAATAAATATAATTAAGCACTATAATAACCATGCGTAAACTTTTTACTATCATCGCTGCTTCGGCTGCTGTTGCTGCCTCGGCTGCTGACGATGCCCCGCTATGGATGCGCAATGTGGCAATTTCTCCCGACGGAAATGTCATAGCTTTCACCTACAAAGGCGACATCTTCACTGTCCCCGTCTCGGGTGGTAAAGCTTTGCAGCTAACCTCAAATGCCGCTTACGACTCTAACCCCGTGTGGAGCCCCGACGGCACAAAAATCGCGTTTGCCAGCGACCGCGAAGGCTCGCAAGACTTATTCATTATGCCCGCAACCGGTGGCACAGCAAAACGTCTCACCACTAACTCTGCAAATGAAGTGCCTCGCGCTTTCCTCGATAACAACACCATCTTGTTTAGCACCAAGCGTCAAGGCTCACAACAAGCTATAAAAGGCCCGTTCGGACAACAAATTTACAGCATAGACATAAATGGCGGACGTGAGCATCTGTTCCGCGACCTCGACATGCAAGCCATTTCTGTTGGCACTGACGGCCGCATAGCATACCAAGACCGTAAAGGCGTGGAGGATGTGCTTCGCAAACATGAACACTCGTCAGGCACCGCTGACATTTGGGTGATGGACGGCAACAAGTACACAAAAATTACCTCTTTCGACGGACAAGACCAATCTCCGGTATGGCTCGATGCTAACCGCATTGCCTTCACCTCTGAGCAAGATGGCACTCTAAACGTGTGGTCTACAGCCCCTGACGGCTCTGCTAAAACTCAGTTGACGTTCTTCAAACACCACCCCGTGCGTTCGCTTTCTGCCGCCACAAACGGCACCCTCGCTTTCAATTGGAACGGCGAAATTTACACCATGCGCGACGGTCAGCAACCCCAAAAAGTAAATATCTCTATCGTCACTGACGACTATACAAACGACTTGCAAAAGTCACTGCGCTCAAACGGGGCAACTGAAATCAGTCCCTCGCCCGACGGAAAGGAAGTAGCATTTGTGCTTCGCGGCGACGTTTACGTCACCAACGTGAAATACAAAACCACAAAACGCATCACAAACACCGCTGCACAAGAGCGTTGCATCAGCTTCTCGCCCGATGGCAGCAGCATTGTCTACGATAGTGAGCGCGATGGCCTTTGGCAATTATTCATCGCCAAAATCAAAAATAGCGACGAAAAACAATTTGCCTACGCTACCGAAATTGTTGAACAGTCACTTTACAAAGGCGAAAAACCTTCGCAACAACCGGAATTTAGCCCCGACGGCAAAAAGGTGGCTTTCCTCTATGACCGCACCGAGATACGTGTGATTGACGTAGCCTCAAAAGCTGTCAATACCGCCCTCGACGGCAAATACAACTACAGCTATAACGACGGTGATGTTTCGTTCACTTGGAGTCCCGACAGCCGTTGGCTGCTCTCTGACTACATAGGCATTGGCGGTTGGAACAACAGCGACATTGCCCTCGTCAAAGCTGATGGCACCGAAGTTGTTGACCTCACCGAAAGTGGATACACAAACTCACGCCCACGTTGGGCTATGGGTGGTCGAGCCGTAACTTACACCACTTCTCGATACGGTATGCGCAACCATGGTAGCTGGGGCGAACAAGCCGACGTTGAAGTCATGGCTCTAACCGGCGATGCTTGGGACGAACTCAATCGCACCGAGGAGGAAGCTACAATAGCTAAAGATGCCGAAAAAGAGAAAGAAAACAAAGACGCTGACAACAAAGACACTAAAAAAGACACCAAAAAAGGCAAGAAAGATGCCAAAGCCGATAAAAAGGACGAGGTCAAACCCCTTGAATTTGACCTCGATAACCGCAAATATCGTGTGCGCCGACTCACTGCTATTTCCGGCGTTGGCGACTATTGGCTAGACAACGAGGGCGCTAAACTTTACTATAGCGCCGGCTCGTCTGAAGGCGGCTCTAACCTCATGGTGCGCGACCTCCGCAAAGGCGAAACAAAAGTGCTTGTGAAAGGTAGAGTGGGCGGCCTTACTCCCGACAAAAAAGGCGAAAATCTTTTCGCACTCGGCGGCGGTATCAGCAAAATAGCTATCCCCGACGGCAAAAAAGACGATATCGCATTTGAAGCCGAATATGACCGCCACCCCTCGCAAGAACGTGAGTACATCTACAACCACATGTTGCAGCAAGTGCGCGACAAATTCTATGACCAAAATCTGCATGGCGTTGATTGGGATATGTACGGCGAAAATTATGCCCGCTTCCTCCCACACATTAATAATAACTACGACTTCGCTACATTGATGAGCGAAATACTTGGCGAGCTCAATGCCAGCCACACCGGTGGCATTTACTACGCTCCGGGCGCCTCTATGCAAACTGCCGACCTTGGCGCTTTCTTCGATGACAACTACACCGGCGATGGCCTCAAAGTCAGCGAAGTAATAAACCGTGGCCCGCTCAGCACCAAACTTGCTAATGTGCAACCCGGCGACATCATCACTGCTATCGACGGCACACAAATACTCGCTAACCAAGACTACTATCCTCTTCTCGAAGGCAAATCAGGCAGAAACGTGCGCCTCACTGTGAAACGTGCTGCCGGCAAAACTGAAGATATAACAATCAAGCCGATTGACTCAGGCAAAGTTAGAGACTTGCTCTACCAACGTTGGGTGGAACGCAATCAAGCAATCGCTGATAGCGTGTCGAACGGCCGCATCGGTTATGTTCACATACGTGGCATGAATTCCGACTCGTTCCGCGAAGTCTACAGCCAACTCCTCGGCAAATACCGCAATTGCGAAGCTGTTGTGGTCGACACTCGTTGGAACGGCGGCGGTTGGCTGCATAACGACATTGCCCTGTTGCTCAGCGGCAAAGAATATGTGCGCTACTCTCCACGCGGCCAATACATCGGCTCTGACCCATTCTCTCAATGGAACAAACCCTCAGCCATGCTCGTCTGCGAAGCAAACTACAGTGATGCTCACGGCACACCTTACACATACCAAACCCTCAAAATCGGCGACGTTGTCGGCGCCCCCATTCCCGGCACAATGACCGCTGTATGGTGGGAAACTCAAATCGACCCCACGCTGGTGTTCGGCATCCCTCAAGTTACATCGCTTGACCGTAACGGCAAACCGTTGGAAAACCAACAACTCACCCCCGACGTGATTATTTACAACAATCCGGCTGATGTGCTTAACGGCCGCGATGACCAGCTCATCGGCGCTGTAAACCATCTCCTGTCAAAACTCAAATAAGCTAAATCTTAGCAAAAAAATAATGGGCGTGCCAGCGGTGCGCCCATTATTTTTTTGTCTAAAAATGCTTCTTCAGCCACTTCATCAGCTTCTCTTTGGGGCTGTTGTGCCAACTATGAGCACAAAAATGAATGGCGCGTGATGCATCTGTCACCTCATGCTTGTTGCCGGCAAAAACCTCCGACCTATATATCATAATGTCATCATCAAGCTTTTGATCTATATCCTTATAGATAAAACCATATTTCTCAGCAATTCGCGCATATATTTGTGGCGATAGCAGTGTGGAGCCCGGGCACTCATGGTCGAAATCAAAATGATTCTCTTCATACCAATCAAGCACATCCTTCACAAACTTGCTGTGTGGCTTTGCCCCCATCACTGCAGCCTGAATTTGCAACCCCGACACATAGCCCTCACCAATGCGGTGACCTGATGCATCAATCAGCTCGTGTGAACCGGTGCGCTCAAATTGAGTGGGGTGATATTCAACGCATGAAAAAAACGAATGATGCAGAAATTCATCAAAGCTACTCAACACCTTAACGTCTGAATCAAGGTATATGCCGCCCTCATTGTACAGCGCATACATGCGAATGTAGTCGGCTGCAAAAGCCCACTTACGTGCCTTGTATGCCTCAAAAACGTAGGGCACACTCTCAATGTCGAAGTTGTGTGTGTTCCAAAGTTTTATTTCATACTCAGGCAACATGTTTCGCCATGTGTCAATGCACTTACGAATTTTTGTGGGATATGGATCATCGCTTAACCAGCAATAATGCACCACCTTAGGTATATCTTGATCACTCATGTCTTTTCTATTTGGATTGTAGTGACAAATTTACAAATAAACAGATGAACTCCCAAATCTATATAGCGTAATATTCATATATTACTGCGAGTGGTTAAACTCTGTTAAAAATATGCAGATATTAATTTTATTTTATAACTTGCAGCCAATTTCTAACGATTATATCAAAATCAATCTTCTTATTAATATTTTTAAATTTATACGCTTATGAAAAAACTGTACTTTCTTTTAACAGCACTCCTAATCTCTTTTGTTGCTAGCGCTGAAACTGTAACCATTCAGTATTCTAAATGGGTAGAGGATGAAGACGGCAATGATGATTACGAATATTCTGACGAAGTTTCAGAAGTAGAGGCAACTATTGATGGCTATGTCGTTACTATCGACAATTTCCTCGGTTCAAGCAAGTCTATCACATTTAAATGTTACGATGATGGAACTGTATCGCATAACTGGGGCAGTGGCTGGATTGACGGCCCGTTCACACTCGGTGATTTCGGCACATATTCATCAATCTATTTCGATACCACAGGCGACTATGGAGAGCTTACGTATGAGAACGATGAAGATGGAAAATATATCTATCTTGCCGATTATTTCGATAGCGATTATCTTTATATTTATATCGATCTTCCTGATGACTTCACTCCGGGCACATTGTACACATATTCAGG
>CAYSLD010000136.1:0-4792 GCA_964431795.1 uncultured Bacteroides sp.
AAGAAATCAAAGCATTGTTGCACTGCTCAAAGAAAGACTTCAAAAAAACAATTGGCGCCCTATACAAAGAGCACCAAATTGTGATTGCCGAAACAGGCAAAATAAGTCTTGCGTAACGTTAGAAATCGAGCGAAAGGCGCACATTCAGTTGCCGGCGTGTCAAATAGTTTGGCACGGCATATTGTATGTTGTTAACGTCGGTCACCCAATAGTATGAACTAACGTTTGAAATGTCGAGGAGGTTGAAGCAATCTAATCCGAGCCACATACTTTTGATGAAACGATGAGATTTTGCGTTTTCATCAGTTGGTGAAATCAGAGCATAGCTAAGGCCGACGTCAACACGTTTGTAAGCCGGCATACGGAAATATCCTTTATCGCGGCTTGAGCGTGGGGCTGTTGTTGGCAGACCGTCATTGAAAATACCTCGCAAGCTAAATTTCAGCTTAGGGAATTTTGGGAAATAATCAGTGAAATACATAGCGAAACCATATCGGCGATCGGTAGGACGCGGCACAGACACACCGTTTAGGTTTTCGCGAGTATTCATAAGCGAGAAGCTAATCCACGAGTCGCTGCCGGGCACGAATTGGCCGTAAAGTTTCATATCCAAGCCCATAGTTGAGCCATTCGTTGAATTTTCGCCTGTGTAGACAACTTTAAGGTTGTCGACCTCATAGGGGATGAGGTTGCTGAGTATTTTATAATAAGCCTCGGCCGAGAGTTTAAAGGGACGGTCAAAGGCGCGGAAAGTGTAGTCAGTGCCAAGTATGAATTGGTAGCTGCGTTGACTTTTTATGTCGCTATTGAGACGAATCACCGAATTGCCGTTTTCATCTTCGATAGTTTGGCGATATTCCTTGTAGAACGGGGCTTGATAGTATAGGCCTGTGGCAAAGCGGAAAGCCCAACGCGGAGCAGCATCGGGTACAAAGCCAACATTTACACGCGGGCTAACCAGAAATTCGCTGTTATAATCCCAATACGAGAAACGCAGACCGCCGTTTATATTAAAGAAGCCTGAGGCTGTTTGGAGTTTGTAGGTATCTTGGACGAACGCAGAGATGCGATTTGAAGATATGTCGTTATTTGAATTTAGGTTGTAAATAACGCGTAATGCAGTCGGGTCGAAAGGCAAAGAGTAACCGGCCGAGTCACGACGTTCCCATTCACGAGTGCGGTCTTTAATAGTTTCGTGGTTGAAGTTGATGCCATAATTGATATTATGACCGGCAATGCCGTTAGCGCCGCGCAAAGCGAGTGACATCACAGAAGCTTTGAGGCGGTTGCGTGAATGTTCGTAATAACGGCCCACACCAAGCTCACCACCAACAGCGCCACCACTTTCCACACCGGAAGTACCGGCTTGGTCCAACCAATATTCGCCGGAAATATCGTAGGTAACAAGTTCATTAGTGAGATATCCGGAAGCCAAAATAGTATATTCGGCAGATTTGTTGGGGTTGTATGTCAGATTAACCGCGCCGAAGAAAGTTTCAAATCTATCTTTTTCCTGTCCGTCAAAATAGACCTTAAATTGCTTTGCATCAGTTGAAGTGCCAAAGTTTGTTTCACGGTCAACAGGAATAAATTTATAATTGTTTATAGCAATGTTACCGAGCACCGAAGCTTTCCACTTATTGCTTAACTTTAATGTCATAAATGTTTGATAGTCAAAGAAGCGCGGGTCATATTCGCCTTTATCTTCCATTGAGCTCAATAGCGATGAATTGCTTTTGTAGCGCACGCCATGAAGTTGGCTAAATCGTTTTGACGAAGAGCCAATGGTTAGGCCACCGCCTTGCAAACTAAGATTTAAAGAGCCTTCGAACGATTCGGGCTGACGATAAGTAATGTCGAGCACAGAGGACATACGGTCGCCATATTGAGCCGAGAAACCACCGGTAGAGAACCCGATAGAGCCAACCATATCCGGATTGATTATAGACAAACCTTCTTGCTGACCGGAAGAAACCAATTGCGGGCGGTAAACTTCCACACCATTGATGTAAACCGAGTTTTCATCGAAAGTGCCACCACGCACAGAATATTGCGATGACATTTCATTGCCTTGAGTGACGCCGGCCATGGTAGAAATCAAGCTCTCCACACTACCGCCATTTATGTCGGGCGCGAGTTTGTAGTCAGACTTGTCAATCTTCTGTATTGTGTTAGTCTGTTTTTGATACTCAGTGACGTCAATGCTCTGCAATGTGTAGGCTTCGGGCTCCATCTTTACGTTGAGGGTCACGTCATCTTTAGCATCGAGTAATCGACGTTTAGAGTCTTTATACCCTATGCATTTAAACACGACCTTTATGGTGTCAGAGTCGGGAGCCGAAAGCGAGTACAAGCCATCAACACCGCTGGAAGTAGCGATAGCCGTACCTTCAATTCGCACGGTGACAAACTCAAGCGGTTCATTGTTTTCGTCAGTGATTTTACCATGAATTTTCACGCCGGCATAAGCAGACATGGCCGTGGTAGATAAAACCAATAACGAGGATATAACGATGTTAAATTTCATTCTTAATCAAAAAATAGGAATTAACAATGTTTCAGCCATTAAGCGTAAACACTTGCAATATATAACGTATCAGGAGGCCATAAAATTGCCTATAAGCGCTATTATTAGTCAAAAAATTGTTGTAAGTTTGCATAACAATAACACAAAAGCACAAAGTAATGATAGATGAAGTTCAAACGCCATGCTGGATAATCAACCAAGATGCCATTGCCAAGCAAGTGCAAGCGCTGCGAAGGGCACTGACATCGCACTTTGCAGAGTCGGATATAGGATTTTCGGTAAAGACAAATTCTATTCCGGCGGTGTTGCGAACTATGAAAAGATTAGGGTGCAAGGCTGAGGTTGTGAGCCACGATGAATGGCAGTTGGCACATTTGTGCGGGTTTGAGCCGAAAGACATCATATATAACGGGCCACTTAAAAGCAAAGATACATTCATTGAGGCAGTCACCAATGGAGCAATAGTCAATATTGAGACAAAGCGCGAGATAGAGTGGCTGCAAGAGTTGCCCAAAGACCATGTTTTTAGTGTGGGGCTGCGGCTCAACATAAATTTATCGCATGTATCGGGGAAGGATGCCGTACGCGAAAATGACAATAGCCGCTTTGGATTTTCAGACGAGACATCAGAACTGGCTGAGGCTATTACAGCCATTCGGTCGATGCCGCACGTAACCCTCAGCGGGCTGCACTTGCACCGCACCACACAAGCTAGGCGCGTGAATTATTATCGTCACGTGGTAAGATATGCTGCTCTAATTGCTAAAAAATATGATTTGCAGCTGGATTATCTTGACATTGGAGGCGGATTTTTCGGCACACTTCCCGGCAAGCCATGTTATGAAGACTACATAAATGCGATACATGGTGCGCTGGGTAAATTTGGCATGGAAAAGCTCAAAATCTATGTTGAGCCGGGGACGGCACTAATCGACAATGCTGCACAGTTTGTAGTTGAAGCAATTGACGTGAAAAAAGTAGACGACAAAACAATTTTTGTGACGACGAATGGTTCAAGGCTTGACATCGACCCGTTTTTCCGTAAAAAGTTGTATATTTGCCGTACAAATTCTGCCACAGATAGCACCGGGCAACAGGTTGAGCAACAAATCATCTGTGGTTGCACGTGTATAGAAGAAGACAGAATTACGAAGCTTGAAAATCAAGCCGCGATAAAAGTTGGTGATCGCATTGTTTTCAGCAACGTTGGGGCATACACAATGACACTTACGCCACTGTTTATTCGGTATTTTCCTAAAATATATATGCATACCGATAGCGGATATG
Organism: uncultured Bacteroides sp.; assembly: GCA_964431795.1. Classification (GTDB taxonomy): domain Bacteria; phylum Bacteroidota; class Bacteroidia; order Bacteroidales; family Muribaculaceae; genus CAG-873. The sequence continues at coordinate 3,815 of CAYSLD010000136.1, forward strand.
AATTAATACGAAACGAGTGCGATGCACTCACAATGCACAATATCAATAACAAGTAACAGAATAAGATATGTACGCAGTAATTTTTGACATGGACGATACGCTCTACAAAGAGCGTCACTATAGAGACAGTGGATACCATACCGTAGCCGAGCATTTTGCTGCGGTATGCCGTCGCACACCCGACGAGCTATATAAAATCATGGTTTCAGACCCACAAAATGCATTTGAGAGCGTTGAGGCACTAGCAGCCGAGATAAACGTTGAGGTCAGCATTTCCGACCAATTAGCCGTTTATCGAAGCCATCGTCCGAAAATCGAGCTTGATGCCGATGCAGAAAGTGTATTGGCCGAGTTGAAACGTCGCGGGCACAAATTAGGGCTTATCACAGATGGCCGAGCATGGGGACAACTCAACAAAATAGCGGCATTGCAATTGAACTGTTTCTTCGATGCAGAGCTCACCATGGCCACAGTGCTAATGGACACGGATAAGCACAGCACGCTACCGTTTGAGCGAATGCGCGAATTGGTTGGCGATGTTGAGGGCATGGTTTATGTTGGTGATAATCCTGAAAAAGACTTCACACATCCAAATCAAATGGGATGGCGCACAATCATGCTACGAGATGTCAACGGAGAGAACATACATCATCAATGCATAGAAAAATATCCGGCCGAAAACAGACCGCAAACAGTTATCGAGACACTGCAATCGTTGCTAGATATATACAAATAGCTATGAGTCAATGGCAAAATTGGCATATTCAGAGCAAATTTTGCATCAAAAAGTGCAAAGAAAAGTTGCAATTGCGAATAAAAAGCCGTAACTTTGCAGTCGCTTTTTAAAGCATCGCCTCGTGTGATGGGAAATTAAGGAGCACAAATACAACTTAATTTTTAGTAACACAACAAAAAAACAAAACAAACAATGAAAACTTTCCAACTCGCAGCTCAACCCCGTGTTGACCTCGGCAAAAA
>CAYSLD010000137.1:0-4757 GCA_964431795.1 uncultured Bacteroides sp.
CTGACTCGCTCTCAGGCATGAAAGAAAACGTTATTTGCGGTCACCTCATCCCCGCCGGTACAGGTTTGCGCGAATACGAACGCTTGGTTGTTGGTTCGAAAGACGACCTCGAAGCTTCTGAAGACATCCTTCAACAAGAAGGTGAATTCGAACACAGCGAAGTCATCAACGACTAATCACTCTGACATCATTCCCCTTATATAAGCAGAGCCTGCTCAATTGAGCAGGCTCTGCTATTTTTGTATGTGTGATGTAGATTATTTGTTTGCTGTCTCCCAGCGGTGAGTGTCGCTGCAAGTGATGTTGACAGTCTTGTCGCCTACTTGCATGCGGAAGTCACCCTTCTCAAGCAACCAATGTCCGTCAGCGGCAACAAAAGCCAAGTCAGAAGCTTTGATGCGCAAAGTCACAGTCTTAGTCTCACCGGGGTTAAGGCTAACCTTTTCAAATGCGCGCAGGCGTCGATTTTCAGGCACTATCGAGGCCACCATGTCGCGGCTGTAGAGCATCACAACCTCCTTGCCTTCGCGGCTGCCGGTGTTGGTGACATCAACGGTGAATGTCAAATCGTCGTTAGAAGAGAATGTGCTGTGCGAGCATTGCAAATTTGAGTATGCAAATGTTGTGTAGCTTTGACCATATCCGAACGGCCATTGCACTGATATCACAGCATCGTAGTCGTATGCACCCTCCATTTTGTCGGTCTCCTCACTCACGCGATAGTCGTAAGTGGTGAGCTCGGCTTGATGTCGCGGATAGGTGTACGGCATTTTTGCGCTCGGATTAGCATCGCCGGCAAGAATGTTTGCCAAGGCATCAGCACCGTAGTTGCCCGGCAACAGTATGTCAATAATACCATCGGCCAACGGCTCAATGTCATTGATAAGACGCGGACGGCCTTCGTTGAGCACCAAAACAATCGGTTTGCCGGTTGCGGCCAGCGCTTTCACCAAGTTGCGTTGATTTTCGGAGAGTGCAAGGTCTGAGAGATTGCCCGGAGTTTCGCAGTATGAATTTTCACCTATGCAAGCCACAATGATGTCAGCACCGGCTGCTGCTGCCACGGCTTTGTCAATTTCCGGAGCATTTTCCTCCTCATAGCTGCCCTCGGCAACGTAGGTCACACCTTGTTCGAGTGTCACATTTTCGGCTCCGAATTTGTTGCTGATAGCCTCGTAGATTGTGTTATATTCGCCGGCAAAGCGGTCGGCAAGATGTCCTTGCCATGAGTAACTCCAACCACCGTTCAAGCAACGCATAGAGTTTGCATTAGGTCCGGTAATAAGAATTTTTTTGCCTTTTGCCAGCGGCAAGATGTTATTGTGATTTTTGAGAAGTACCTCCGACTCTTCAGCGGCTTTGAGCGCAATGTCTTTGTGGTCTATGCCGGCAAATTCGGGGTAATCTTTCACGTACGTGTTGGGTGTGTCGAAAAGTCCGAGGCGATACTTCAAGCGCAGCACGCGGCGAGTGGCATCGTCAATGCGGCTCATCGACACGCGTCCTTCGTTCACCAACTCTTTGAGCAAGTCGCAGTAGTCGGTTGAATAAGGCTCCATCGACATATCTATGCCGGCGTTTATAGCCATTTCTATTGCATCTTTTTTGTTAGCTGCAACATGTTCGCGGCTGTATAAATTGTTTATGTCTGACCAGTCAGTTACAATCATGCCGTCCCAGCCAAGGTCATCCTTCAGCCATGTGGTGAGCAGCTCGTGGTTGGCGTGCACGGGCACACCGTTTATGCTGCCACTGTTCACCATGATGGTGAGGGCTCCGGCCTCTACACAGGCCTTGAACGGTGCAAAGCATTTTTCGCGCAAGTCTCCAATCCAAATATATGCCGGAGTGCGGTCTTTGCCGGTGCGAGCGTAGCTATATCCAAGATAGTGCTTTGCCGACACTGCTATTTGTTGCTTTGACAAATGGTTGGGGTCGTCACCTTGAAAACCGCGCACAGCGGCAGCACCCATCACAGCGTTCACCAAGCAATCTTCGCCATAGTTTTCCCATACGCGAGGCCAACGCGGGTCGCGAGCCATATCGAGTGTGGGCGAGTAGGTCCACGGACAGTTTGCTGCGCGAGTTTCGTAGGCAGTAGCTTTGGCTGCATTCAGCGCTAATTGCGGATTGAACGATGCTCCGATGTTGATATTTTGCGGAAACAGCACACCGCCGATGGTGTAGGTGGTGCCGTGATTTTGGTCAAGACCGTAAATGCAGGGTATGCCGATTTCTTTCATCGACAATTTCTGTATTTCGCTGATGAGCTTTTCCCATTGCTTTGGTGTCATGGCCACCCCGGCAACGTTGAGCACCGAGCCAACTTTGTATTTTGCAATGGCATTGTTGAGTTTAGCCTTGTCGAGCACAAATTCGCCGTCTTTCCAATCGCCGAGCACATCGAGTGTGAGCTCTGTCATTTGGCCGATTTTCTCTTCAAGCGTCATCTTGCTGAGCGTTGCCTCAACTTTCGCTTCGAGGGCGGCATCGCGTGGCATTGCTGCTTGCAATGGCTGAGCTGTGCAGACTATGCCCGCTGCAATAATTGATGTGATTAGTTTTTTCTGTATCATTTGATGTGTAATAAGATTGTATTTTTATTATGGTATCTTTATATATTGCAAAAATAGCGATTTAATCTTTATCGCACAAAAAAAGGCGAGCTTTGTTTGCTCGCCTTGCCTTGGAGGTTCCAACCAGATTCGAACTGGTGTAAACGGTTTTGCAGACCGGTACCTAACCACTCGGTCATGGAACCTTTTCAAATGAGCTGCAAAGGTACAACTTTATTTTCAATGTTACAAAAATGTTACTGCAAAGTTACTGAAAAGTTATCAACATAGTTATGAACACTCCAAACCCCGCTTATAAACACACTTTCCACACCCTTCACCAAAGTTATTAACAAAGTTATCAACACTGTTGTTGATAACTCAACACTTCACTTGTGCACAACTTTGCCGCCAAAGAGCTGTTTGGTGGCCGGTTATTGTGGCTGCGCCATGCATCGTGAACACTCGTTTTTGATTTTTCATGAAAATTTATTATCTTTGCGTGATTTAAACTGTTGTGTTTCATACAACCGTTTCTGCCCCTGACAAAATTCAAAAATCTATTATATCTTCACCAGATGTTCAGAACTAAAACTTGCGGAGAACTCCGCATTGCTGATGCAGGTACAAAAGTAACCTTAGCCGGCTGGGTGCAACGCACTCGCAAAATGGGCGGCATGACTTTTGTTGACCTTCGCGACCGTTACGGTATCACTCAAATTGTTTTTAACGACGAACTTAACGCTTCGCTCAACGAAGCTGCCAACCACCTTGGCCGCGAATTTGTGGTGCAAGTGCAAGGCACCGTAGCCGAGCGCTCAAGCAAAAACGCTAAAAACCCCACCGGCGACATCGAAATTATCGCCGACACTCTCACGGTGCTCAACTCTGCCGAAGTGCCCCCGTTCACCATCGAAGACAACACTGATGGTGGTGACGACATCCGCATGAAATTCCGCTATCTTGACCTACGTCGCTCTTGCGTGCGTAAAAACTTGGAATTGCGCCACCGCATGACTATGGAAGTGCGCCGCTACCTCGACGCTCAAGGCTTCCTCGAAATTGAAACCCCCATGCTCGTTGGCTCAACCCCTGAAGGCGCTCGCGACTTCGTGGTGCCCTCACGCATGAACCCCGGTCAATTTTACGCACTCCCTCAGTCGCCCCAAACCCTCAAACAACTTTTGATGGTTTCAGGCATGGACCGCTACTTCCAAATCGTTAAATGCTTCCGCGACGAAGACCTCCGCGCTGACCGTCAACCCGAATTCACTCAGATTGACTGCGAAATGAGTTTTGTGGAGCAAAACGACATCATCGAGCTCTTCGAAGGCATGGCCAAACACCTCTTCAAAGAACTGCGCGGCGTTGAGCTCACCGAGCCATTCATCCGTATGCCCTGGGCCGATGCAATGAAATATTACGGCTCAGACAAACCCGACTTGCGTTTCGGCATGAAATTTGTTGAACTTGACGGCGTGCTCAAAGGCTACGGCTTCAGCGTGTTTGACAACGCTGCCTACATTGGTGGTATCTGCGCTAAAGGTGCTGCTTCATACACTCGCAAACAAATCGACGGCCTCACCGAATATGTGAAACGCTCACAAATCGGCGCTAAAGGTCTTGTTTACGCTCGCGTAGGCGAAGACGGCACAGTCAAATCAAGTGTTGATAAATTCTACACACAAGAGGTGCTGCAACAACTTCGCGATGCTATGGGCGCCGAAGCCGGAGACCTCATCCTCATCATGAGCGGTGACGACGTGATGAAAACCCGCAAACAACTCTGCGAATTGCGTTTGGAAATGGGCCGTCAACTCGGCTTGCGCGATAAAAACAAATTCGCTTGCTTGTGGGTTGTTGACTTCCCAATGTTTGAATGGAGCGACGAAGAGCAACGCCTCATGGCTATGCACCACCCGTTCACCCATCCCAAAGATGAAGACATACCCATGCTCGACACCGACCCCGCAGCTGTGCGAGCTGATGCTTACGACATGGTTGTAAACGGCGTTGAAGTTGGTGGAGGCTCTATTCGTATCCACGATAGCGAGTTGCAAGCTAAAATGTTCGAAATCTTAGGCTTCACCCCCGAAAAAGCTCAAGAGCAATTCGGCTTCTTGATGAATGCATTCAAATACGGTGCACCCCCTCACGGTGGTTTGGCTTACGGTCTCGACCGTTGGGTGTCTCTATTCGCAG
>CAYSLD010000138.1:0-4754 GCA_964431795.1 uncultured Bacteroides sp.
TGGAAAAATTTGGCTGCTTGCAACCACTGAAAAAAATGCTAAAACCGCTCGGCTCAACATAATTCCGACCGATTTTAAACTTTTCACGATGCGTCGCGGCTAAAACTATTTCAGCTGCGACGCATTGTTTTTTTGCCCCACGTAGAACAAAATAAAAAATAACTATTTATATGAATTATCTTTTCACATCCGAATCGGTGTCAGAGGGACACCCCGACAAAGTTGCTGACCAAATCAGTGATGCTGTTCTCGACGAATTTATTGTGCGCGATGCGCAATCAAAAGTAGCCTGCGAAACGCTTGTCACAACCGGACAAGTTATCATCGCCGGTGAAGTGAAAAGCAATGCCTACGTAGACTTGCAAACAGTGGCACGTCGCGTGATTGACCGCATTGGCTATAACCGCAGCGAACTCATGTTTGACGCCAAGGCCTGTGGCATACTCACAGCTTTGCACGAGCAAAGCGGCGATATCAATCGCGGCGTAGAGCGTGCCGAAGAGGCTAGCCAAGGAGCCGGAGACCAAGGCATGATGTTTGGTTATGCTTGCAATGAAACTCCGTTGTTGATACCTTTGTCGTTGGCACTCAGCCACGCTCTTGTGCGCGAGCTTGCCGACATACGTCGCGAGGGCAAAGTGATGACTTATTTGCGCCCCGATGCAAAGAGTCAGGTTACCGTTGAATATGACGAAAACCACACTCCGGTGCGCGTGAACACTATTGTTGTATCAACTCAGCACGACGAATTTATTGACCCCGCAAAAGAAGGTATCAGCCAAGAAGAGGCCGACACTCGTATGCTCAACATCATTCGTGAAGATGTGCGCAACATCCTCATACCGCGTGTGCGTGCACTCATGCCCGAGCAATTGCAACGTATGCTTGACGAAGATTTCACCCTTCACGTAAACCCCACAGGCAAGTTTGTGATTGGTGGCCCGCACGGCGACACCGGTCTCACCGGCCGTAAAATTATTGTAGACACCTACGGTGGCCACGGAGCTCACGGCGGTGGTGCATTCTCAGGCAAGGACCCCAGCAAGGTAGACCGTTCGGCCGCTTATGCAGCCCGTCACATTGCCAAAAACCTTGTTGCTGCCGGAGTTGCAGACCGTGCACTTGTGCAAGTTGCATACGCAATCGGCGTAGCTCAGCCCGTAAGCTTGTATGTTGACACTCAAGGCACAGCCAAAGTATCGCTCAGCGATGCCGAGATTTCGCAAAAAGTATCAGAGTTGTTTGACATGACTCCGCATGCTATTGAAAAGCGTTTCAACCTGCGCACTCCGATATACGAGGAAACAGCAGCCTACGGCCACGTTGGTCGCACACCGAAAACCGTGCAAAAGACCTACAATATCGATGGTGTAGACACCACAGTGACTGTGCACCTCTTCCCGTGGGAAGAAACCGATAAGGTGGCAGAAATCAAGAAAACATTTGGCATTTAAGGGCCAAAAACAGCCATAAAATAAGTGCGCTAAGGCGATTAATAGCTTTAGCGCACATTTTTTCTTTGGTTTATTGCGAAAAAATTGTATCTTTGTGCGATTAATGCGCATCTAACCAATCTCTCTTCTTCGCATTATCGCACATACCACTGCATATTCAGAAATATATAAACTTAACTTTAAATACATCAATGGCAACATTAGAAAAAATCAGAAGCAAGTCAGTGCTGCTTTTCACAATCATCATTGTGGCTCTACTTGCCTTCATCATGGGAGACTTCCTCACATCGGGCCGCTCCTTCTTTGGTCCGGGCAACACTGTTGCATCAGCAGGCGGTGCCAAAGTTAATTACAATGACTATCAAGAGCGCCTCAACCAACGTGTTGAAGACCAAAAAAATCGTAACAACGGACAAAACGTTGATAACGATGTGTTGGGCCAACAAGTGATTGAAGAACTTTTGATTGAATCATTGCTCGACGAAGAATATGATCGTATGGGCATCACCGTAACCGACAAACAGCTCTCAGACCTTATGCTGGGCGATGCACAATCAGCCGGCGTATTCCAAAGCTTGTTGCAACAATTCGGTCAACAAGGCGCTTCAGCCCTCTACCAAAAAGGTATTGTTGACACTCGCAACTACTACGACGCAATGAAAAATCCGTCGAAATACGGACTTCAAGCTGAGGATGGCAAAGCTCTTTTGAACGTTTGGGGTGACCTCGAAAAAAATATCGACAAGAGCCTTCGTTCACAAGCTTACGTAAGCCTCATTCAAGGCCTTTTCACTGCTAACGAAGTTGACGCAAAAGCAGTCTATAACGATCGCAACACAACAAAAACCTTCGCTTACGTTCGCAAAGACCTCAGCTCAATTGCTGATGCCGATGTGAAACTCACCGACGAAGACTATAAAAAAGTATATGACGAGCACAAAGGTGCATTCAAGCTCACTGAAGAACAACGTGCAGTGAAATATATCGTTGTGCCCATTGCTCCGTCAGAAGAAGACTACACACTCGGTCAAAAAGAAGTTGAGACTGTGATTGCAGAGCTCAATTCAACCGAAGGCGTTCAAGCTCTTACCAACCACAGCGAATTTGTGCAAGAAACCGGTAAATACACCAAAGCCGACCTCGGTCGCGACCCGCAATTGCGTGGCCTCGCTAACGACAGCACAGGCATCACCGAAGGCTCGGTTCGCCCCTTGCAAACTATCGGTGGCAACTATGTTATTGCTAAAATACTCGGTGTATCAACAGGTATTGACCACGTGAAAGTATCAGTATTCGGTGGCCTTGCTGCTGAAGTTGACTCAGTGCTCAAAACCACAACAACAGCAAACTTCGACTCAATTGCCGGAGCTCGTGGTGGTCAAGCCGGCTTCGAATTGTCACTCATCAATCCCACCGGTCAACTCACCGATGCACAAAAAGCAGCTCTCGCCGAAAAACCGGTTGGCTCAATCTTTGTGCTCAGCGACACCATCCAATCTAAAGACGAAAAAGGCGCATCAAAACAACAAATCATTTCTAACGCATTCCTCATCACAGAGCGCGATGCAGCAGTTAGCGTTTACGATGTAGCCAAAGTTACATACCAAGTGTCACCCTCTAACAAAACTATCAACGATCTTAACACTAAATTCCACGCCTTTGTTGCTAACAATGCAACAACCGAGTCGTTTGTTAAGAACGCCGAAAAGAGCGGTTATCACGTAGCTGATGCTGTTGTTTCAGCTTCAAGCCCTCTCGTTGGTAATTCACCCTCAAGCCGTGGTGCTGTTAAGTGGGCTATGAACAACGGTAAAGGTAAAGTTTCGCCCGTATTCAGCCAAAACGGTAGCAACGACTACTTGCTCGCAGTTGCAGTATCAGATATCTACGATGGCTCGTACGTGCCCTACACTTCAGAGTTTGTTAAGAACGCACTCAAACCCCTCGTGCTCAACACTAAGAAGGCTGAGAAACTTATCAAACAATACGCAGGCAAAGGCAAGTCAGTGCAAGAATATGCTTCGTTGATGGGTTCACCCGTTGCTACAGCAAATGCAGTGTTTGACGATGCACAAATTGCCGGTCTTGGCTATGGCGAAAACGAAGTGCAAGGTCAAGTAGCATCAGCTGCAAAAGGCAAAGTTGTTGGCCCCTTCCAAGGCAACAATGCTGTTTATGTTATCAGCGTAACAGATAGCAAACAAGAAGGTCGTCCTTACAACTTCAAAGAGAGTGCTCAAGCATTCAGCCAAAAAATAGTTGGTGCAATGATGCAAAACCCGTTGCTCTTGCTCGCCGGCGATGCTAAACTCAAAAACAACATCCTCAGCTTCACCGCTGACCAAGTCAACTAATCACGACACAAACAACACGTTATAAAAAAGCGGCAGTGCCACCAAGCACTGCCGCTTTTTTACTGAAGATGTGCTGGTATAAAATCAACACGTAAAATAGTTGCATTTTCAAAAAATATTTGTACTTTTGCTCAAAAAATAACAATATGGCATTGGAAATTAGAGGTATTCCCGTATTATATGGTGATGCCGCAGAACGTTTTATTCAAGCAGCTGAACAAGCTGAACAGAGCCCACACACGGAGCCCTTGAGCATTTCGCACGAGGACATTGACCGTATGGAGCAACGTGCTAAAGAATTTATTGCTAAACATGGAGGACTCAAAAATATTAAATTTAAATGAGCAATGCATTCGCATTGCCGCTGACCGTGATTTACACTTACCTTTGTTTTCATGTGGAGATGAAGATCTCGATGATTTTTTTGCCAATGATGCATGGAAATATGCAGAGCAACTACTAGGTAAGACATATTATTTTGTAACAACAGATGATAATCCGACAGTTGTTGCAGCATTTACGATGGCTAATGATAGCATCAAAGCAGCTTTAGTGAGCAAAACGTTGAGAAATAAGATACAAAGAAACATACCTAACACAAAGCGAACGAGGAGCTATCCGGCAGTATTATTAGCTCGTCTCGGTGTCTCAGAAGGATTGAGGGGGCGGCATATTGGGCGTCAAGTAATAGACTATATCAAAGCTTGGTTTACGCGCGCAGATAATAAGAGCGGTTGCAGATTTCTCGTTGTTGATGCTTACAATAAACCGGAAATTATTAATTTCTATGTGCGGAATGGATTTAAGCATTTATATGCAGATGAAAATGAAGAGCGTGAAACTTTCTCAATTGATGCAACATTGCCGCTACATTCGCGGATGATGTACTTTGATTTAATGGTAGCAAAATATGACTAGTATTACACTTTTACGTCCTTAAAAGTGT
>CAYSLD010000139.1:0-4748 GCA_964431795.1 uncultured Bacteroides sp.
TGAATCCTGTATGAGTCACTCCCCCTCAGAGGCTGTGCCCACCGCACAGCCTCTTCCTTTATTCCCCCCTTAAATAATGGATTTATGTATAATTAACAAATGTAACGGTAATTTTGCCTTGTAAAGTTGTAAATTTGTAGAACACATAAACTAATCAAAAACTTCACATCATGAAACTGGGAAAAACTTTGTTTTTCGGTGCATTGTCTGTTTTGTGCTCTTGCAGCGGAAACAATGATATTGCTATCTCTAAACATAGTATAGATACCAACTTTAATACCGAAATCTCACCTAAAGACTCTGTGATCTCAAATAATTCAATTTACAATGTTAGCCAATGGACCATTCTTAATGACGAATTGGTAATTTTGAGCGAACAAACAGATAATGCCATATTTAAATTTAATACAAAAAGCTACAATTTAGTCGATTCTTTAGGGCATTATGGACAAGGCCCCGACGAATTTGTCGCACCGAGCCTCATCGAATCTAATGAAAATCTAATTATTGCTGATAACGGAAATCGCCGCGTATTCACGGTTAAAGAAAATTCAATTTCTAGAATTGATGACTTTGGACCCGCGATTATGCCCGTTAATAATGCTTTTGATATTGCTTATCCCATCGTTGGGTATAAAACAAAACTACGAGCTGACTATGTGGTTTATTTGCAAAATATAGCTACCGGTGAGGTTGCCGACTCACTGACATTCAGCGATGACATCATTCGCAAACTCACTAAAAACGTAGAATTTAAACTTTCAGGTAACAAACAACATCTAGTCTGTGCATGGATAGGTGTCGAAAAATTCTGGATTGTTGATATTCAAGACCAAAAGTTTGGTCAAATCAATGAATATAGCGCTGCCGGTCTTGGCAATAATTCGTTCTACTACGTCGGCGCTGATTGTGGAGAGAATTATTTCGCGCTGCTGTCTATGAAAGGTGCTGACTACCGTCAAGATAATTCAAAACCAAACCATATAGAACTGTATGACTACCACGGAAAACCTTTAGCTAAAATAAATCTCAGCTTTACGGCCTATTCTTTACTGCTTGATGAGCAAAATTCTCAGATATTCTTATTGTCTACCGCCGACGAAAAAATTCATGTAGTAAAGTACACTTTATAACGCTCTCTCGCGTATAACTTTTACGCAGCGAAGGTGTCGTGTTTTTATCAATACGACGCCTTCGCTGTATATTTTGTAACAATCTTAACAATAACGAAATTGCCCTGTGTTAAAAACACACTTTTAACACGAAAAATTTGCATAATTTCACTAACTAATTGTACATTTGCCAAAAATCCTAAACTAGACCTACATAACTATCTACTAACTAACACTTTCATATCATGAGTGCTAAATTTCTTAAAGTAGTCTTGCCTTTCGCATTACTGCCATTGGTAACCGGTTGTATCGATGATAACTATGACTTATCTGATATCGACACAACCACTCAATTGAAGGTCAATGACCTTACGTTGCCAATTAACATTGACGCTATCACGCTCGATGACATCATCTCTGTCAAGGATGATGACCAAATCAAAGAGGTGACCGACATCAATGGTAACTCTTTCTACGCTTTCACCGAAAGCGGTGTGTTCTCCTCCGACCCCATCTCCATCAGCGAGGTGAAAATTTCTGCCCCTACGCTCGAGTCGGCCTCTACTGCAATTCCTAAAATCGCTTCCGCATCTGCCGGCTCTACCGCTCGCTACGACTTTACCGAAATCGAACGAACTTTCCACTTCACCACCCACAGCGTCGATAAATCTATTATCGACATCAAATCGGCACAAACGGCTCCGCTAAAGTTAGAAATTGAATTTGATTGCCCCGGCGTGTCGCAAATCGCGTCTAAAGCCGAACTTGATGATGTGCAAATCAGACTTATCAAAGGCCTTACCACTACCGAAACCGAAGGCTCGTACGATGCTACTACCGGCATTTGGTCAATACCTTCTCATGTGATGAACGGTGACAAAGCCAAGTTTACTCTCACCGCAACTCAATTTGATTTCGCTGCTGCCGGCATAGTTTTCGATAGCAATACTCACACTCTCGACGTTCCCGGCGAATTCACTATAACTTCCGGCGAATTCATTCTGACCTCTAAATCATCTGATTTACCTGACAAAATCACTGTTCAAACTAACTATACAATCGACGATGTCGATTTTAATGCCATCACCGGACGCTTGAGCTACGTGCTCGACGGCATGAACGTAAACCCGATAAGTCTTACTGATATACCTGATTTCCTCAACGGCGACGGCACAAACATCTTCCTCGCTAACCCGCAAATATACATCAACGTAAACAATCCTGTGGCTGACGACAAGCTTGCTTGCCAAGCCGGATTGACCCTTGTTGCAAAACGTCCCGGTCAACCTGATATGCCCGACTACACTTACTCAGCCCTCGCCCCCATCAATATTGGCTACGACAAAGGCGTTAGCGGCCCGTACAACTTTGTGCTCGCTCCACAACCTTCAGCTGACGACATTAATATTATTGACGACACCTATGCCCAAAATCTCACCGGCATATCTTTCCCCGGACTCAGTGATATCCTCGCCGTGCCAACTGAATCGGCTCAAGCTTCGCTCCCCGAACAAATTGAAGTTACACTCACCGACCCGCAAATTGTTGAAAGCGATGTCACCGACTTCCGCCTCGGCCGCACAATCGATGGCGTCGACGGTGCTTATCAGTTTGTAGCTCCGCTTGCCCTCGGCGATGGCACTCAAATCATTTATACCGGCACCGAAGATGGCTGGAACGACGAAGATGTTGACGCTATCGAAATTACGTCTATCACCGTCACTGCCGATGTAACCAACAACACTCCGCTCGATGCCGAAATGAAGGCATACCCGCTCGACGTAAACGGCAACCGCATTTCGGACGTAACTATCTCCGGCGCAACTGTCAAAGCCGGAGCTGTTGACTCTCCAATCACAATAGTCTTGACCGGAACGGTGACACACCTCGACGGCTTAACTTACACCGCCACTTTGCACCCCGGCTCGGACCAAACTTTGACACCGCAGCAAAACATCTCCCTCAAAAACATAAAAGCTAAAGTATCAGGCAGCTATACAAAAAAACTCTAAAATCGCTAAATCATGTATACCCACATAAAAAAAGCCTGCCTGATTGTTCTCCTATTGGCAGGCTCGTCACAAGCCATTGCTCAAAACAATGCCTCGAGCTACTTCCTCGATGGCTATAACTACCGCTTCCAAATGAACCCGGCATTCGGTAACGACCGTACCGTTATCAGCATACCCGGCGTGAGCAACCTCAACGTCTCAATCAAGGGTAATCTTAACCTCTCTGACGTGCTCTACAATGTGAACGGCAAAACAACCCTCTTCACGCATCCCGGCGTGAGCACGCAAGAAGTGATGAGCAACTTCTCCGACAAAAATAAACTCACAACCAACATCAAAGAAAACATCCTCACTGTCGGGTTTAAAGCCTTTGGCGGATACAATGCCGTGAGCATAAATGCAAATGTCGGCGCTGACGTTGTTATCCCCGGCTCGTTCATTTCTCTCGCTAAAGAAGGCGCAACTAACACCACTTACGACATATCAAACCTTCGCGCTTCAGCCGTCGGATATGCCGAAGTCGCTCTTAACCATTCTCGCGACATCAAACAAGTGCCCGGATTGCGCGTGGGCGCAACAGCAAAAATCCTCGTTGGCGCCGGTAAAGCCGATGCTTACTTCAACAAAGCGCAACTCGTGCTCACCGACAACGAATGGATTGCCACCACAAATGCCGATATTTACGCAAATGTCGCAAACCTACAACTCAAACACAAAATAAACGAGAACACCGGCCACCAATACGTATCAGGCCTTGACCTCGATAAATTCAAACTCAACGGCATGGGTTTTGCCCTCGACCTCGGCGCCGAATACAAATTCCAAGACTGGTCGTTCTCTGCTGCTTTGCTCGACCTCGGTTTTATAAACTGGAAAGAAACATATCACGCCTCAACCAACGGCGACCAAACCGTCAATACCAGCGCTTATACTTTCAACGTTGACGGCGATGCAGCAAACTCGTTCGATAACGAATTTGACAGATTTAAAGATGACCTCTCAGCTCTGTACGAACTAAACGATAACGGTAATATCGGTTCTAAAACCAAGGGCTTAGCCACAACTCTCAACGTAGGCGTAGACTACACTCTTCCGGCCTACAAAAAACTGAACTTCGGCTTGCTTAACACCTCACGCCTCGGCGATTACGCTTGGACTGAATTTCGTCTATCCGCCAACATTCGCCCCGTTAAAGCTCTATCTGCCAGCGTTAACGGCGTGTGCGGCACCTATGGCGCCGGCTTCGGCTGGCTGCTCAACGTCTGCCCTAAAGGGTATAACTTCTTTATCGGCATGGACCGTATGTTCACAAAACTTGCCAAACAAGGTGTTCCCCTAAACTCAAACATGCACCTCAACTTTGGCATGAGCGTTGCCTTCTAAAGACAAACATAGAAATTTTTTCATAATTAAACAAAGAGGAGCGAGTCGTGACGACCCACCCCTCTTTGCTGTCACTCGCCGTGCACATCAGTCCTCACCCGCGCACGGCGCAGCTTTGTCGTAGCAGGGTAGCGCAGCTACCCGTCACCACACAAAAAAGCCCAGACATTGCTGTCTGGGCTTTGTTTGAGGTACCTAGCAGTCTAACAAACGCCCCTAGATACAGGGATTTAATTACTGT
>CAYSLD010000140.1:0-4739 GCA_964431795.1 uncultured Bacteroides sp.
TGAAGAAATCGTGACGACTTTTTCACGTTTTCTTTTTGTGCCTACGCCAAACACTATTTTTTCGTTGCCGGAACAACGGTGCCGTTGATTTTCAGCACCACGCGGCCTTTGTCATTTTCGGCATTATACCGTATTTTGACTGACTTGTCAAACTCACCGGGGCGGCCCGACGGGTTGTATGACACCTTTATCTTGCCGGTTTTGCCCGGAGCAATAGGTTCGGTAGGAAACTGTGGTGTGGTGCATCCGCAACTTGCTGTTGCTGAAATTATCACAAGTTTCTTATCACCGGTGTTTGTAAACTCAAACACGTGAGTCACCACACCGTTTTCTTCTTTTATGGTGCCAAAATCATACGTCTTTTCTTTAAATTCGATTTTAGCGCCACCTCCGGCAAATGCACTGATTGTGCATGCCACAATTGCGAGAAAGAGAGTTAGTATTTTACGCATATCTTTACGATTAAAGATTAGTTTTACGGAAGTAATAGTCAAGCACATCGCGAGCGGCAATAAACGAGCTTAGTTTGTTGTCGAGCACTTTGGCCTCATTGAGTTTGAGCATCGCATCAATTTCCGGGTCGTTATAGAAGTGGTTGCGCAACTGCTCGTTGATGCTCTCAAACATCCAATAGCGAGCTTGCTGCGTGCGACGCTCCTCGAAATAACCGTTTTCTTTGACGAATGTGAAATAGCGGTCAATCATATCCCACACCTCGGTGATGCCCAGCTCATAATAGCCCGAATAGGTCAACACCTCGGGCTTCCAACCTGACTCGGTGGCCGGGAACAAGTGCAGAGCGCTGCGAAATTGCGCTTGCGCCAACTGCGCACGGTGTATGTTATCACCGTCGGCTTTATTGATGACTATGCCGTCGGCCATCTCCATGATGCCGCGCTTGATGCCTTGCAATTCGTCGCCGGTGCCGGCAAGCTGTATCAGCAAGAAGAAATCGACCATAGAGTGCACTGCCGTTTCGCTTTGGCCTACACCCACGGTTTCTACAAATATATTGTTATATCCGGCAGCCTCGCAGAGCACAATTGTTTCGCGAGTTTTGCGTGCCACACCGCCAAGTGAGCCTGCCGATGGGCTAGGGCGTATAAATGCATTGGGATGAACGGCGAGCTTCTCCATACGAGTTTTGTCGCCGAGTATGCTGCCCTTGGTGCGCTCACTCGACGGGTCGATGGCAAGCACAGCAAGTTTGCCTCCGTCTTTGAGCACATGAAGGCCAAATACATCTATCGACGTAGATTTACCCGCTCCGGGCACACCTGTGATGCCGATGCGGCGCGAGTTGCCCGAATAAGGCAAACATTTTTCTATAACTTCTTGCGCAATAGCCTGATGCTCCACGTTTGTACTCTCAATGAGAGTTACGGCGCGGCTGAGCATGGTCACGTCGCCTTTGAGTATATTCTCAACAAGTTCGGCGGCCGACGGCAGCGGTTTGCGCTTTTTCTTGCGCGCGGCAAGATAGGGGTTCACAGATGGGGGTTGGGCGACACCGCCATTCACGGTGAGTCCCACATATTGGCTGTCGTTTTCGGGATGTTCCATAAGTTAATGTTTGTGGCAAATTTACGAAATACGCACCAAATCAACAAACAAAAGCAATGCAAAATGCGCACCCCCGTCATTTGTTTTACCCGGCGACTACCTCCGTCTGTCGCTCGGCCTCAAGTTCCAAATCCTCTAACAACTTAATTTTCCTACTGACAAAAACTGTGACTAGACACAGTTTTTGTCAGTAGGAAGTAATGTGTTAATTTGCTGCGCACGGAATTGCGCAGTGACTTTGGGGCGCAAACAGCTATAAATTTGCAGTGATTTTAATTTTTATCTTTTTTGCTATGAGAAAAATCACTGAAATTATTGTGCACTGCTCTGCCACGCCCGAAGGCCGCGACGTCAGCGCCAACGAAATTGACCGGTGGCACCGCAACCGCGGTTTTGCCCAAATCGGCTACCACTATGTGGTGCGGCTAAACGGCGAGATTGAAACCGGACGCCCCGTTGACAAAATCGGGGCACACTGCCTTGGCCACAATGCAAACTCTATCGGCGTGTGCTACGTCGGCGGATATGCTGCTGACGGCCACACCGCAAAAGACACTCGCACCGCAGCCCAAAAACAAGCCTTGCGCAAGTTGCTGTGCGAATTGCTCAAGCGCTATCCCGGCGCAACGGTGCACGGCCATCGCGACTTCGCAGCCAAAGCTTGCCCTTGCTTTGATGCCACAAAAGAGTATGCCAACTTGCAGAGAGGAGGTGACAATGCATAAAATTGTGCCCATAATCGCATTTTTAGGTCTTCTCACCGCGTGCAACACTCAGCGCAGTCAAATTATCAATTCGACCGACGAAAGCGAAGAAACGACATTTTTCGACGCTCACAGCGCCCGTCTCGACACTTCAAACCTGCAACTGAGTGCCGACCTCGACTCGCCGGAGTTTATCGTTATTCATGCCGACAGCACACAACTGCACATTCGAGCCCGGCGGCTGCACGTAAATTCACACCGCTCAAACGGTGTGTCGCAAACCTCACAAGTGCACACCGACAGCACAGCACGCACATCGTCAAACGCGAATGTCAACGAGCAACACAGCACTGAGTCTATGCCCGATTGGATGGAGTGGCTTGCCTATATCGCAATCATAGCCTACATCGTCAATCGCATACGCACAAAACTCGCCAACAAAAACTAACAAACAGCGCCCGCAGTCTTTATTAAATCTGCGGGCGCTGTTTTATTATGTTACTATGTGCGGCCTATAATTAAGCCATATACATTGCTTCGATTTGCTCTGCATAGCGACGATTGATAACCGGACGTCGCAACTTCAAAGTATTTGTCAGCTCTCCACTCTCAATGGTGAATTCGTGCGGAAGAAGCGTAAATTTCTTCACCTTTTCAAACGAGGCAAAACCTTCTTGCAAGCCCTCAATACGCTCTTCAATCATTTTGCGTATGTCGGCATTGCGCACAAGGTCTACATTGTCGCGAAAGGCTATTTGCTGACGACGCGCATACTCTTTGAGCGCCTCAAAGGCTGGAATAATGATTGCAGTGACATATTTGCGTCGGTCACCAATCACTGCCACTTGCTCAATAAATCGGTCTTCACCCAAACGGCTCTCTATGGCCTGCGGTGCTATATATTTGCCGTTTGAGGTCTTGAACAAATCTTTTATGCGGTCAGTGAGCACCAACGCACCGGTCTCGTCAAGATATCCGGCATCGCCGGTGCGAAACCATCCATCTTCGGTGAAAGCTGCTGCCGTCTCAACCGGCTTGTTGAAATATCCGCTCATAATGGTCTCGCCCTTCACCAGAATTTCATCGTTCTCACCAATCTTTACCTCTAGTTCGGGCATAAGCTTTCCTACGGTGCCGATAGTGAAATCATGTTCGGGGAAGCACGACACGGTTGCCGTTGTCTCAGACAAGCCATATCCTATCACGATATTTATGCCACAACTATGCAAAAACTCCACAATGTTTGGCGACAACGGTGCTCCCGCTGTGGGGAAGAAACGACCGTTATCCATGCCTATCACATGGCGCAAGGCGGCAAAAATCTTGCGGTCAAAGAAACGATATTGCAATTCCAGCAAGTAGGGCACCTTGCGACCTGCGCGTTTGTAGACCAAGTTGCGTCGATAACCCACGCGCAAAGCACGGTTGATGAGCGCACGCTGCAAACGCGGCATATTTGCTATGCGGTCTTGCACACCGGTGTACACTTTCTCCCAAAAACGTGGCACCGAACACATACATGTCGGCTTCACTTGGCGCAACGACTCTTGTATCTCGCGCGGATTGGGGTTGATAGCTACACGCATGCCCATCGAAAAGCAAAAATAAGTCCATGCTTTTTCAAAGATATGGCTGAGCGGCAAAAAACATATTGACGTATCATCCTCAGAGAGTTGATGCAAATGCTCTTTGTGCAAACGCAATGCAGCATTGAAACAACTATGAGGCAACACCGCGCCCTTGGGCTCGCCGGTAGTGCCTGACGTGTAGATTAGCGTAGCAATGTCTTGCGGAGTTGCCGCAGCTGAGCGAGAAGCAACCGCATCGCAACACTTCTGCGAGGCAGCTCGGCCAAGCTCCATAAGTTCATCAAAGTGCATAGCTGTGACGGGCGCTTTCGTCGTGTCAACGCCGTTATCAAAAGCAACAACTATTTTCAGATTGGGGCAATTTTTAGCAACATTACAAACAATCTCAAATTGCTCGGCATTGCCGGCTAAGGCAATTGCTGCACGCGAATCATTGAGTATGTATTGCACTTGGTCAGCGCTACTCGTCGAATAAATCGACACCGGCACTGCGCGGTTGGCATAGGCGGCGAAATCTGATATTACTATTTGTGGGCAGTTTGCCGAAAAGATTGCTATCATTTCTTGTTCCTTCAACCCGAGAGTCTCCAGAGCACAGGCAACTGCATTGACCTTTTCATTAAAAGCAGGCCACTTCTCAACTTTCCACTCACCGTCACTCAGATAACTGTAGGCTTCACGCTCTCCATAGTGTTCGGCTTGGTGTTGAGGTAAGTTTGTTAATACATTAGACATAAGTGTCTGTACTTTTGTTTTTAATCGAAAATCCTTGCAAAGTTACGGCTTTTGCTACTATTATAACAAACTTACACACAAAAACGCCTCCCTCTTAACAAATATTATGCTCTTTAACCTAACAAACCTTTAATCCTCCCCTCCTAAT
>CAYSLD010000141.1:0-4702 GCA_964431795.1 uncultured Bacteroides sp.
GCTAAACAAGACGAGAACGCTGCTATTCAGCAACAGCTCAAAGATATGCAAGGCGAACACGCACTCATAAAAGAGGAAGTTGATGCCGACGACATTGCCGGAGTTGTTAGCCGTTGGACCGGTATCCCTGTCAACAAAATGGTGCAGAGCGAAAAAGACAAACTATTGCACCTAGAAGAAGAATTGCACAAACGTGTCGTAGGCCAAGAAGAAGCTATCAGTGCAATCGCTGATGCCGTGCGCCGCTCGCGTGCCGGCCTTAACGACCCGCGTCGTCCTATCGGATCATTCATCTTCCTTGGCACTACCGGTGTCGGTAAAACCGAGTTGGCAAAGGCCTTGGCCGAATATCTGTTCGATGACGAAAATATGATGACTCGTATAGATATGAGTGAGTATCAAGAGAAACACTCAGTGAGCCGTCTCGTTGGCGCGCCTCCGGGATACGTCGGTTATGACGAAGGTGGTCAGCTCACCGAGGCAGTCCGTCGCAAACCATATCAAGTGGTGCTTTTCGACGAAATCGAAAAAGCTCACCCCGACGTGTTCAACATTCTGCTGCAAGTGCTCGACGATGGCCGTCTCACCGACAACAAAGGCCGCGTGGTTAACTTCAAAAATACCATTATTATAATGACATCTAATATGGGTTCGTCTTTGATCCGCGAAAAATTCGCCACAATCACCGACTCTAACAAAGATGAAGTTGTTGAAAGCACTAAGGCTGCAGTTCTCGAAATGCTTAAAGAAACCATACGTCCCGAATTTCTTAACCGTATCGACGAAATTATAATGTTCTCGCCCCTCAACCGTGACGAAATTGAACGTGTTGTTGAATTGCAAATCAAGGCTGTGCAAAAAATGCTCAAAGTCAGTGGCGTTGATATGCAAGTCACTCCCGCTGCGCTCAGCTATCTCGCTGACGAAGGCTACGACCCCGAGTTTGGCGCTCGTCCTGTGAAACGAGTCATCCACCGTATGGTGCTCAACCGTCTTGCAAAAGATATCCTTGCCCAAAAAGTAGACAAAGACCGTCCAATCATCATCGACGCCACAACCGGCGATGACGCTCAACTCCTCTTCAAAAACTAAATAGTTGATCACACATATTAAGAACACACAAGGCTGCGGCGATTTTCGCCGCAGCCTTGTGCTGTTTTTGAAGTGTTCTCGTTATTTATTATATTTTAGTCAAGCTTATGTATCACAAGGCCTGAACGAAGTTTCGGCTCAAACCATGTGGTTTTGGGAGGCATAATATTGCCGGTATCGGCAATATTCATCAATTGTTGCATTGATACAGGGTAGAGTGCCAAGGCCATAGCCATTTCGCCCGAGTCAACACGACGTTTCAACTCGCCGAGGCCACGTATGCCGCCCACAAAGTCAATGCGTTTATCTGAGCGCAAGTCGGTGATACCAAGTATGTCGCGCAGTATCAAGTCTGACGAGATTGTCACATCAAGCACTCCGATTGGGTCATCATCATTATATGTGCCCTTGCGTGCGGTGAGCGAGTACCAGTGGCCGCCAATGTAGAGCGAGAAATTGTGCAAGCCTGACGGACGATATGTCTCTGTGCCTTTATTCTCAACTATAAAGTTTGCTTCGAGTTTGGCAAGAAATTGGTCCACTGTCAAGCCCTTCAAATCACGCACCACGCGGTTGTAGTCAATGATTTTGAGGTGCGATGCCGGGAAGGCTACTGCCAAAAAGTAATTATACTCTTCGTCTCCGCGGTGATTGGGATTTGCTTTGGCTTTTTCGTTGCCAACAAGAGCAGCTGCGGCTGTGCGGTGGTGTCCGTCGGCAATGTACAGATACGGTATTTTGGCAAATTCGGCAGTGATTGTTGCTATAGTTGCATCATCGTCAATCACCCAAAAATGATGGCCGAAACCGTCTTCAGCTGTGAAGTCATACTCTGCCGGTCCGGCTGTGACTTTGCGGATGATGTTTTCAAGCACCTCGTTGTCGGGAAATGCGAAAAATACCGGCTCGATATTGGCATTTTGGCAGCGCACATGTTTCATGCGGTCTTCCTCTTTGTCGCGACGGGTGAGCTCATGCTTTTTGATGTTGCCGTTCATATAGTCGTCAACATTTGCTGCAATGACGATGCCATATTGTGTGCGGCCGTCCATTGTCTGAGCGTAGATGTAGTAATGCTCTTTCTCATCTTGCACCAACCAGCCTTTTTCTTGAAATGCATTGAAATTTTCAACTGCTTTCTTGTAGACTTCCGGTGCATGCTCATCTTGTCCGGGGGCAAAATCAATTTCGGGTTTGATGATGTGGTAAAGAGATTTTTCATTGCCTTCAGCTTCGGCACGCGCTTCTTCTGAGTTGAGCACATCATAGGGGCGTGAAGCAACTTGGGTAACTAATTCACGGGGTGGGCGTACGCCCTTAAAAGGTTTTACTTTTGCCATGGCGTTTCAAACGATTTAAAGATTGTTTTATTTGTTAATTATTTTGGTTGAGTTTTGAGGGTTAGATTGGTAACGTATCGCTGCGGAGTTTTCGTCGCTCCGCTAGCGATACGATTTGTTTGGGTATCCTGTGTTTAGGCTTTGCCGAACTTTTCGCGAAGTATGGTTTGTTCGCGGTCGGGACCTATTGATATTACTGTGATGGGGGTTGACAATTCTTTTTCAAGGAATGCGATATAGTCAGTGAAGTTTTTGGGAAGTTCACTTTCGCTGCGCATTTTTGTCATGTCGGTTTTCCAACCCGGCAGGCTCACGTATTGTGGCTCAATGTTGGCCGTACCTTCAATGTCGAAGGGGAAGTCGCGAGTCACCTCTCCGTTGATTTTATACTCTGTGCATGCCTTGATGGTGTCAAAACCGTCGAGCACGTCGCTCTTCATCATGATGAGCTGTGTCACACCGTTGAGCATAATTGCATAGCGGAGTGCTACGAGGTCAACCCAGCCGCAGCGACGTTCACGCCCTGTCACTGCTCCATATTCGTGGCCAAGGTCTCGGATGAGTTTACCGGTCTCGTCAAACAATTCTGTGGGGAACGGGCCTGCTCCTACGCGTGTGCAGTATGCTTTAAATATGCCGTAAACCTCGCCGATGCGGTTGGGCGCAATGCCAAGTCCGGTGCAAGCTCCGGCGCAAACTGTGTTGCTTGATGTTACAAACGGATACGAGCCAAAGTCAACATCGAGCATTGTGCCTTGTGCACCTTCGCATAGCACACTCTTGCCTTCGTTGAGCATGTGGTTTATCACGTGTTCGCTGTCAATGATGTCATATTGCTTGATATACTCTATTGCGTCAAGCCACTTGTCTTCGAGGCTTTTCAGCAACTCTGCATCGGGGGTGGCGTTGAGCGATGCCAACAAACGCAAATGTGCATCGCGGTGTGCGGCATATTTTGCTTCAAAGTGATGCAATGTGTCGCCTAGACGCAGCCCGTTGCGGCTTACTTTGTCGGTATATGTCGGACCGATACCTTTGCCGGTTGTGCCGATTTTTGACGCCCCTTTCGCATTCTCGTTTGCTGCATCGAGCAATCGGTGGGTGGGCAAAATCAAATGTGCTTTCTTTGAGAGTTTGAGCACTTTCTTCAAATTTACACCTGAGGCTTCGAGCGCTTCGGCTTCTTCGCGGAACAATACCGGGTCGAGCACCACTCCGTTACCGATTATATTGATTTGTCCGTGTTGGAATATGCCTGATGGAATTGAACGTAAAACGTATTTTTTACCTTCGAATTCGAGGGTGTGTCCGGCGTTCGGTCCGCCTTGGAAGCGGGCTACTACGTCATAACGCGGTGTCAACACGTCAACGACCTTTCCTTTGCCTTCGTCGCCCCATTGGAGGCCTAACAGTACATCAACTTTCATTGTGGTAGTGAGTTTGTATATATAAATGTGAGTTATACTTGTTTTGTCGTTTTGGTCTTTGCGTTCTTCTTGCGGCGACAGCGCATGCACGTGCCGTAAACGTATAGGGCGGAGTACGCGGGCTGAAAATTCGGATAGCGCCTATGCTCTACGGCCGTTGCCAATTCGGCATCTTTTACCTCACGCACTGCTCCGCATACGGTGCATATCAAGTGCGTGTGGTTGCTGCCCAAGCTCACTCGCTCATACTCGCCTTGTTTGTGGTCAAACTGATGACGTCGCAACAGACCTGCCTCGCACAACAACTCAAACGTGTTGTAAACCGTGGCCATCGACACATGATACCCGTCTTTCTCCAGACGATCATAAAAACTCTCTATCGAGAAGTGCTCACTGATCGCCATCACGCGCTCAAGTATCTCAAACCGCTCCGGGGTTTGTCGCTTGTTGCGCGCTTGCAAAAAGACACTAAAGCGCTCTCGTGCCGACAGTCTATTTTTGTCTTCAGTCATAACTCCGACAAAGTTATAAAATTTTTTAATCGCACACAAAAATATCTATAATAATTTAGGCTCATACCATTCCACGATTTTTAATTAATGTTAATATTCGTAATTTTACTTTGCATTTTAATCGTTATGTAGCTAACTTTGTGTAACAGCCAACTAATCAAAATAAAACATATCATAAAAACAATGTTCATTCTCTCCTTAAAATCTTTTTTTGCCGCAGATCTTGCCGCAGCGCTACAATTTATGCCAGCCAAAACAAATCACAAAGTCAGCACAGTCCAATGAAACGGTTGGTGAGCATATTAGCGATGATGTGGGCGATGGTGGTCTG
>CAYSLD010000142.1:0-4678 GCA_964431795.1 uncultured Bacteroides sp.
CCGACGCTGACCGCCGCATACGCAACATGCTGCTTTGGGACGTGAACAACGGCATTGCCCGCCGCAGCTGGGCGCGTAACGACGGCGCTCTCTTCGCCATCAAACGCGAAATGGAGCGCACACCCGGCCTCAAAGTAACATTGCCAAATTTTGCCGATGACGACCTCATCAACAACGCACTAAAATAACAATCCTTAATAACCATGCAACATTTCATTAGCAGCGAACGCCTGACCATCAGCCGCGTTCAAGAAATTATTACCAATCACTATGAGCTCGCTCTGAGCGACGATGCCGTGGCACGCATCAACCGTTGCCGACAATATCTTGACGACAAGGTGAAACATATTGACCGCCCCATTTACGGTGTGACTACCGGATTTGGCTCTCTGTGCGATGTCTCGGTCAGCGCCGAAGAGCTCTCTGAGCTGCAACAAAACTTGGTGATGAGCCACGCTTGCGGTTGCGGCGAACGAGTTGACTCGCGCATCGTAAAACTCATGCTCCTGCTCAAAATACAATCATTGAGTTACGGTAACTCTGGCGTACAACTCATCACCGTGCAGCGCCTCATAGACTTTTTCAACCACGACATTATCCCCGTGGTGTATCAACTGGGCTCACTCGGCGCCTCGGGCGACTTGGCTCCGCTGGCTCACCTCAGTTTGCCCTTGTTAGGCTTGGGTGAAGTAGAATTTGAGGGCAAAGTTGTGCCCGCACAAGAGGTGCTCACCAAATTCGGCTGGCAACCCGTACGCCTCTTGTCAAAAGAAGGCTTGGCCCTGCTCAACGGCACGCAATTTATGAGCGCACACGCTGTGCACTCTGTCATCAAAGCCCGCCGCTTGATGCATCTTGCCAACAAAATCGGCTCGATGAGCCTTGACGCCTTTGACGGCCGTATTGAGCCGTTTGGCACCGAAGTTAACACCGTGCGCGCTCACCCCGGACAACTTGACGTGGCCAACGATGTGCGCGCTTGGTTGGATGGCAGCGAGCTTATCAGCCGCCCCAAAAAGCACGTTCAAGACCCATATTCATTCCGCTGCATGCCGCAAGTGCACGGCGCCGTCAGCGACTCGCTTAACTATGTTGCTTCGGTTATAGAAACTGAAATAAACAGCCCCACAGACAACCCCACAATCTTCCCCGAAAAAGACCTCATTGTGTCGGCCGGAAACTTCCACGGCGAACCGATTGCGCTGCCCATGGACTTTCTCGCACTCGCCATGAGCGAACTGTCGAGCATCTCAGAGCGCCGCATATTCCGCCTCATCTCCGGACAACGCGAACTGCCACCGTTCCTTGTTGCCAACCCCGGTCTGAACAGTGGCTTCATGATACCACAATATGCAGCCGCCTCGATTGTCAACCAATCAAAAGGCCTGTGTTGGCCCACAAGCTGCGACAGCATACCCTCTTCGCAAGGCCAAGAAGACCATGTGTCGATGGGTGCAAACTCAGCCACAAAACTTGTGCGCGTGATTGACAACACCGAGCGAGTGCTTGCCATAGAACTTTTCAATGCCGCACAAGCTCTTGATATGCGCCGCCCCCTCAAGTCGTCGCCAAAAATCGAAGCTTGGCATGCCGAATATCGCAAACAAGTGCCTTACATTGAAAACGACACTGTGATGTCGCCGCTCATCGCCGCCACTGTTGAGTTCCTACGCAAACAATAATTCATATATGATTATCAGCAATATAGCCGAAATATACGGCACGGGGCTGCGCCATGCTTGGCTGCGCGTTGACCCCGTGTCGGGCTTGTTTGACAGCTTTGGCGAAATGTCGCACTTCCCGCAGCCGGGCGTGTGCGAGGAGATTATTGATGCCGAGGGCGGTTGGGTGCTCCCTTCGTTTTGCGACTCTCACTCGCACCTTGTGTATGCCGGCACTCGCGACGGCGAATTTCTTGACAAAATAAACGGCCTCAGCTACGAGGAAATTGCTGCCCGCGGTGGCGGCATACTCAACTCGGCCGATTTGCTCCATGCCACAAGCGAGGCCGACCTGTTCATGCAATCTATGCAGCGCGTGAACGAAGTGATGCAAATGGGCACCGGATGCTTGGAGATAAAAAGCGGATACGGACTCACATTGCCCGACGAGCTCAAAATGCTGCGTGTGATAGCGCTGATTGCCGAGGCTACACCGATGCACGTGCGCGCAACTTTTTTGGGCGCTCATGCCGTTGGACGTGCCTATGCGGGCCGTCAAAGCGCGTATGTTGACCACATCATCCAAGATATGCTGCCGGCTGTGGCCGCCGAAGGTCTTGCTGACTTTGTTGACGTGTTTTGCGACGACGGATTTTTCACTCCCGACGAAACAGACCGCATACTCACTGCCGCAGCAAAATACGGTTTGCGGCCAAAAATTCATGCCAACGAGCTTGCCGTGTCGGGCGGTGTGGAGGTGGGCGTGGCTCACCATGCTCTGTCGGTTGACCACCTTGAGCGCGCCGAAGATGCACAAATAGCACTACTGGCAAAAAACGACACCGTGGCAACCATGCTGCCCGGGGCATCGTTCTTTTTGGGTATGCCATACGCTCCGGCACGTAAAGCTGTCGATGCCGGATGCACCGTGGCTCTTGCCAGCGACTTCAACCCCGGCTCGTCACCGTCAGGCGATATGCGCTTTGTGTGGGCTCTGGGCTGCATAAAGATGCGCCTCACACCCGAGGAGGCCCTTGATGCGGTCACCATCAACGGCGCCCGCGCTATGGACTCAGCAGACAGTTATGGCTCAATAGCTCCGGGCAAAGTGGCTAATTTCATCGTCACCGTGCCCGTGCCGTCTTTGGCCTACATTCCCTATTCACATCACACTCCCTACATTGCCGCCGCATATCTTCGCGGAGCAAAAATATAGTTATTTGAGCAAGTCGGGGCGCAAACGCTTTGTGCGCTCAAGGGCCTGCTCATGGCGCCATTCGGCAATTTTTGCCTCGTGTCCGGAGAGCAAAATGTCGGGCACACGCCATCCGTTATAGTCGGCCGGACGTGTGTAAATAGGCGGCTCAAGCAAATTGTCCTGAAACGAGTCGGTGAGCGCAGATTGCTCATCACCGATAGCTCCGGGCAACAGACGTATGATAGCATCGGTGATTATGGCTGCCGGCATTTCTCCGCCGGTGAGCACGTAGTCACCGATTGATATTTCGCGCGTAATCAGATGCTCGCGTATGCGATAATCCACGCCCTTGTAGTGTCCGCAAAGTATAATGATATTGTCGAGCATAGACAGTCCGTTGGCGATTTTCTGGTTGAAAGTTTCGCCATCGGGAGCGGTGAAAATCACCTCATCATAGTTGCGTTGCGCCTTAAGTGCAGAGATGCAACGGTCAACGGGCTCCACCTGCATCACCATGCCGGCGTCGCCACCAAAAGGATAATCGTCAACTTTGCGGTGCTTGTTTGTAGTATAATCGCGCAGATTGTGCACCACAATTTCTGCCAAGCCTTTGTCGCAGGCACGTTTGAGTATTGAGCATCCGAGGGGTGACTCAAGCATCTCAGGGAGGACGGTAATAATGTCTATTCTCATCAGATTGTGTATTTTATGCAAAGTTACGCATAAATACTCAGTATTTCAAACAATCGCCGGCAGATAGCCGCGCAAAGGGTAAAGTTTGTTAAAAAGAAAGCCCATAGCTATGCAAGGTGCATAAAGTTGATTATATTTGCATAGTTATGCGTAGCATGTGCGTAACCGAATTTGCATATTAATGTAATTCAAAGATATATAAACATTACTAACCAAAAAATTAAATCTTTACCTCATGCAAACAGAAATTAAAAAAGTTGACTCAAAACATGGTCAAATTACTCTGTTCACACTTACAAACAATAGCGGAGCTTCTGTAGTTCTTTCAACCCTCGGCGCCGGTATCGTTAGCGTTGTTGTCCCTGACAAAAACGGCAATCTTGCCGATGTTGCTCTTGGCTACCAAGACGTAGCTGACTTTATGGCTGACGGCCCTTGCGCAGGCAAAACTCCCGGCCGTTTCGCCAACCGTATCGACTTTGGCCGTTTCACCATCGACGGCGTTACCTCGCAAGTGCGCACCGTTAACGACGAAGGTCAATACTCTTTGCACGGCGGCCCCAACGGCTTCCAAAACCACATTTGGAACGGTGAGCTCGGCGCTGACAATAAAGTCACTATGACCTACACTTCTGCCGATGGCGAAGAAGGTTTCCCCGGCGAATGTAAAGCTACCGTTGTTTACGAATGGACCGAAGACAACGAGCTCAAAATAAACTACACAGCAACTACCGACAAACCCACTGTTGTTAACCTCACCAACCACATATACTTCAACCTCAACGGCGAAGGCAACGGTAACATCCTCGGCCACAACCTTTTGGTGAACGCTCAATCATTCCTCGAAACCAGCAAAAAACAAGTGCCCACCGGCGTGTTCACTCCCGTTGAAGGTACTCCCATGGACTTCCGCAAAGCAAAAGCTATCGGCAAAGAAATTCGCGCTGACTTCGAGCCCCTCGTCATTGGCCGCGGTTACGACCACTGCTGGGTGATTGACGGCGAAAACGGCAAGTTCCGCCACGCTGCAACTCTCACCGGCGACCTCTCAGGACGCAGCGTTGAAGTGTACACCACTCAACCCGGCATGCAAGTCTACACCGGCAACTGGTTGGAAGGCTGCCCC
>CAYSLD010000143.1:0-4613 GCA_964431795.1 uncultured Bacteroides sp.
AACCCCGACTTTGACGTCGTTGCTCGCGCTGCTGTTCAAATCAAAAACGCTATCGACGCTACTATCGAACTCGGTGGTACTAACTACGTGTTCTGGGGCGGCCGCGAAGGTTACATGTCAATCCTCAACACTGACCAAAAACGCGAAAAAGAGCACCTCGCTCAAATGCTCACACTCGCTCGTGACTACGCTCGCGCTAAAGGCTTCAAAGGCACTTTCCTTATCGAGCCCAAACCAATGGAACCCTGCAAACACCAATACGACGTTGACACCGAAACTGTTGCCGGTTTCCTCCGCGCTCACGGCCTAGACAAAGACTTCAAAGTGAACATCGAAGTTAACCACGCTACTCTCGCCGGCCACACTTTCGAACACGAACTCGCTGTTGCTGTTGACAACAACATGCTCGGTTCTATCGACGCTAACCGCGGTGACTACCAAAACGGTTGGGATACTGACCAATTCCCCATCGACAACTTCGAACTCATCCAAGCTATGGTTCAAGTTATCCGCAACGGTGGCTTTGGTAACGGTGGTACTAACTTCGACGCTAAAACTCGTCGCAACTCTACCGACCTCGAAGATATCTTCATCGCTCACATCGCTGGTATGGATGCTATGGCTCGCGCTCTCGAAGGTGCTGCTAAACTTCTTGAAGAGTCTCCTTACAAACAAATGCTTGCTGACCGCTACGCTTCATTCGACGGCGGTAAAGGTAAAGAATTTGAAGAAGGCAAACTCAGCCTCGAAGATGTTGTTGCTTACGCTAAAGCTAACGGTGAGCCCAAACAAACTAGCGGCAAACAAGAGCTTTACGAAGCTATCTTCAACATGTATTGCTAATTAATTTATTGTATAACACGAAAGAGGGCGTGTCTATTTTTAGTCGCACCCTCTTTCTGCTAATCTTATCTATATCATGAGCAATACAGATAAAGGCAGCAAAGCCTACTTATTCTCAATTGTTCTCGTCGCCGTAATCGGCGGCCTCCTTTTCGGTTATGACACTGCCGTTATTTCAGGCGCTGAAAAAGGTCTGCAAGCGTTCTTTATGGGCGCTAAAGATTTCGTTTACACTGATTCACTTCACGGCATCACATCATCTAGTGCTCTAATCGGATGCATCATTGGTAGCGCTATCTCCGGTCTTTTGGCCACTCGCCTCGGACGTCGCAACTCGCTATTCTTGGCAGGTATACTTTTCTTCCTGTCTGCTCTTGGCTCGTACGACCCCGAATTTTTGTTCTACGAACATGGTGTGCCTACCTACTCATTGCTTATCACATTCAACCTATACCGCGTGCTCGGTGGCATTGGTGTCGGACTCGCTTCGGCTATCTGCCCAATGTATATCGCTGAGGTTGCTCCCAGCAACATTCGCGGCACTCTCGTTTCGTGGAACCAATTCGCTATCATCTTTGGTCAGCTTGTGGTGTACTTCGTTAACTTCCTCATCCTTGGCAGCCATGCCAACCCCGTTGTTGAGCTCGTTAACGGCGTAAACCAAATCATGAATCCCGGCGACGCTGCTTGGACCATAGAAACCGGCTGGCGCTTGATGTTTGTTAGCGAAGCTGTGCCCGCAGGCCTTTTCGCTCTGCTCGTGCTCCTCGTGCCCGAAACTCCACGCTATCTCGCTATGTCAGGCAAAGATGACAAAGCTCTCAGTGTGCTCACCAAAATCAATGGCGTCACAAAAGCTAAAGAAATCCTTGCAGACATCAAAGCTACTGCCGAAGAAAAAACCGAAAAACTATTCACCTACGGTGTTATGGTTATCTTCATCGGCATCATGCTCAGCGTGTTCCAACAAGCCGTCGGCATCAACGCAGTGCTCTACTTTGCTCCTCGCATTTTCGAAAGCATGGGCATGGGCAATCCTATGGTGCAAACAGTGCTTATGGGTATCGTCAACATACTGTTCACCTTGCTTGCCATCTTCACCGTTGAAAAGTGGGGCCGCAAACCTTTGCTCATATACGGCTCAATAGGTATGGCTATCGGCGCCTTTGGCGTTGCTCTTTGCAATGTGGTCAACGGTATGCCAGCCATCTGCTCAGTTATCAGCATCATGATCTACAGCGCTTCGTTCATGTTCAGCTGGGGCCCAATCTGCTGGGTGCTCATCGCTGAGATTTTCCCCAACACCATTCGTGGCGCTGCTGTTGCTATTGCTGTTGCTTTCCAATGGATTTTCAACTTCATCGTCTCATCAACTTTCATCCCCATGTACAACATGCAACTAGGTGAAATGGGCGATAAGTTCGGCCACATGTTCGCTTACGGACTTTATGGCATCATTTGCGTCATCGCTGCAATCTTCGTTTGGAAACTCGTGCCCGAAACTAAAGGCAAATCTCTCGAAGACATGACTGCCCTTTGGCGCAATCGCAAAAAATAATCCCCCCAATAATTAGTCGATTCAAACCCCTCTCCACAACAAAGGCTGTGCCCCCGGGCACAGCCTTTGCCTGTTTTCGCTAAGCCAATTCAAAATGCAATTATTGTTGGTAGTCGCAATGTAAAATATGCATTTCGCCGTCTTCAAGTATGCCTATCGCGTACTTAATTGTGTCGTTGTAGATACAGAAGTTAGCAATAGGTCGGTCAAATTTATATTTTGCTATTGCATTGCCTTGCCAATCAATTTGATAGACGGTTGGAGTAACTTGCGCCTTGCCAATCACTGATTTAATATTGTCCCAACACAAGGCATATATATAATTTTTTGTTGACTTAATCTGAGTGAAATAAATTTTGGCGTCATCTGCGATATCAATAATTTGCTTATTCGTATCATATCTAATCATATCTTTATTATACAGATAGTCGTCAAATCGCACATTTGTCACTTCACCGGTAGATAAGTCATAAATATCAATTTGTTTCCAATTGTGATAAGCAGCAGCTACAAGGTTTTCACTGCATGTGTAGCTAGCCTCATATACGTTCATATTTTTCACTAAATCATTAGTGGCAATGTCGGTATTATTCGGAAAGAAATCGCGATATCCCACTGCTTTTGTTGTCTTATTATATATAGAGAGTTGGTGTGGGCCGGTTTGACTGCACACCATTACTGAATCGTTATTTGCAAGCAAATAATTATAAAGTTTAAAATCTTCCGGTATCTGTTCTATGAAATCTCCCTTAACCCTATTTGAATAATCATTAAAAGCATCAAATGCATAAATGCCTTTTAAATCGGCCACGAAAAATTTATCAGCTGACAATATACCGTCAAATAGTGGTCGCGGATTTATAAATTGGTCTGGGGCTGGTCCTAATGAGCCGAATTGAGCTATTTGATCATGTGTTTTGTCATTATATACGCAAATAAAACCATCTTCCAATTTAGGTTCATAAACAACCAAAATGCTATCTGAAAGCAACAGCGCATCTTGCGGAAACATGGTAGATTGGCTATATGGCGTATCAGAAGTTTTCACATCAGTTGTTGGTATGGAAGAAGACTGCAATATCTTATTGTTATCTGTATTTGAGCATGAAACAATCCAACTGGCAATAAAACACAATCCAATATTTTTTAAATACTTTATTGTTCTCATTACTTAAGGCCTTTAATTGTTAATATGTCGTTTACGAGTTGTATTGGCCAATATATATAATTAACCATATCTATATAACCCATGTTCTACATAATTAACTATTTAGAACATGGGCCCTATTAGAATTTATCTAGCAATTAATGTATTTAGGCGATGTCCCGGATTTTTCTGGGCAACCGCTTCTGCAAACAGTAAAATACCGTGTTGGCTCATACCACGCGCTGCCCCACTCATATGCAGAATACCCACATGAGAAATTGGTAGATTCACCTGCAGAAAGAGCTTCAATATTTTCTAGTTGTAGCTCAGTGAGCGTTTCTTCTTTAAAACAATTTTGTGTCAAAATAACCGTAATGAAAAGAAACGAAATTGAAATAATTAAAATCTTAAATTTTTTCATAAATAAACAAGAGTTAGTTCTGTTGATAAAATAGTTGATAAACACATGCTGCATATATTTACTTTTCACAAAGATAATATATTTTATATTAATTAGTTGATTGTGGAAGTTAATAAAGGTTAATGACGACATTCGCAGCTTTATTTAAATTAGCTTAATCGTCTAACCTATCTTATCCCAATCTTACTTTGGCGCAATCGCAAAAAATAATCCCCCTCAATAATTAGTCGATTCAAACCCCTCTCCACAACAAAGGCTGTGCCCCCGGGCACAGCCTTTGCCTGTTTTCGCTAAGCCAATTCAAAATGCAATCGATCCGAGACCTTGAACTGTAAGCGATACTTTAAGTCCCATAGCGTTGAATGCTCTTGACACTGTCGCTAAAGTGAGATTCTTTCCGTTCTCTATTTTTGAAACTTGAGCACGTTGTATGCCAATTCGCTTGGCCAGCTCTTCTTGTGTTAAGTTTAAAGATTTTCTAGCTTGTTTTATGGCATCGCCTACAAGAAACGATTGCATTTGTTGTTCATAGTCGTCTCGTGCCTCTGAGCCTTTCTGACCCAAAACTATATCAAGGGCTTCGTCTTCGCTATAAAATTTTTTTGAACATTCCATGATATTTTTTTGTTTGCTGCAAAGATAAA
>CAYSLD010000144.1:0-4611 GCA_964431795.1 uncultured Bacteroides sp.
GTTGATGCTGTTGACGTTGACCTTTGCGCTCTCACCGGAAAACCTGAATTGGGCTTGGTGAGCGGCACATTTGACCTTAACGGCGAGTCGGTAAATAAAATAATTTCCGGCACACTCGTAGCTGATATCTCAAACTTGCACTATAAGGGAATTGACTATAACGACCTTCATATTGACGCATCGGCAAATCCCGACAAATCGTTTGCCGGACATTTGGCTCTTGACCATCACCTCGGATATTTTGATGCCGAGATTGAAGGCTCATACTCCGATGTGCGCCCGCGTTTGGCTGTGTCGGCAATTGCTCAAGGCCTTGACCTGCATGCCATGGGATTGATAAACAAATATGAAGGATATAAACTCTCTGCTCAGATTGATGCCGACCTTGCCGGTAAAATGGCCGAATGGGTTGACGGTTACATTGATGTGCGCAATATCGCATTCACTCACCAGGAAAATCCCGATTTCCTTTGCCGTCAGTTGCGCATAGATGCAAATAGCGTTGAGCGTCCGCACCATGTCACTGTGAGCAGCGACTTTTTAAACGGCAAAATTGAGGGCAATCTTAGCTTGCTCAATATCGTTAGTCAAGGCAAAGACATTGTGGCTCAGATACTCCCGGCCTTCGTAGAAAAATCAGAGAAACACATAGCTTCGTCTACGGCCACGCGCAACCACAACAATAATTTCAACTTTGAATTTGAAATTGCTAATGCCGAAAATTTCTCGCGCTTCTTCAACTTCCCCGTGCAAATAATCTATCCTGTGTCGATTGACGGATATATGGACTACGACAACAAATCTATGCTCGTCACCGTTGATGCTCCGTATCTGCAACAAGGCGATAAAATTATCGAAAACACCGCAGCTGAAGTTGAGGTTAGCGGTGAAAATCAAAACGGATTGGTTTATTTCACCACCACAACGCCAACACAAAAAGGCCCCATGGCTTTGGTGACAGCAATGAACGCGGCAAACAACCGCATTGACACTAAGATTGATTGGTACATCGAACGCGAAAAACCTATTAACGGTGTGCTCAGCTTCTCTACATTGCTCGGTCGCGATGCTGACGGCGGATTTACCGCTGACGTTAATATCAATCCAGGTGATATCAACTTTGGCGATGCTGTTTGGCGCCTATCGCCGTCTGAAATAAATTGGTCGCCAAAACATTTGGCTGTGCACAACTTTGAAATGTCAACCGATACTCAAGCCATTCGCATAAACGGTACGGCCTCTGAAGACGCTTCTTCCGAACTGTTGGTTGACCTCAACAACATACATCTGCAATCTATATTCGAAACTCTCGACATTGACAAGGCTCTGATTTGTGGCGATGCCACCGGCCAATTCCACGCTAAAGGATTGTTTGGCAAAACTCCTTACATCAATTGCAACAATCTCCACGTTGACGGCATTGGCTACAATTATTGCGTGCTTGGCGATGGCGACATAAAAGCCTATTGGGATAACGAAAAAGAAGCATTCTATCTCGATGCCGACATTGTTGAGCCCGGTGGCGAACATTCACGCATATACGGCGATATATTTGCTACAAAAGAAGCATTGGATATCAATTTCGACGCAAAACACGTAAAAGTCGGCTTCCTCAAACCATTTATGTCGGCCTTCGCTGCCGACGTCAAAGGCTATGCTTCAGGTAAAGCCCGTTTGTTTGGTACCTTCAAAAATATTGACCTCGAAGGCGATTTGTTGGCTGAAGACCTCGGCTTGAAAATTGACTTTACCAACACGTGGTATTATGCCGCTGACAGTGTGCATATACGCCCCGGTCGAATTGATATAAAAGATATCACGCTCAAAGATGCCTATGGCAACACTGCCCTGCTAAATGGTTGGCTGAAACACAACTATTTCCACGACCCGGTATTTGACTTCCGCATCACTAACGCTCGCAACTTCCTCAGCTACGACGTTACCTCTAAACAAAGCCCCGATTGGTATGGCCGCATTTTTGGTAATGGCTCGGCCTCGGTGACAGGCGCTCCCGGTGTGGTTAATATCGACGTAAATATGTCGACAGCTGATGGCTCAACATTTACTTTTGTGCTCTCTGATGCCGAAGAGGCTGACGACTACCAGTTTATAACTTTCCGCGACGCCAGCGTGAAACAAATTACCGACTCAATCATTGAGGTTGACCGCATACCCGCTGCCGTGCGCGAATATCGCGACCGTATGCTCGCCAAAGCTGCCGAGCAAGATGCCCCGTCGGCCTACAACATGAATTTCCAAGTTGATATTACCCCGGCCGCAAAAGTTATACTCGTGATGGACCCCATCGGCGGTGACGAAATCAAAGCTTACGGCTCGGGCAACTTGCGCATGACCTACGCTTCGCAAGGCAACGACCTTCACATGTACGGCACATACACCATTGACCGTGGTAGCTATAACTTCACCCTCCAAGACATCATTGTCAAAGATTTCACAATCAAAGAGGGTAGTTCTATTGCTTTCACCGGCGACCCGTATGCCGCGCGCCTCGATATCAAGGCCGTTTACTCAGTGAATGCTAACCTTTCTGACCTCGACGAATCGTTCTTGCAGGATAAGGAACTGAACCGAACAAACGTGCCCGTGCACGCGTTGTTGATGGCGAGCGGCGATATGCGTCAGCCCGACATATCGTTCGACCTCGAATTTCCAACCCTCACCAGCGATGTCTACCGCAAAGTGCGCTCTATTGTCAGCACCGAAGATATGATGAACCGTCAAATCATTTACCTTTTGGCCCTTAACCGTTTCTACACTCCTGACTATATGTCGTCAACCACAAAAGGTAACGAACTCTTCTCGGTGGCCTCATCAACACTGGGCGCTCAGCTCAGCAGCATGCTCGGCAAACTCAGCGAAAACTGGAGCATAGCTCCAAACCTTCGCAGTGACCGCGGCGACTTTAGCGACGTAGAGGTTGACGTGGCCCTGTCAAGCTCTTTGCTCAACAATCGCCTGCGCTTTAACGGCAACTTTGGATATCGCGACAAATCGCTCAACACCAACCAATTTATAGGTGACTTCGATATTGAGTATTTGCTCAATCGCACAGGCTCTTGGCGCCTGAAAGCTTACAACCGATACAACGACCAAAACTATTATTTGCGCACAGCACAAACCACCCAGGGCGTTGGCATCATGTTCAAACGTGACTTTGACAGCATGTTTAGCTTCTTGCGCCACCGACGCACTCTCGCTACAGACACATTATTAAAAGTACAATCTGACACTATCAAACATGCCTCAAACTGAACAATTAATCTCTTGGATTGGTAACAGTCTATCTGATTACATTTTGCTGCCGCTGCTCATTGTGGCTGCTCTCTATTTCACATTGCGCACTCGTGGTGTGCAATTTCGCATGCTCGGCGAAATGTGCCGCTTGCTGGTCTCTAAATCTGACAATAACAAAAACGGCATAAGCTCTTTTCAAGCCTTCATGGTGTCTATTGCCAGCCGTGTGGGCACCGGCAACCTTGCCGGAGTGGCAACTGCAATCGTGCTGGGCGGCCCCGGCGCTGTGTTTTGGATGTGGATGATTGCCTTGTTTGGCGCTTCGTCGGCTTTTATTGAGTCGACACTCGCGCAACTATTCAAAGTTGACGACGGTAACGGCCATTTTCGCGGAGGTCCGGCCTACTACATACTTCATGGCATAGGCTCAAAAGCTTGGGCAGTGACCTTTGCTGTCCTCATTTCAGTGACTTTTGGCTTGGCCTACAATTCTGTGCAATGCAACACCATCACTGAGGCCTTCAATCACTCATGGCAAGTGCCACGTATTGTTACTGCAATAGTTATCTCTGTGCTCACTCTTATGATTATTTGGGGTGGCATCAAATCAATCGCTCGTTTCAGCCAATGGGTAGTGCCTATTATGGCCGTTGCCTATTTGCTCGTAGCAGCCGTAATTGTTTGCATGAACATTCAGCACGTGCCAACCGTGTTTATGACTATTATTGAAAATGCATTCGGCATCAATCAGGCTATTGGCGGCACCGTGGGCAGCGCAATGGCTATGGGCATACGCCGTGGCCTCTTTAGCAACGAGGCCGGTGAAGGCTCGGCACCTAATGTTGCCGCAACCGCGCACGTCTCTCACCCCGTGAAACAAGGCTTGGTGCAAGCCTTGGGCGTATTCACCGACACACTGTTGATATGCAGCTGCACGGCATTTATCATACTTTGCAGCGGTGTGCACATCGGCGCTACAGCCGAGGGCATAAGCCTCACTCAGCGTGCCGTCGACTCTCAATTCCAATTCATACCCGGATTTGGCTCAATGTTTGTGAGCTGCGCAATCTTCTTCTTCGCCTTCACATCTATAGTGGCAAACTACTATTACGGCGAAACAAATGTGCGCTTCATCACGCGCCATCGCAGCGCAGTTTACATCTACCGCATTGCCGTGACCGCTATGGTCTTTATCGGTGGCATATCTTCGCTTGGCATTGTTTGGTCTTTGGCCGACATCACAATGTCGCTCATGGCCATTTGCAATCTCGTTGCCATAATTTGGCTTGGCAAGTACGCTGTGCGCTGTCTCAACGACTACATAGCCCAACGCCGTCAGCACCGCGACCCGCGCTA
>CAYSLD010000145.1:0-4603 GCA_964431795.1 uncultured Bacteroides sp.
GTTATTGAGGGAGTTGCGTTATTTTATGCGCAGGCAAAGCTCGGTGGCTTTTGTGAGCATGCGTGGAACGTGGAACGGGCCTTTAAAGATGTTACCTTTAGCGGGCTGAGCCACAGTGCCGTCGCGATGCAAATATCCGTACCATTCGCCATATTCAGGGTCGGGCAGGTGTTTGAATGTCCATTCGTCAATCATGCGGTGCCATTCCAAATATTTTTCATTACCGGTAGCTTCGTAAGCATAGAGTGTGGCAATGATGCCTTCAGTTTGGGGCCACCAGAATTTCATATCTTGAGAATAGTCTTGAGCGGGGAAGTTGCGGCAATCGCGGAAGTTGATGATGCCACCGTATTGTTTATCCCAGCCCCATTCCCATGACCAATCGAGTATGGTGATTGCCATGTCGGTGAGCTCTTTATCGTTGCGATGACGAGCTTCTTCGAGCAAGAACCAAGCAGTTTCGATGCAGTGACCGGGGTTAATCACGCGACCGTTGATGGTGTCGATGAGGTTGCCCTCGGGTGTTACTGTTTCGAGGAGTGCTTTAAATTCGGGATGGATGAACAGTTTGAGGCGCTCAATTGATTCGTCAATTTGTTGGTCGAGCACGGGGTCAGAGATGACAGCGCGCACGCGAGCAGCGGTGTTGATAAGAATCATTGTGATTGAGTGACCGATTGCGGGCTGAGTGGGCAAATATTTAGGTTCGAGGATGCCCGGAGTAGAGATGAAACGGCGTATGTCTTTGAAGAGTTTCAGAGCTTTTTCGGCATACGAGCGGTCGCCGGTTGCGAGAGAATATTCGCTCATAGCGATGGCAGCGAAACATTCAGAGAACACGTAGCGGCGTTTGCGCAAGGGGGTGCCGTCGGCCATAACCTCGAAGTACATGCGGCCGTCAGTATCAAAGCAGTGAGCTTCGATAAAGTCGATGCAACTTTTAGAGGCAGCTAACCATTCGGGATTTTTCTCAATATTGTTGTAAGCTGCAGCAGCGGTGTATCCGAAACGGCCTTGGAACCATACAGATTTGGTAGAGTCCATGAGCG
This sequence comes from uncultured Bacteroides sp., assembly GCA_964431795.1. GTDB lineage: Bacteria > Bacteroidota > Bacteroidia > Bacteroidales > Muribaculaceae > CAG-873. The sequence continues at coordinate 1,050 of CAYSLD010000145.1, forward strand.
AGCCGTCGCGGTCGAGACATGTGTAGACACCGCCGTTCACGCGATCCAAGCCATATTTAAGCCAGAAAGGCATAATGTTATCAACCAATTCGCGGCGATAGCGATCGGCGCATTGGCTGAGGTAGCTTTTTGTGTCCATAGTCATCGAGGGTTAAAATTTATTACAACGTTCGAAGAAACCGATAGCTTCAAGTTCTTTCTTCATAGCAGCCTCTTCGTCGTCGGTCATGTTGCGGAAGGGCACACGGTTGGGGCCGAGGTCGAGGCCGATAAGCTTCATGATGCGTTTGCCGCCAACGATGTTGCCGCGATAGTTGCAGATAACGTTGATGACAGCTTGCGAGAAGTTTTGTTTTTCGCGAGCGGTTTCGATGTCGCCTTTGTGCCAAGCGTCGATGATGCCAACGAGTTCACGGCCGTTGTAGTTTGTAGTGCCGCCGATGCCACCTTGAGCGCCGCCTTGAGCGAGCGAGGGAAGGATGGTTTCGTCTTGACCGTGGAGCATGTCGTACTTGCCATCTTTGTAAAGACGGCATTGGTTATATTCGTAAAGACTTTCGAATGTGTATTTGATACCGGCGAAGTTGTCGATGCGGCCATCAACAGCTTTGAGCAGGTCAACCATAGGCAGGAAAGCGCCGTTAAAGGCGGGGATGTGGTAGTAGTAGAAAGGTAAAGAAGGAGCGGCAGCGGCGATTTGTTCGCAATATTTCACGAGCTCTTCGATGCGGCCGATTTTCGGGAAGGGAGGAGCCATAGAACCGATGCCCCAAGCACCGATTTCGGCAGCGTGGCGAGCGAGCTCAACGCTTTCGCGCAAGCAGCAGCTACCAACGTGAACGATAACTTTAAATCCGGCGGGAGCAGCTTTCACCCAAGCTTCGGCAATTTGTTTGCGTTCGTCGGGAGTGAGCATGTAACCTTCGCCTGATGAACCGTTAACGAAAACACCTTGCAAGCCATTTTTAGCGAGCATAGCAGCGTAAGCGGGAATCGGTTCAAGATTGATATCTCCGTTAGCGTGCATGGGGGTAAACGGAGCGTCGATAAGACCTTTAATTTTTTCAAACATAATATTTAAATTTTATGGTTGTTATTTTTTGAATTTTAAAATTATTCCATGTTGAGAGTTTTGGGACGCAGTATCAGCAATTGTGCTGCGAGGGCAAGCACAAGAGCTCCGGCCATAAATACGAAACCGGTGCCCATTTGGCCTTTAGCAGCAAGCGAGCCGAGCACGTTTGTTGCAGCAGCGCCGATAAATAGTCCTGACATATTCATAATGCCGTAAGCAGTGCCGCGAGAGCGCGAAGGCACAAATTGGCAAAGTATAGGCATATTGTTAGCGTCAAACAGTCCGTAGCCAAAGCCGAAAATCACACCGGCGCTGACTGCGGCAACCACAGTCGAGCCATAGCCCATGAGCACCAATGCGGGCACCATGAGAGCGAGGCCGATTGAGCTGGTGTATATGCGGCCGCGCAAGTTGCGAGCAGCCCATTTGTCGGCCATCGGACCGCCAATCATCACACCTATAAACGATGAGAATGCAATTGTGATTGTTGCGATTGGTCCGGCTGTCACCATGTCAATGCCAAGGCTGTCGGCAAACAAAGTGGGAAGCCAGTTTTTGGTAGCCCAACCGGGCACTGAGCTTGTAGCGAAGAAGAACAAGATTGTCCAAAATGCTATGTTTGCGAAGAGCATGCCGAGTGACGAGCCAACAACTTTCAGACCGTTGCTCAAGGTTTGAGCGAGCGGCAATTGCTCTTTAGCGTCAGCTTGCGACTCACGTTTTTCGTGCAAGAAAATGATGAGCACAACGGCGTAGGCAATACCCACGATGCCAAACCAGTGGAAGGTTGACTGCCACGACAAATGTTGAGCCACGAATGCACCAAATCCGCCAATAGCCTGACCCATGTAAAGGCCGGTCATGTGTATGCCGATGGCAAAACTGAGTTGTTTGCCGGTGAAGTAGTCGGCGATAAGCGAGAGAGCGGCGGGGATGTATAGAGCCTCCGAAACGCCCATGGCAGCGCGCAACCAATAGATATGTTCATAGTCTGAAGCATAACCCATGAGTAGAGTCACTGTTGACCACACGGCGAGCGAGATGACGATAAGCCATTTGCGGTTCACACGGTCAGCTACAATGCCCGATATGGGGCTCATGCAGCCATAAATCCACATAAACGCAGCCATGATTTTGCCAAAGTTTACCATATCCTCAAGGTCGGTAATATCGACAGCCATAGCGTCGCGCATGGTAGAGAGCATTTGACGGTCCATGTAGTTAAGCAGAGCTACCACCCAAAGCAGGGCAACGACCATCCACGGATACCATTTTTTAAGTCGTAAGTCAGTCATGGCAGTTATATGTTTAGATGTTAACTTTTACTTTACCTATGAGTTTGCGAATTTTGCCGTTGCTGATAGCGGGAGCGTGAGGGTCCTCGGGATAAACGATGCAAAATTCACCTTTATTGAGGTGCACGTAGAACGAAGGAGTGTCGTCGCTGAGAGCGCAATCACCGTCGGCGGCATACTCTTTAGTGTAGTGCTTGATATCTTCAATAGCTTTCCAACCGATTTGCTCCGAGCCATCGAGGAGGATGTGCACGTCGATATATTCGCGGTGCATTTCGAGGGGTTGCTTTTCGATGTCGGCGCCATCAATGTTGAGGTTATTAATGAAAAGGTCGTCGCCTTTCACGTCGATGCGGCCAAGAGGCAGAGCATCGAAATCTGTATTTTTCACAAAGTCAAACAGCACCTTAAATAGTGGGTGCAACGACTCAATGCGGGCAGTATTGTTTAAATTTGAAACAATCATTTTTTAAAGTATTAAGTTTTGAGGTATATATTAATGTATATACGGCACAAAGTAACAAATAATTTTTAGTATATCAAAATATTTATCCAAAAATCTTAATTAATTCTGCTGCACTTCATAAATCAGAAAGTTTAAAAATACTATTTTGCGATGCATTACGGTTATTTTTTGTTAATTTGCAGAATTGCGGCTTAATTATTTCGATAAAATGCAAAACTAGCCGATTTTTTTTATAATTTTGCGTCACATCACAACCAAAATAAACCATGACTCGATCACTTATTACTGCCATAGAACAGGGGCACAGGCCCGCACTTATAAAACGTAATATCATAAAATATTACATTTACCACGAGACTTCTACCATACCGGAGTTAGCAAAAGAGTTAGCATTGAGCATACCTACAGTGGCAAAATTCATCAATGATATGTGCGCTGAAGGCATCATCATAGACCACGGCAAAATAGACAGCCATAGTGGTCGCCGCCCGTGCGTGTACGGGCTCAATCCCGCATCAGGCTATTTTCTTGGCGTAGACATATATTGCAACTATATCAACATCGGCATAGCAAATTTTGCCGGAGAGATTGTGATGCAACATTGCGATGTGCCGTATATAGGTGAATATGGCAGCGCCGAGGCTATCGACAACATTTGCGACATCATCACTAAAACCATAGACAACAGCGGCATCGCTCCCGATAAAATTCTCAATGC
>CAYSLD010000146.1:0-4572 GCA_964431795.1 uncultured Bacteroides sp.
TCCATGCTCGGCAAGCAGTCGGGCTATCATCCTGCACATATATTTATCTGTAGTATTCATAAGTGAACTTTCTATCCTTTAATAAAAGCATAAACACCGAACTTATTCCGTTTTAGGAGAACATTCCGGCACTTCGTCTGTTTTTAGAACATACAAAGGTAAAAACTTTTTGCGTAACTTTGCAAAAACTTTCCAAACCAAACGGCTCAAAATGAGATTTACCTTCGCGATTATCGTCATAACTCTTACCATATCAAGTGTATACGCCACCTCAATATCCGCTTCTGATATTGACACTGTGGCCGTAGCACGCAAGCAAAGCTTTTTCGATAAGGTAATCGACTATTTCAACGAAGCCAACAAATCGGAAGAGGTCAAAGATTTTGACTTTAGCATCATCGGCGGGCCTCATTATTCATCGGACACAAAGCTTGGCATAGGCTTAGTGGCAGCCGGTCTCTATCGCAATGACAAAGTAAACACCGAACTACCACCGTCGAACGTTTCAATATATGCCGATGCTACGACAAGCGGTTTTTTCACAGTAGGCATCCGAGGCACAAACATCTCTCGCAACGACAGGTATCGTCTTAACTATGACGTAAGTTTTAACGACGTAACGTCTAAGTTCTGGGGCATCGGCTATGATAATGCCTACAACGACAGCAACGAAAGCAAATACAAATACTTGAGTATGCAAAGCGAGGTGAGCTTTACCCGAAAGTTTGCCACGCACCTCTATTTTGGTCCGATTGCTGCCGTTGACTACATTTGCGGTCGCAACTTCGAGTGCCCCGACTTATTAGACGGCATGAGTATGCACACATTCAATGTTGGCGCAGGTGTAACATTCATATATGACTCACGCGACTTCCTAACCAATGCTTACAGCGGCATCAACGTGCGCGTCACTCAGCGGTTCAACCCTCGCTTTCTCGCAAATGACTATGCTTTTTCGCTGACAGAGCTCACAGCAACGTCATACCATCATCTTTGGCGTGACGCTCTCTTGGCAACACTTGTCCACGGCCGCTTCACCTACGGCAATACTCCGTGGGGACTGATGTCTTATCTCGGTGGAGACAATATGCGCGGCTATTACGAAGGTCGCTATCGTGACAAATCAGAATTTGATGTCTGCGTTGAACTTCGTCAACACATCTGGCATCGCAACAGCGCCGTCGTTTGGGGCGGCTTCGGTTCAATTTTTGACAAATTTTCCAACATAACTTTAAGCCACCTTCTACCTAATTATGGAATAGGATATAGGTGGGAATTCAAGCATCGCGTCAATGTGCGTCTTGACTTAGGCTTCGGACGCCACCAGACGGGTTTTATTTTTAATATTAATGAAGCATTTTAAGAAACTATTCACGCACCCATGGGCTGTTTCCATGGTTGTATGGCTGTTGCCTATCTTTCTGTTAGTTCCAAATTTGGCACTTGCCGTGACGGAACAAGACTACTTTCTCGCCAAGATTACCGACATCGTGCTGATGTGCGGCATCTACTATCTTATAATGAGCGCATCGAAGAACGTCGGTCGCTCGGCTTTGCTATGCATTCCATTCATGTTTTTTGCTGCCTTTCAAATCGTACTGCTGCAACTCTACGGTGAATCTATCATCGCTATTGATATGTATCTCAACCTCGTAACGACCAACCCGGCAGAAGCTGGCGAGTTGTTGGGTAACTTATCCGTGGCTATTGTCATTGTATGCGTGCTCTACGTCCCTGCCATATTCTACGGCATTGGGTTCGTATCGAACAAGATACGCGCCAACGACAGCCAATTGAAGTGGCCCAAGCGCATTGCACACATTCTCACTCCTATCGGCTTGATTTTGCTCGGCATCAGCTACATCGCCCTACCCGACTTTGACATTGCCCGTCAAATCTTCCCGGCCAATGTGGTAGACAACATGATGGAGGCTATCAAGCGTACAAAAGCAACAAACAACTATGTCATAACGTCAGCTGACTTCAGCCACAAAGCCGTATCTTCACATGCCGATAGTATTCCCGAAATTTACGTTCTGGTTATCGGAGAGACATCCCGTGCCGATAACTGGCAATTATTCGGCTACGACCGTCCGACAAATCCGCGTCTATCCAAGCGCAATGACATTGTGTTTTATCCCAAGACGCTATCTGAGAGCAATATCACCCACAAGAGCGTACCGCTATTGCTCTCACACCTCAGTGCAGAAAACTATGGCGACTCAATCTATAAATCTAAGAGTGTAATATCTGCGTTTAAACAAGCCGGATATTCCACCGCATGGCTCTCCAATCAAGTACATAACCGCTCATTCATCGACTTCTTCAGCGAGGAAGCCGACACTATCGACTTCTTTTGCGACCGACTAACGTCAACCGGCGACCTCAGTCTTGTCAGCCGACTAAAGCAATACCTCGCCAACGATAAAGCCACCAAGAAGTTTATCGTACTACACACCTACGGCTCTCACTTCAACTACCGCGAGCGCTATCCGGCGGAATACAGCTACTTCCGCCCCGATTCTGTGACAGAAGCTAAAATCGAGAACCGCCAACAGCTGATGAACGCCTACGACAATTCAATCCGCTACACCGACATACTTCTCGACAGCGTTATTACCACACTCGGCGAGACAAATTGCCGCGCAGCTATGCTATACACATCTGACCACGGCGAAGACATTTTCGATGACAACCGCAAACGTTTCCTCCACGCGTCGCCTACTCCGACCTACTGGCAATTGCACGTGCCGCTTGTGCTATGGACTTCGCCGGCTTATTGCGAAGCATACCCCCAAATAGTAATGACAGCAAAAGCCAATACCAACAAGAATGTCTCTTCAAGCCGCACCGCCTTCGACACACTACTTTCGCTTGCAGGTATTAGTTCGCCATACAGCAACCGTCGCAATGCTTTGACCGAATCGGCATACGCCGAACCGCCAAGACAGTACCTCAACGACTATAATGAATGTACTAAACTGAAAAATTCAGGATTGAAAAAGCAAGACTATATGACATTTGACAAAAATTACATTTTGTATAAGTAACAATTTTACAAAGTTTTCCAAAACAAAACGCTAATATATTTTAAATCAATATATTAGCGTTTTTAATATGCCGAAAAGTTTTCCAAAACGAAATTTTTATAAAATTTATTTGCGGTTTTATTTGCACAAAATTCAATTATAACTTACCTTTGCAAGAGTAAAATCAACCTGATTTTATCACGAAAAACGTTGAATTTTCCATTTCTTATTATGATACAAACAGTTGTAAAACGTGATGGCCGCATAGTGGGCTATAACGAAGAAAAAATCAAAGCCGCCATTCGCAAAGCCATGCTCCAAACCGAGCTTGGTGAAGACGAATCCCTAATCCAAAAAATCGCCGATCGCATCGGCATCGCAGGTAGCGAACGCATGACCGTTGAGGAAATCCAAGATATGGTGGAACTCGAATTGATGAACAGCCCCCGCAAAGAGGTGGCTAAGCGTTACATCGCTTATCGCGACCAACGCAGCATCGCACGTCGTGCCAAAACCCGTGATATGTTCCATGAAATTATCGAAGCAAAGAATAACGATATCACTCGCGAAAACGCCAACATGAACACCGACTCCCCCGCCGGCATGATGATGAAATTTGCAAGTGAAACCACCAAGCCCTTCGTTGATGATTATTTGCTATCACCGGAGTCACGCGATGCTGTCCGTAACGGTTACATCCACATTCATGATAAGGACTACTATCCCACTAAGAGTTTGACTTGTGTTCAACACCCGTTGGACCGCATACTCGAACATGGTTTCGTTGCAGGTCACGGCGAATCTCGCCCGGCTAAACGCATCGAGACTGCCAGCATCATCGCTTGTATCTCATTGGAAACAGCCCAAAACGAGATGCACGGCGGTCAAGCTATCCCCGCTTTCGACTTCTACTTGGCTCCGTTCGTAAGATATTCCTATATCGAGGAGATTAAGAATATGGAACAAGTGTCAGGCACAGATCTATCTAAGTATTACAACGCTGAGCTAAAAGACTACATCAAGAAAGACCTCAACGGCCTTGAAGGTGAAGCTCGCTTATTGCAACACGCGATGAACCGCACCGTTAGCCGCGTACACCAAGCAATGGAGGCTTTCATTCACAACATGAACACTATCCACTCTCGCGGCGGCAACCAAGTGGTGTTCAGTTCTATCAACTACGGCACTGACACCTCTGCCGAAGGTCGTTGCATAATTCGCGAATTGCTCAACTCTACATACGAAGGCGTTGGCAACGGTGCAACCGCTATCTTCCCCATCCAAATTTGGAAGAAAAAACGCGGTGTAAGCTACTTGCCCGAAGACCCCAATTACGACCTCTATCAATTGGCCTGCAAAGTGACTGCTCGCCGCTTCTTCCCCAACTTCGTCAACTTGGATGCCACCTTCAATCAGCACGAGAAATGGCGTGCCGATGACCCCAAGCGTTACAAATACGAAATTGCAACCATGGGCTGCCGCACTCGTGTATTCGAAGACAGATTTGGCGAAAAGACTTCTATCGGTCGTGGCAACCTCAGCT
>CAYSLD010000147.1:0-4562 GCA_964431795.1 uncultured Bacteroides sp.
TAGTAACGATAGCGGTCTCCGAATTGTCGTGAAAACCATGCAAAGATACAAATAATATTGCGGTTTGCCAAACCATCTGCCATTATTTATGATATTATCGCTATTTTATTGTCACAAAACTGTAACACGACGCGGCACTTTTCTCCCTCCGTTACCCCCATTTTATGCTTCCCTAATCGAAAATACTGTCACCCGGTGACACTATTTTCGATTAGAAATAGATTTTTAGGCGCGGGGCACAAGGCGGGCGCTGAATTCCCACAGCGCATAGAGCGGTATAAACACTATTAACAGTGTGAATACGTCGGATGTTGGCGTGATAAAGGCCGCGAGTGCAGTTAGCCCAACTATTGCGTGACGGCGGTATTTCTTGAAAAAACTGCGATTGAGCAATTTCATGTTGCCTAGCATCCATGCCAATAACGGCATCTCAAACACAACGCCCATCGACACGATGATGGTGTAAAAATTGTCCATGTACGAGTCGAGAGTTAGCGAATTTTCGATGTTTGCACTCAATTGATATTGGCTTAAAAATCGCAGCGCCATCGGAAAAACAATGAAATAGCCCACAATTATGCCCAAGTAAAACATCACGTTGCCAAACAAAAACGCTTTGCGTGCTCCTCGGCGCTCATGCTCGTACAGCCCCGGACTTATAAACTTCCACAATAAATATATTATAACCGGAAAACTCAAAGCCAGCCCCAGCCACATCGATGCACTCAAGTGTGTCATCAACTGGCTGCCAAGGTTGATGTTTATAATTTTTACGCTGAAGTCATTGCCGGCCATATTTGGCAAAAAGTCGCCGTCGCCCTTCATGAAACTCAGCATAGAGTAGAGCGGAAAGTCGGCACGACACGGCCACATAATTACGTGCTCAAACAGTTGGCGCATCACAAAAAACATGGCAACAGACAGCACTATCACCAACGCTGCAGCACGAAATATCACCCCGCGCAGTGCATCGAGGTGATCCCAAAATGTCATGTTGTCGGTGTTGCTAGTCAACGTCTTTTGCCTTTGGCTCGTCGTTGGTTTTGCTGTCGCTGTCAATCGGGCGATTTATCTCGCGCTTGGCATCTTCAATGCCTTGCTTGAACTCATGCACGCCGCGACCCAGCCCGCGCATAAGCTCGGGTATCTTCTTGCCGCCGAAAAGTAGAAGTATCAGCAATACAACTATGATGAATTGCCAACCGCGCATATTGCCTATAAATAACGGTGTTAAGCACACTAAATTCATGTCGAAATATGATTTTAGGTTTATCTATTGTTTGTTTTGTGCATCAAAGTTACAACTATTTGGCGGTAATACCATCTTTTTCGCCAAAAAAATCAGTTTCTCGGCCCGAAAAATTGCATTGTAAACAAATTTGCCGATTGAAGTGTTAAAATGATGCGCATTTCGCGGTTATTTAATCGTTTTGCGCACTTAGTGTGCTGATTTATAATATTTTTGGAACTGTAATAGATTTGTCTCTTAACTTAATGCATATTAATTGCCGCACATTTTGTGTTAATTTGCTACGAAATGTATCCGACTAAAGCTGATACTGAATTGATTTTGTAACAAAAAAATCACTTTTTTGCGATATTTTTTTACAGAAAATTAAGTTTATGTCGAGGAATTGTTGTAACTTTGTGGCTTGTAAAAGTATAATTCGAACGTAAACACGTTATCATACATAATTAATAAATTAATACATTAAAACAAACATATTCATTGATTCAAAAAACATTATCTATGAAAAAAAGTGCATTCCTTGCTGCTGTATGCGCACTTTTCATTGGTTCATCAGCTGTAGCTCAAAACCAAGAAGTGACATACGTTGAAGATCCCACTCAAGGCTATCTCTTGAACGACTTCAAATCTAACTGGTTCATCACAGGTGAAGTTGGTGCTAGTGTTTACATGAGCCCGCTCGACCAACACCGTGCCCTCAAAGATCGCTTCACTCCCACTGCCGGTCTCTACGTTGGCAAATGGTTCTCTCCCATCATCGGTGCTCGTATCGGTGCAAACTGGCTCCAATCTAAAGGCCTCTCTAGCGTTAACACTTTCAACCCTTACGGAACTGTTAATGGCTACTACAAACAAAAATTCAACCACTTTGGCCCCGTTGCTGATTTCATGATCAACCTCACTAACTGGTGGTGCGGTTATCGTCCCGGTCGCGTTTACAACGCTACTGTATATGCAGGTCTCGGTGACTACTGGACTGTTGCTAAAGACGGTAACGGTGACTGGTCAAACGCTAAAGATAACGTGTTGACAGTTCGCGCCGGTATCATCAACTCTTTCCAAATCAGCAAACGAGTTCAACTCTCTCTCGATATCCGTTACAACGCTATCGACAACCACCAAGACCAACCCGGTGACGCTTGGAACAAAACTGCTCAAGCTATCTCAGGTTATCTCGGCGTAACTTACAACTTCGGCAAAACTACTTGGAACGCTCCCGTTGTTCCCGTTTGCCCCGAAGCTGAAAACTGCGACGCTCTCCGTGCTCGCCTCGCTTCTGCTGAAGGCCGCATCGCTGACCTCGAAAACCAACTCCGCGACTGCTTGAACCGTCCCGTTCAACAAGTTGCTGAAAAAGCTCCCCTTGCTACTATCTACTATCCCATCAACAGCTACAAACTCACCAAAAAAGACGTTAACGTTCTCGAAGCTGTTTCTTCTGTAATGAAAGAAAACCCCTCTAAGAACTACGTTCTCACCGGTTGGGCTGATAACTACACCGGTACAGACCAAATCAACACTCGTCTCCGCCAAAACCGCGTTGACGGCGTTCAAAAACAATTGGTTAAATTTGGTGTTAACTCTTCACAAATCACAGCTACTACTAACAACGGTAACCTCTGCGACCTCGGCGAAAAATATGTTGCTCTCGACCGCGCAGTTACTATCGAAGAAGCTGAATAATCGATTCGTAATTTAAATTACATAATTGTATTAATGACAAAAAAGCCTGAGCATTTCGCTCAGGCTTTTTTGTCATTACTTATTTTATTTCGGTGGGTCAGCTAACCGGAAGTGCCAGCACTGTCTCGAGCACGTTGATTGCCTCGGCTACGGTGCCTACGCGGTAGATGCTGAACGACCGTTTCTCGCTGTTCTCGCGTATTTTCACGCGGCGCGGATTGAGTTGCAAATAGCTAATCAAGCGGCCAAACATTGCCGACTGATAGTAAGCCTTGTTCTCCTCGCCAACAAAATACAGATACATTTGTCCTTGTTTGAGCACCACCTTTTCTATGCCCAAGCGACGTGCCAGGCGACGCAGACGTGGCACCTTGATGAGCTCAACAGTGACCTCTGGCATTTTGCCAAAGCGGTCTTCAAGACGTGCGGCAAAGGCATCAATGTCGGCATCACGTTCTATCGAGTCAAGTTCGCGATACAAGTTAATGCGTTCGCCCTCTTGTGGCACGTACCACGACGGCAGCAGCAACTCGAGATCGCTCTCAATAGTTGTGTCGGCAACAAATTCCTCATCTGCATTATTGATGCCGTTTTCGGCAGTGTCTTTGTCGGCAAATTCCTCAGTGCGCAATTCTATCACTGCCTCTTTCAGAATTTTTTGATATGTTTCATATCCAAGATCGGCAATAAATCCGCTTTGCTCGGCACCGAGTAAGTTTCCTGCGCCACGAATATCCAGGTCTTGCATGGCTATGTGTATGCCGGCACCCAGGTCGCTGAAGCTTTCGATGGCTTGCAGACGTCGGCGCGCAACCGGAGTGAGCGGATTGCCCGCCGGAATGGTGAGGTAGCAGAATGCTTTGCGGCTTGAGCGGCCCACGCGTCCGCGCAGCTGGTGCAGCTCGCTGAGGCCGAAGTTTTGTGCATTGTTCACTATTATTGTGTTGACATTGGGCATATCAATACCGCTCTCCACAATTGTTGTGGCAAGCAGCACGTCGTAGTCATGATTTGCAAAGTCAACTATTGATTTTTCAAGTGTTTCAGGCGCCATTTGGCCGTGTGCCACTATTGTGCGTGCATCAGGCACCAAACGTTTCACCATGCTTTCAAGCTGATACAGCCCCTCAATGCGGTTGTTGATGACAAACACTTGGCCGTTGCGCGAAAGCTCAAAGTTGATGGCCTCAGCCATTATGTCGTCGGTGAGTGGAGTGACTGTGGTCACAATGGGGTAGCGGTTGGCCGGAGGTGTGTTGATGGCTGAGAGGTCGCGTGCACCCATCAGTGAGAACTGCAAGGTGCGCGGTATGGGTGTGGCGCTCATGGTGAGCGTGTCGATGTTCACCTTCAGCTGTTTGAGCTTCTCCTTCATTGCTACGCCAAATTTCTGCTCCTCGTCGATGATGAGCAGTCCTAAGTCTTTAAATTTCACACCTTTGCCCAGCAACTTGTGTGTGCCGATGATGATGTCTATTTTTCCTTCGGCAAGGTCGTCGAGTATTGCCTTAACTTGTTTGGCAGTGCGAGCTCGCGACAGATACTCCACGCGCACCGGAAAGTCCTTCAGACGTTCGCTGAATGTGTTGTAGTGCTGATAAGCGAGCACCGTTGTGGGCACCAATACGGC
>CAYSLD010000148.1:0-4442 GCA_964431795.1 uncultured Bacteroides sp.
TAAAACTTGATGCTGCTAAAGCCGGTGAAAACGGTTCGCAAATGGTACAACCCATCAGCGGCGCAACTAAATCAGGCTATTACACCGTCACCTTCCCCGAAGGTTACTTCTTGCTCGATGACAACGTTGTCAGCCCCGAATTTAGCGCTACATTCGCTGTTGAAGCAACTACTTCAACCGGCTCAGCTAGCGTAACTACTGACCCCGCTAACGGCGCTGTTGTTGAATCGTGCGACAAAATCGTGCTCACTTTCAACAACTATAATGCTGCTGCTTGCTCATGGTTCAACAAAGCTACTATCTCTAAAGACGGTGGCGAAGCTCAAAACCTTGGCGATGCTGAGTGGGGTGACGAAGACAACCAAATGGTGCAACCCCTCGGTGGCCTTGCTGCCGAAAACGGTGTTTACACTGTAACTTTCCCCGCTGAATACTTCGTACTCGGCGAAGAAGGTGAAGACTTCTCTGAAGAAATTGTTATCACCTTCACTGTCGGTCAAGAGGAAGAAGCTGTATTTAATGTAGTTTCTGACCCCGTGAGCGGTTCAACAGTTGAAAGCTGTGATAAAATCACTCTCACTTTCCCCGACTATATGTATGTTGGCTTTGGCGCCGGCAAAGCTACTATCTCTAAACGTGGCGACATGGACTTTGGCACCAAAGAACTTGGTGACGCCGGCTATGGAACTGATGACAACCAAGCTGTTCAATCACTCGGCGGTGTAGCTAGCGAACAAGGCATGTACATCGTAACATTCCCCGAAGGCTACTTCGACCTTATCCTTGATGACGATTCTGAGCCCGTTGCTTCTCCCGAATTCTACGTCTCATTCGTAATTGAAGCAGCTAAAGCAGCTGTAAAAATCACCAGCACTCCCGCAAACAACTCAACAGTTGCATCGTGCGATGCTATCGACATCATCTTCAATGATTACGAAGAAGTTGGTCCCTCTTGGTGGGGCAAAGCAACCATCTCAAAAGATGGCGGCGAAGCAATCGAACTTGGCGACGTTGACTTTGGCGAAGCTTGGAATGAAATCATCCAACCCCTCAACGGCAATGCTGCTCAAGACGGCAAATACGTTGTAACATTCCCTGACGGATATTTGGTCGGCGACGAAGCTCACGACTATGACAACATCCCCGGCTTTACTATCACATTCACTGTAGACAAAACTGCAGGCGTTAGCGACCTCACTGTTGAAGGCGACTCAGTTGAATACTACAACCTTAACGGTGTGAAAGTTGCAAGCCCCGCTAAAGGCATTTACATCGTGAAACGTGGCACTAACGTTACCAAAGAAGCTGTGAAATAAGCCTCACCGGTAATACACATAATTAGAAAGGATGCGCTCGCCGAGCGCATCCTTTTTTGTTATATGCAGATAATTTACTAATTTTGTGATAGATAATATATCAAACAATAACATATATAATGAAAAAACATTTAATTGCCGCCGCCGTGCTTGCCTCTATGATGAGCACTGCCATGGCCTCAAATCAAACCACCGTGCGTGAAAATCCGTTCTTGCAGCCGTACACCACGCCCTACGAAATCCCGCCCTTCGACAAGATTGAGTATGGCGACTATATGCCTGCACTGCGTGCTGCCATTGAGGAGCACAACAAAGAGATTGCCGCAATCGTAAACAACACGGCAACACCTACGTTCGACAACACCATTTTGGCGCTTGACCGCTCAGGCCGCACCCTCGATAAGGTAGTGATGGTCTATGGCGCTCTTTCCGAGTCAAATTCGTGCGAGGAGTTACAAGCAATTGCTCAAGAGTTTGAGCCGCTCTACTCTGCTCACTCTGACGAGGTGTCGATGAATCAAGGCTTGTTTAAACGCGTGAAATTCATCTACGACAACCGCGCAAAACTCAATCTTGACAACGACCAAATGATTTTCGTTGAAAAGACCTACAAGAGCTTCACTCGCAACGGCGCATTGCTCAGCGCAGCCGACCAAGAGACTCTCAAATCACTCAACGGCCAGCTTGCCGACCTATACATCCAATTCAACAAAAATCTGCTTGCCGCCACAAATGCTTTTGAAATTGTGGTTGACAATATTGACGACCTTGCCGGTCTGCCCCAAAGCAATATTGACGTTGCTGCCGAAGAGGCTGCCGCTCGCGGATACAAAGGTAAGTGGGTGCTCACTTTGCACTCGCCCAGCCGTCTGCCGGTGTTGCAATATGCCGACAACCGTGCTTTGCGCGAGAAAATGTATAAAGGCTACACCAGCTTGGCTTCATCTGGCCAATACGACAACCGCCCTGTTATCAACAAAATTTTGCAAGTACGCTCTAAAAAAGCCAAATTGCTCGGCTTTGAAAACTTTGGTGCATACATGACTGACAACGTTATGGCCGGTACTGTTGAAAAAGCTGAAGACCTTTTGATGCAAATCTGGAAACCTGCCGTTGCCCGCGAAAAAGAAGAAGTTGCTGAGATGCAAGCTATCGCTGATGCCGAAGGCAAAGGCGTGAAAATTGCTCCCTGGGACTACTATTACTATAACGAGAAAGTGCGCAAACAAAAATATGCCCTCGACGAAAATGAGGTGCGCAACTACTTCTCGGTTGACAATGTGCGCAAAGGCATTTTCACTATGGCTGAACGTCTGTATGGCGTGAAATTCACCGAAATGCCCGATGCTCCGAAATATTTCGACGAGGTAAAAGTTTATAACGTTACCGATGCCGCTACGGGCGAACACGTGGCTGTGTTTATGACCGACTACTTCCCCCGCGCTTCAAAACGTCAAGGCGCTTGGATGAGCGAATTTAAAGGCTCATGGTTGAAAGAAGATATGACCTCAAGCCGCCCAATCATCTACAACGTTGGTAACTTCTCTAAGCCCACTGCCAACACTCCCTCGTTGCTAACTATCGACGAGGTTGAAACCATGTTCCACGAGTTTGGCCACGGCTTGCACGGCATGTTGTCAAAAGCTCGCTACAAAAGTCAAGCCGGCACAAATGTTGACCGCGACTTCGTTGAGCTCCCCTCTCAAATGCACGAGCACTGGGCTTTTGAACCGGAATTGCTCAAAGAGTATGCTTATCATTGGAAAACCGGTGAACTTATCCCCGACGAACTTGTGCAAAAATTGGAAGCTGCAAGCACTCACAACATGGGCTTCCGCACCACAGAGCTTGCCGGCGCTGCTTTGCTCGACTTGCAATATGGCAAACTCAATCCTACCGACGATATCGACATCTCTGCGTTCGAAGACCAAGTGACAAAACAACTTGGCATGCCCGATGAATTGACTTATCGCTATCGCTCTACATATTTCAAACACATTTTCGGTAGCAACGAATATGCTTCCGGCTACTACACCTACCTTTGGGCTGAGGTGCTTGACTGCGATGCTTTTGAGCTCTTCAAAGAAAAAGGTATTTTTGACCCTGAAACTGCTAAATCGTTCAAAGAAAATGTGCTCCAAGCAGGTGGCAGTGTCGACCCGATGCAAACTTTCGTGAAATTCCGTGGTCACCAACCCTCTGTTAACGGTTTGTTACGCAACCGCGGCCTTATCAAAGATGAAGACGTGAAAATCGACAAACCCAAAGAAATCCCCACCGCGAATAAAAAAAGTAAAAAGTAATGCGAGCAGAGCTCGCAAGTAAAGAGTAAGGCACTTTGCGCCTTACTCTTTTTTTCTTACCTTTGCGATAAACTTACGCTTAGATGGAAAAATACCGCATATTATTGCTTGGCGACTACAGCAACCTACACAGCCAATTGGGCAAAACACTGCGCTCAATGGGGCATGACGTCACTGTGATGTCGCAAGGCTCTGACTTCCAAAACACCGACCGCGA
Source organism: uncultured Bacteroides sp. (assembly GCA_964431795.1). Taxonomy (GTDB): domain Bacteria; phylum Bacteroidota; class Bacteroidia; order Bacteroidales; family Muribaculaceae; genus CAG-873. The sequence goes on from CAYSLD010000148.1 coordinate 3,837, forward strand.
CATTAACATTGTGCGCAATCCCGGCAAATGGAACGGCCTAAAATTCACTTGGCAGTGCCTCGCGACACTGCATAAATACTTGCGCGGATATGACATCGTAGCCTTGCAACATCAAAACTTCTTGCCATTACGCCCGCAACGTTTGCGCTACTTTTTTGATCGTCTGCGCGGCGAAAACGGTGCGGTGTTTCTATCGTATGCCGGACGCGATGTGCCTTACCTCGATCAGTGCTTAGATGCCTCGTCGACTATTCGCTATAACGAATACCGCATTGAAAATAGTAGGACTGACTACTTTACTAATAGTAGTAAAAGCTTATCGGAGTGGCTCTCGCCAACCATGCGTAAGTATAACGACTATATCTTGCAACACATTAATGGCGCTGTCACTGCACTTTACGAGTACCATGCCGCCGCCATGCGTGTGCTACCGCGTGAAAAAATTGCCTACGGCGGCATACCTATTGATGTGAATGCACTTGCTCCGGTGACTATGCACGGGCAAGAAGACTGCGTGCAACTTTTCCTCGGTCGTCATCGAAATCGTATGGCCGAAAAAGGTACTGACTTATTGGAATATGCAGCACGGCGCGTGATGGACCGTTT
>CAYSLD010000149.1:0-4430 GCA_964431795.1 uncultured Bacteroides sp.
TACACTCCGATTGGTAGCAAGTATGGATGTGTGCTCGCCTCGTTTAACCTCAACGGCGATGCCGGTGTGAGCAACGTCGCTGCAAGCTCTGCCGCTCAATATCGCGCAGATAAAAACTCAGTGATTGTTACCACTTCCTCAGACCTTGAGGTGAACATCTACAACACCCTCGGCGTGCAAGTGGCATCGCAAACCGTAGCTCCCGGCACCACACACATCGCTCTCCCCGCCGGCATCTACGTTGTCAACAACACCAAACTCATAGTCGGCTAATCTCTCCGACACTCCCACACGCCAAAGCCTCGCCCTCCGCGAGGCTTTGCTGTTTTACAGCCATTCTCATCCGCATATTTGGAGTTATGACATAAAGTGTGTAAATTTGTGAGTGCATAAAACTTCTTATCAGATATTAATATCACACAACATGAAAAGAATTATATTTGCCATTGCTTTGTTTTGTATAAGCTTTTCGGCCTCGGCCATAAAAACAGTGACTGAGATAACTAATCATCTTGACAGTATTGCTGCGCAAGATGCCGAAGGTAAAAATACCCTAGCTTATTGCGAAAATCTTGATGCTGCAATTGATGACTTGTTGGGCATCGGTCAAGGTCGTGTGGCTACAAGTTTGGTGTCGTCTTTCCTCGACTCGTGGAAAGCTCGGTGGGGTATGCTTGGCGATACATATACATACTACACAATGCGTCAAGCTGATATTTTATTGAAACGTGGCATGCTTGATGTTGCCGATCGCTACATAACTTTCGTACTTGATAAAATGGTTGAGTCGTGCGATTCAATAATTGAGTATAAAGCATTGGTAATTGCTGCTGAAATTAATGTGGCAAAAGGAGATATAAAAACAGCCGAGACTCAGCTTGATAAAGCTCAGCGCAAATTTCTGTCTACAAATAGCACCAGGCAGTTGTATCGCATTTATGGCTCGCGATATGAAATTGCAAAAAAATATGGCGATATGAATGAAGCCGTTGCTGCAGCTAAAAAGCAAATGCAGATGGCTGAAGCTTGTTATGGCAAAGATAGTCAGCAATATATTTGGTCTTTGTTGTGTGCCTACGATTCGTATGTCTTTACATACAACGAAGACGATAGCTTTTTAGAAGACGAATTGCTGCGTGTGCTGCCTCAATTGCTCGCCAACGACACTGAAGTTAACACATCGTCTGTCGCCCTATATTACTATAATAGATTCTCATACATAATGCTATATTCAACTATGATAATGAGCCAAGGGCCGTTGGATGTTAGCGGACGATTGACCATCCTAAAAAATCTTGAATTTGCAGTACAATCAATGCACGAGTTAACGGAGATATTTAAAAGTCCGGTTGCTTTAACCGGATATGCACATAAGGTTGTTGCTGAATTAGCTGCGGCTATCGATAACTATAAAGTCGCAAATCATGGTATGGAATTTGCTTATCGAGTGGAGAAAATGCTGCAAGGCACTCCAAATACCGATACCGCAGTTAGCTATGCTCTCTCCATGATGTATGTTGACAAAATTGATGAGTGTACCGAATTACTAAAAAACACTATTGCAACGGCTACTAAGCAAACACTGCAAAATTTCAGACGTATGACTGCCGGCGAGCGCGCTGACTATTGGAATACAACCTACGCTGCTTATCAACGCGTGTTGACGGCTGCACTTGAAGCTAAAACACAAGGCGAATTTCCTGAAATCGGCTACGATATTTTATTGCTCTCAAAGGGCTTGTTGCTCAACTCTGAAATGGAGTGTAAAAATCTTATCGAATCAACAAAAAATAGTGAAGTTATTGAGCTATATAATAAGTGGGTGAAACAAAAATATGCTATTGATTATGCTATGCAGGCAAATGCCGGAACTATTAGTCAACAGCAAATTAACGATATGGTTAAAGAGGCTGATGAACTAGAACAGCAACTGATGCTCAAATCTACAGAATTCGGAGATTTCACCGCCGGATTTAATATCACTCACACCCAAGTGAAAAAGGCTTTGAAACCGGGAGATGTAGCCATTGAATTTGCTGCTGTTTATCCTCCTGATATGTTCAGTGACGACATCTATTGTGCCTATGTAATGACTGCTACCGGAAATATTAAGCTTAAAGTTTTGGGTACATTAGATGATATTAAAAATATTGATGCATCGTCGGCTGAGGCTTTCAGCTCTAATATATATAATGAAATATGGACACCTATTTTGTCTGATATTGGTCAAGTAAAACGTGTGTATTTTTCTCCCGCAGGTATTTTAAACAATATCGCTATTGAATATGCTGACGGTTGTGAAAAATATGAGTTTTACCGATTAAGTTCTACACGTGAATTGGCTGAATCTACACCAAAATCTTCATTTAAAGATGCTATCGCTTACGGTGGATTAAAATATAATACTGACGTACAAACGCTGCAAAAAAACAGCATGAAGTATCCGGATGTGCAGCGTTCGGCTACGCTCACACTCTCCGATCGTGGCGATGTGTTCAAGGACCTTAGCGGTGCAAAAGCTGAAGTAGAGTTAATTGATAAAACACTTAAAAAGCATAATATAGGTGTGCAACTTTTCACCGATACAATCGGAACGGAAACCTCGTTTAAAGCATTGAGCAACCATAGTCACAATTTAATCCATTTGGCAACCCACGGATTTTATCTTACTCAAGATGAGGCTCAAAAATATAATTTCTCGTTCGTTAAAGCAACTTCACAACGCGATTTCTCTGAAGACGATATGCTCAAGCGTTCTGGTTTGGCCTTCTCTGGAGCTAACAATGTGGTTAGCGGACGTAAATTGCCCAATAATATTGATGACGGAATTCTTACGGCCTACGAGATTGCACGCCTAAACTTAAAAGATCTTAGCTTGGTCGTACTTTCTGCTTGCCAAACCGGTCTTGGCGATGTGACTAATGACGGCGTTTTTGGCTTGCAGCGTGGATTTAAAAAAGCCGGAGCTAAATCAATATTGATGAGCTTGTGGAAAGTTAATGATAATGCCACTAAGTTGTTGATGGACAAATTTTATGCAAATCTTGCCGATGGCATGAGTAAACGCCAGTCTCTGATTAATGCTCAAAAATATGTGCGCGAGTATGAAGAAGAGTCAACAATTGACTTAAATGCTGACCTCACCTCATCACAGATGAAACAATTGGAACGTGAAGAACAGAATGTAGAGCCAAACATAGTGACCAAAACAACACATCCGTTTGACAACCCAAAGTATTGGGCTGCTTTTATACTCCTTGATGCTACTGACTGATATAATTTAACCGTAATATAACTTTATAAAACATGAAATATATTCTTTCTATCTCTGCAATATTTATTATTACATTTTGCGGATTTGCGCAAAATAAAAACACATTGGCTGATAGTTTACAATATACAACTATCATTTACACCAGTGATGATCTTTCAGATGAGCTTCAAAAGGCTAAAGAAGAGGAACGAGGCCTCGGCGCAGATATATTCAGCGCTTCGCTAAATGCTGCTAAAGGCATCGGTTCAGGCTATGTGACCTCGTTCGTAGATATGGGCGTAAATGCTGTCGCTTCGCTGATCACTCGTAATTCTCGCCTAAAACAAGAGTGGGAACAGACTGTTACGGCTGAAAACTCTTGGAGTACGAACATAAAGACTATACAAGATGTGAAAGATTTCTACAATGACACAACTAATATGGGCGCTCTTGACCCTATGGGAATGTCTTTTGACGGTATTGGCTGTATGCGTATGGAAGGACGTGATACGGTGTTCTTTATTTCATGTCACATCAATCGTGCAAAATTAGACCGTATTGTGAAACATTCAAAATTTGAATTAGTGCTCGATTCATTAATCGTATCGCCTTATCATTCAAAACTACCTAATTCGCAGTTGCCCATAAACTTCTCTTTTGTTGACCGCAAAAATTTTAATCTTTCAATGAACATTAAAATAACATCATCGTGGTTCACCGAAAATATTGAATTACATGATAATATGCCTTTAGGCGAATTTACCATAACTATACCTGTTGATAAGGATAGTTTGGATGAAAAAGGATATCTGAGATATGCACGTAGCAAAAATGAAGAGTCTGCTTATGAGGTTGTAGGCGAAAGTTTTATTGTGCCTCGCTCGTACATGGGCTATAGGGATGAAAATAAAAGGTTTCATAATGTTTGGGGCACCGGACAGTACAAACTTGACATCACGCTTAGTGAAACTTGTGATATAACTGATGAATATCGCAACAATTGGAAACAAGATCGCAAAATGCGTAATAACATGAAACCTAAAAACGGTTTTGTATCGAATGTTTGGCAAACTGTTTCTAAACAAAAATGGAACGATATCACAAAACAGTGGGTAATAACAACTCTCACCGCTCCGGCCGGTGTCATCTCTAACGATATTATCAAAAAAATGGGCTT
>CAYSLD010000150.1:0-4414 GCA_964431795.1 uncultured Bacteroides sp.
AAGGCGCTCGCCGAGTGCTGGAAGGCGAAGGGTGGAAAGTTCGCGTGATGCCCCATGCGTTGGGCAAGAGCGGCATCTACTCGGGCACCGACCAAGAGCGTTTCAATGACTTGCGCGATGCGTTTTACGACCCAAATGTTAAGGCTATAATATGCAGCCGCGGCGGATATGGCATGGTGCACATCATGGAGCGCCTTGATGCGATAAACTTGCGCGAGCATGCCAAGTGGGTGGTCGGTTTTAGTGATATCTCGGCCTTGCATGCAGCTATGGCGTCCAACGGGATAGCGTCGATACACGCATCGATGGCGGGCCACATCATGCTTGGTGCCGATGACGTTGACAATGCGGCATTGTTTGCCATGCTGCGCGGAGAGCGTCCGGCCATGTCGTTCAACTCACACTCATACGACCGCGTTGGCACCGTTGACGGCACATTGCTTGGTGGCAATCTTGCCGTGCTAGCCGGGTTGGTCAATACTCGCTACGATATATTGCTTCGCGACAAGATACTCTTTATTGAGGATGTGTCAGAGCCGATATACAAGATAGAACGTATGCTATATCAATTGCGTTTGTCGAATGTGCTGCCCAACTTGAAAGGTTTGATTGTGGGCCAATTCACCGAGTATAAGGCAGATGCTTCGTACAAGGATATGCACACAATGATAGCCGATATGGTGGCACCGTATAAATATCCGGTGGCCTTTAATGCTCCCATCGGACATGTAGACCACAATATCCCCATGATAGAGAGTGCGCACGTCACACTCAAAGTTACAACAACAGATAAAAACCACTTAATATATTGGTAGAAGATGGCACAACTCGCTATAACAGTCTACGGCGCATCAAGCCAAAACATTGACAAGGCATATTTTGATGCTGCAATTGAAGTAGGACGACTTGCTGCGCAAAACGGCATTGCCGTGGTGAATGGCGGCGGCAAAATGGGCTTGATGGGCGCGGTGAACCAAGGCGCCATAGAGGCCGGTGGCGAAACAATCGGTGTGATACCGCAGTTTATGGTAGAGCGCGGATGGCACCACCCGTCGCTGTCGCGACTTGAGGTTACCGACTCAATGCATACGCGCAAAGAGCTGATGGCAAAGCTGGCCACCGGCGTGATTGCTTTGCCCGGCGGCGTGGGCACGCTTGACGAGTTGATGGAAATAATTTGTTGGCGTCAGCTGGGACTGTTTAGCGGAAACATTGTTATACTCAATGTTGGTGGCTATTATGATAATTTGATAGCCATGTTGCGCACAGCTACCGAAGGCGGTTTTATGCGTCCCGACCATCTTCAAAACCTGTTTACCGTCACCGACAGCCCGGCTGAGGCGGTGAAGATAGCATCAACACCTGTTGCTCCACAAACATTCTCTCCGAAATTCTGAGATGCCCGATAGTTTAAACATACAAACACCAGTTGCACATCGCGAGGCTAAAGTTGCCGGTTTCGCAAAATCAGGCACGCCTATGAGTCCGGTGGCAGTAGATACGCTTATCGTACCCGACACAACTTATACCGAGCTCGACACTACGGCTATTGCCCTTGCTCACGAGCAGGCATTGCTGCGTGGCGACATCATTGAGGAGCCGGTTGAAGAGGCTCCGGCGCCTCCGCAGTGGACAACCGGACTTGAGCCAATACCACGTCCGGTGACAGCGGCCACCGACTCAACATTGATGGGCATACTCGTTGCGTTGCTGTTGTTGGTGACGCTGAGTTTTCGTCGTTGCGGACGTTTGTTTAAAACGCTGTTTAAAGATTTGGTGACCGTGCGCACGCGAGCAAAGAACTTTGATGAGCATACGTCGAATGAGAGTAGACTGGTAGTGCTCTACGGGGTGCAGCTCACGGTGTATATGGGCATCTTGCTGCATGCGGCGTCAAATCTGTATCATGGCACGCCGGTGATGGGCGACGGCTTTGCCGTTACGGGCCGAGAGATGCTGCTCTATGCCGGTTATTATCTGTTTCAGATAGCAGCTTATGCAACGGTTGGCTATGCGTTTGCCGTTGGCGAGAAGCGGCGTCACTGGATGCGTGGATTTAATGCCTCGCAGGCGCTTTTGGGCTTTGGTTTGGCGCTACCGGCATTGACGACAGTGTTTTACCCGTCGGCTGCTACAATTATGTTACAAATAGCGGTTTGTCTGTACATTTTGGCGCGTGTGGTGTTTATTTTTAAGGGATTTAAAATTTTTTACCACAAAATCAGCTCCTTGGTTTATTTTATTTTGTACCTTTGCACATTGGAAGTAATACCCGTGATTTTTACACTTTATTGTGCTGTAAACATAAGTAAATTGTTTTAGCTCGAATAAGAATTAAAAGGAGAACCAAAAGTGAACGTAAAAAAAATTCTAGTTTCTCAGCCTAAACCCAGTTCTGAGAAGTCACCTTATTTTGACATTGCGGAAAAGTATAGTGTAGAAATTGTTTTTCGACCCTTTATCAAGGTTGAAGGACTTTCGGCACGCGAATTTCGCCAGCAGAAGGTATCAATTCCTGAATTTACTGCTGTAATCTTTACCGCTAAGACTGCGATTGATCATTTCTTCAGATTGTGTGAAGAGATGCGCTACACAGTGCCCGATACCATGAAGTATTTCTGCACCACCAAGTCAATAGCAGACTATTTGCAAAAGTACATTGTCTATCGCAAACGCAAAATCTTCAAAGCCGAAACAGGAAAATTGGCTGATTTGCTGCCTTACTTCTTGAAGCATAAGACAGAGAAATATTTGTATGCTGTAAGCGATGTGAGCAATCCTGCCGATGCAAAAATACTTGATGACAATAAAATCAACTACACACGTGCAGCGATGTATCGCACAGTGAGCAACGACTTCACTCCTGACGAAGCATTTGACTATGATATGTTGGCATTTTTCAGCCCCCAAGGTATAGAGTCGCTCACAAAGAATTTCCCTGAATTTAATCAAGGCGAAATAGCAATTGCCACCTTCGGCCAAAACACAGCAAAAGCGGCACGCGATGCCGGTTTGCGCGTGGATATTGATGCCCCCAATGCAAAGGCACCGTCAATGACCGGAGCAATTGAATTGTATCTCAAAGAAAACAATGGAGCAAAATAACCAAGCAGACTCAGCAGTCAATATTGACGCTCCGTCGCACGGTTACAGGCTTTATAAAAAAGAAAAGCTATGCAGCGTCATTGCCATCGAACAGTTGTTCGGCGGTGGTGGCGCTGATTGCCATGCTGCTTTGGCCTATCCGTTGCGGGCAGTGTGGCGAGAGAATGCACGACGCTCAAGCGATGCGCCGGTGCAGTTTCTCATATCTATACCTAAAAAGAAGCTGCGTCATGCCGTAGACCGCGTGCAAATGCGTCGACGTGTGCGTGAGGCATACCGCCTAAATCGTCATAGTTATCCGCTTGAAGACGGGCTTAAGGTGGATGTGGCTTTTATCTATGTGGCGAAAAATCTTGAGTCGTATCAGAAGGTGGAGAGCGCTATGCATCGCCTGCTCAAGAAGATTTCAGGTAAGTAACTTACAGATTTAAATCTCTCCGATATGAAATATGTGCGAGCAGTGGCTGTGTGGCTGCTATCGTTGCCGATAGTGTTTTATCGCACGTGCATCTCGCCGTTCACGCCTCCGAGTTGCCGATTTACGCCCACATGCAGCCAGTATGCTCTTGAGGCGCTGAAAAAGCACGGACCGATTAAAGGTTTGTGGTTGGCTGTAAAACGTATATTGCGCTGTCATCCGTGGGGTGGTAGCGGCTACGATCCTGTGCCATGAATGAGTTACCGCAGTTTTTTTATGATGTGGATGTGCACACGCACATTCCGGCAGCCGGAGCCATAGTCAACGTCACACCGTTTGGCTCGGGCAATCCTTTTATGTCGGGGTGTGAGTATTATAGCATAGGCATACATCCGTGGTTGGCTGACCGTGCAACCGAGGCTGATGTTGCGCGTTTGCGTGAGTTGGCTGCTGATGAGCGTGTGGTGGCTATTGGCGAGGCGGGACTTGATGCGCGCCGTGGCCCGGAGTTGGCTGTGCAAATGCCGGTATTTCGTATGCAGGCTGAGCTGGCCATGCAGCTTGATAAGCCGTTGATTGTTCATGCTGTGGCAACATTTCAGCAGGTGATTGCTTTGCATCGTGAGCTGGGCTCTGCGGTGCCGTGGATAGTGCATGGTTTTCGCGGTAAGCCGCAGTTGGCCACTGAGCTGGTGCGCCATGGGTTTTATCTGTCGCTGGGTGCGCGCTACAATGAGTCGGTGCCCATCGTTGTGCCCGCAGACCGCCTGCTGCGCGAGACCGATAGCATTTGAGGTATGTATACGCAAATAAAGCACTAGCGAAGAACTAGTGCTTTTGGGTAGCCCATAGGAGAATCGAACTCCTCTTTCAAGAATGAAAATCTTGCGT
>CAYSLD010000151.1:0-4385 GCA_964431795.1 uncultured Bacteroides sp.
TTTTGTTTGTCGATGGCAACAAGTTCTTGTTTTAGGCGAGAGATTTTATCGAGGATGATGCGGCGGTCGGTTTCAATCTGAGTTTCACCGGGGCCACGCATACCAATACCACCACGTTGACGCTCAAGGTGAGTCCAGAGGCGAGTGAGTCGCGGCAACAGATATTGATATTGAGCGAGTTCAACCTGGGTTTTAGCGTTAGCGGTTTGGGCACGACGGGCGAAGATGTCGAGGATAAGGCTTGTGCGGTCAAGTATTTTCACTTGCAATTCGCGCTCAATGTTTTGCACTTGCTTGGTAGAGAGGTCATCATCGAAGATAACCATACCGATTTCGTTGTCCTCAACGAACTGTTTAATTTCGTCGAGTTTACCTTTACCAACAAAAGTGCGTGAGTTTGGATAGTCAAGTTTTTGAGTGAACATACGCACGGTTTCGGCCCCGGCAGTGTCGGCGAGGAAAGCCAACTCGGCGAGGTATTCCATAGCTTTTTGTTCAGGTTGGCTTTGGGTGATAAGGCCCACCAACACTGCACGTTCGCTTGACTCTTGACTAATAACAAATTCTTTCATTTATCGAGTATTAAGTAACAATGAATTAACAAATTGGGCGTGGTTATTGTTTTGCATCCGGGCGATAAATCAGCACTGCGGGATGTGTGTGATTGAAAATTTTGTCGGCGGTTGAGACGATGTCATCGGCGGTGAGGGCGAGGTAGCAATTGAGTTGGGTGTCGGGTTGCTCGCCATGCATTTCGGCCATAGCCAAACGTTGGCCTTTGCCAATATAGTCAAGGCAGCCCATCACAAACATAGATTGCTGACGGTTTTTGAGGCGTTGCAATTCGTAGTCGCTGATGCCTTCGGTGACAACTGTTTTTGCTTGTTCAATAAGCTTAGCCACGGCAAGTTGCGGGTCGATATCCTCTGAGGCCAAACGTCCGGTGAGCAAGAGCAAACCACGATGTTCGCATCCGGTGATTGAGGCATCGGCTTCGGAGAACATTGCGGCGCCGTCGTCAATGATGAGTCGGCGATAGAAACGCGACGCGTGACCGGCCGACAAGATGTCGGTGATAGCATCGGCAGCGTAATAGCCGGGGGTGCCATATTCGTCCATGAGATATGCCACAGTTATTGTGGTTGCGGGCACAGGGCCGGTAACGGTTTTGGTAACAGTGGCAGTGAGGTCGGCAATTGGCGGGAGGTTTCGTGTTGGGGTGTGGCGCGCGGGTATGTCGCCAAACCATTTTTGAGTGAGCTGCGAGGCTTGTTCAAACGAAATATTTCCGGTTATGGCGAGCACCGAATTTTCGGGTGTATAGTTGCGCTGAAACCAGTTGAGCATATCTTGACGCACCACAGAACGCAAGTGGTCGGGAGTTTTGCCGATAACGGGCCATGAGTATGGATGTTGAGCATAGACCATGGCTCGAAGATGGTGCATCAAGTCGCCGTAAGGGCGATTTAGGCATTGCTGTTTGAACTCTTCAATCACAACATCGCGCTGCACGGTGAGGGTTTGCTCAGATAGCGAAGGGGCGAGCATACGGTCACTTTCAAGGTGGAAAAGAGTCTCGGCATTGTGAGCCGGGGCGATGTCGTAGAAGTTAGTAAAGTCGTTTCCGGTCCAAGCATTATTTTCGCCGCCGGCCTCAGTGATTTCGATGTCGTAGTCGGGAATGTTTTTCGAGCCGCCAAACATCATGTGTTCAAAGAGGTGAGCGATGCCGGTGAGATTAGGATTTTCGTCGCGAGCTCCGGTGTTGACAAGAACGTTTAGAGCTACCATTGCCGTTGATTTATCTTGGCAATGTATCATACGCAAACCGTTCGACAGAGTCAAACGGTTTGCATCAATCATATTATGTTGGGGTTGATTGCTCAATTTTTTACCTCCTTCATTGACAAGATGATAACATCATCAACGGGACGGTCGTTGCTGTCGGTTTTCACTTGTTGAATTTTGTCAACAACGTCCATACCTTTAACAACTTCGCCAAACACGGTGTACGAGCCATCGAGGTGAGGAGTGCCACCTTCTTCGGTGTAAGCTTTAGAAATTTCTTCGGGGAGCTTAGCTGCGGGTTTGCCGGCAAATTTAGCTTCTACTTGTTCAATGAGTTGTTGTTGCAATTTTTGCAATCCTTCGCGGTCGCCGGCTTGTTGCATGGTGCGAATTTCGCTCATGCGCTCTTGAGCTAGGCGGTTAAATTCGTCATTTTTTTCGCGGAAAGCGTATTGTTGCTCAATTTGTTGCATTTGAGCAGCGCTAACTTTACGTCCGGTGACGATGTAGAATTGGCAGCCGCTTGATTTTTTCTCGGGGTTAATGTTGTCGGGAGTGCGAGCAGCAGCGAGAGCGCCACGTTTGTGGAAGTGTTTGGGATACATAAATTCGGCATCAATTTCGTAGCCGGTATCGCCTTCGCCGAGCATTTTGCCGGGTTTGGCATTGCGGCTGTCGGGGTCGCCGGCTTGCACCATAAACTCGTTGATAACGCGGTGGAAGAGGAGACTATCGTAGAAGTTTTCTTTCACGAGTTTCAAGAAGTTTGTTTGGTGTTTGGGTGTATCGCCATACAAGCGAACGGTGATGTCGCCCATATTAGTTTTTATCTCTACGTAACGATCGGGTAGAACTTGCATATCTTCTTTTTTAGTTTGTTCGGTTTTGACGGTGTCGGCATCAGCGGCTTGCTTATCAGACGAGCTTGAGGCTCCGCAAGCAGTGAGTGACGTTGCCAAAGCGATGATTGAGAATAGTTTTTTGATAAACATTATAGTTTTTTGTTAGATTAGACCTTCGGGGTAAAGACGTTTATACATGCGACGGAAATTGTTGTCGGTGGCCGAAAGCTCGGCAGCATGCTCGGCATAGTCTTCGCCGTAGAGGCTTTGCATGAGGTCGCCGATGTAGCGGTGCTCGCGGTCGCGGTCGATAGTTGCAGCTACGAGTGTGCGCACGGGCTCGGCATAGCGCTCGGCATCGATAGCGTTGAGGTAGCGTGCGGCAGAAGCCATGAATTGGCCGGTGAGGTCTACTTTGCGCAGATTGTCAACAAGACGGTCAAGGTCGTCATCGCATTTGCCAATGTGGTTAGCAATATATTCATAAGTCAGCAGACCATCGGGGTCATTGCTTAATGTTTTGAGTTCTTCGTCATTCATATTTGAAAAATATTATTTAACAGAGCAATATATCGCAAATTTACGAAAAAAAGCGAGAATATGCCAATAGATGGGCTAAAACTTACTTGCAAGCTGCAATACAGGCAAGCTCGTCGTCGGTGAAAGTGGTGTTGTGCAATGCCTCGGCGCAATCGTTGAGCTGAGCGAGAGTGCGCGGTCCGATGATGACAGATGTCATTTCGGGGCGATGCAGCAGCCACGATATAGCCATTTGCGAGAGTGATTGCCCGCGTTGTTGTGCTATGCTGTTGAGAGCATTGAGGCGCGAGCGCAATTCGGGGGTTATGGTTGCCGGAGTGATATACTTGCCTTGTGCAGCGCGGCTATCAGCTGGAATATCATTTAAGTATTTAGCTGACAGCAAGCCGTTTGCGAGCGGGCTGAATGCTGTTATGCCGCATTGTTGCTCGGAGATGATTTGGCGATGTTCGTCAGTGAGCATCGAGTCGAGCATATTGTGGCGAGTTTGATACACCAAACAAGGCACGTGTGCCTCGTTGAGATAATCGCACATTTGTTGCAATTTATCTACCGGATATTTTGAGATGCCCACATACAAAGCTTTGCCCGAGCGCACAATATCAACAAGTGCTTGTGCCGTCTCTTCGATTGGAGTTTCGCCGTCATAACGGTGGGTATAGAATATGTCAACATAGTCAAGGCCCATGCGTTGCAGCGACTCGTCGATGCTGGTCATCAACATTTTGCGCGATGAGCCGTCGCCATAGGGGCCACACCACATTGAGTGTCCGGCCTTAGTTGTAATGACCATTTCGTGACGATACGGGCGCAAATCGGAGGCGAATATGCGGCCAAAAGTCTCCTCGGCAGCGCCAAAAGGAGGGCCATAGTTGTTGGCTAAGTCAAAAGTGGTGATGCCTAAGTCGAAAGCGCGGAGCACGCGTTCACGACACGAAGCGAGGGTGTCAATCTCGCCGAAATTCCACCAAAAGCCGAGAGTGAGGGCCGACAATTTCAGGCCGCGGTTGCCGCAACGACGGTAAGGCATAGAGCCGTCGTAGCGCTCAGCATTGGGGATATATAGTTCACGTGGAGCTGGTAGCATAATATAACAAATTTTTGTTCGACAAAGCTAAATATAATTTTTTAGACTAGCAAGAAATTGCTAAATTTGTGCTCACTATAATTAAAATATGCCAAGAATAACGATAATATGGCTACTGGTGTTACTCT
>CAYSLD010000152.1:0-4178 GCA_964431795.1 uncultured Bacteroides sp.
TGGGCACAAAAACCGTTGAAAAACACGGCAAAAACTTCCCCTTGCTCATCAAACTTATCGATGCCCGCAACGACCTCTCTGTGCAAGTGCATCCCAACGACGAATTGGCAAAAGTTCGTCACAACTGCGCCGGCAAAACAGAGATGTGGTATGTTGTTGACTGCGAGAAAGGTGCTAACATATATTGCGGCTTAGCTGCTCCGCTCACCCCCCAAGGATATGTTGAGAAAATTGCCGACAACACAATCATGAACGCTGTCAGCGCTCACAAATCAGCACCCGGCCAATTCTACTTCATCCCCGCAGGCACCATTCACGCTATCGGCGCCGGCAACCTTATTGCCGAGATACAACAATCGAGCGACATCACATACCGCGTATATGACTATGACCGTCGCGACGCTCAAGGCAACCCCCGCCAACTCCACACCGAGGAGGCCAAAGATGCCATTGACTACGCCTATCCGCACAGTGTGAAACCCACTGCCGAGGTATTCCCCACTACAACCGAAGCCGCAGTAAAATCAGACTACTTCACCGTTGACTTCGTGAGCGAAGACAACAAACAGCTCAACTACACCGGCAATGGTGAGTCTTTTGTGCTGTTCATGGTGGTGAAAGGCCAAATTGATATCACTATTGACGGCACTACAACCGTAGTGAAACAAGGCGAAACCGTGCTCATCCCCGCAGCTGTAACTTCATACAACGTGCAAGTGAACGGCGACGCTCTTAAGGTTACGCTCTAAATAAGTACACTCAAGGTGTTGTGGGCTCTTCAACCCACAACACCTTTAACACTTACTACCACCAACCAATCTTCAAACCAATTTGTACCTAATAGTCAAAACCTATGCCCCATATTATAACCGAAATTACGCCATTGTCAAACACAGACTGCTTCTACTTGGTTGCCCGCGACAAAATATCGTTTGACTACCCGCTGCATAAACACGGAGAATTTGAACTAAACTTTGTGAGCAATTGTGCCGGCTCGCGCCGCGTGGTCGGTGACTCTATGCAAGAACTTGGCGAATATGATTTAGTGCTGGTTGGCAGCGAATTGCCCCACTGCTGGGAGCAATACCACTGCAACAGTAAAAATATACACGAGGTGACTATACAATTTTCACCCGACTTGATTTCGCACGAACTGCTGATGAAAAACCAACTCAGCAGCATACGCGAAATGTTTGAACGCGCAAAAACCGGACTGTCATTCGGCCTGCCGGTGATTATGTCGGTCTACAACAAACTTGACGAGCTGACAAAAGCACAACCCGGATTTTTGCGTCTGCTCAAACTGCTCGAAATACTCTATATGCTCTCTACTGCCGACGATTGCCGCAGCCTGTCAACGTCATCGTTTGCCGACGTAAAGAGCCCCACCGACTCGCGCCGCGTGCGCAAAGTCGAAGAAGAAATAGCAGCAAACTACAACAAGCCGCTATACCTGAAAGATTTGGCCGACATGGTGGGCATGACACCCACAGCTTTCAGCCGATTTTTTAAAGTGCGCACCGGACGCACCCTCTCTGACTACATTATCGACATACGCATGGGCCATGCCGCACGTATGCTCGTTGACACCACAATGACCATGTCAGAGATATGCTATGAGTGCGGATTTAACAACATCTCAAACTTTAATCGCATATTCAAAAAGCGCAAAGGCTGCTGCCCCAAGCAATTTCGCGACGGCTATCTGCGCACAAAACTGATAGTTTAACTTTTATAACTAACATAATCTCATGAAATTCATTGCAAAACATCTTGTTGTTGCATTTTTGGCAGCTATAGCGCCAATGATGATGTCGGCAAACGTGGTCAGCGACAACGGCGCACTCCACGTTGACGGACAAACGCTTGTGAACAAATCAGGCAAACCCGTGCAACTGCGCGGCGTGAGCTTGGGCTGGCACTGCATGTGGCCCAAGTACTACAACCACACCGTGGTTGACTATCTCGCACAAGACTGGAAAGCCCAAATTGTGCGCGCCTCAATAGGCCTTGACCTTGAGGACATATCGTATGAAAAGCGCCCAGACATCAGCCTTGCCCTGCTCGACAGCGTGGCTCGCGCCGCTATCGACAACGATATATACTTGTTGGTAGACTTTCACAGCCACAAAAACAACCTCGCCCTGGCTAAAGAATTTTTCACCTACGCAGCAAAACGCTACGGCAAATTGCCAAACACCATCTTCGAGATTTGGAACGAACCCATGGAGGTGGAATGGAGCGAAATCAAAGATTATGCTAACGAACTCATCCCGGTGATACGCAAATACGCACCCAACTCTATCATCATCGTGCCCACCCCGCGTTGGGACCAAAACGTTGACGACGCTGCAAACGACCCGCTCACCGGATACACCAACATCATGTACTCACTGCACTACTATGCAGCCACCCACACCGACTACTTGCGCGACAAAGCCAAATATGCCCTCTCAAAAGGCCTGCCCATTTTCATCAGCGAGAGCGCTGCCATGGTGCACACCGGCGACGGCGTGCTCGACATGGACTCATGGGAAGAATGGCTGAAAATTGCCGACGAGCACAACCTCAGCTGGATTGCATGGTCAATCTCTGACAAGCACGAAACTTGCTCTATGCTGCGCGAAGGCACACCTGCCGATGCCACAACATGGACCGAGGCAAACATCAAGCCCTGGGGCCTGTTGGTGAAATACTATCTGAACAGAAAATAACAAACATACACATTGCATCATGAAAAAGATATTGGCTGCAGTCGGCTTGGCTGCACTGCCCTTTATGGCTAATGCAGAGCTCTCTCTGCCGCAAATCATCAGTGACAACATGGTTGTGCAACAAAATGCACAAGCTAAACTTTGGGGCTGGGCCACTCCCGGCAAAGTTGTGAAAGTAACAACCTCATGGGCCCCTAAAACACAAGTCACAGCTACCGCCGACAAAAACGGC
This sequence comes from uncultured Bacteroides sp., assembly GCA_964431795.1. Lineage (GTDB taxonomy): Bacteria > Bacteroidota > Bacteroidia > Bacteroidales > Muribaculaceae > CAG-873. The sequence goes on from CAYSLD010000152.1 coordinate 2,947, forward strand.
CGCTGGGAAGCAAAAGTGCAAACCGGCGCCGCCTCGTTCGACCCGCAAACTATCACCGTGAGCGGCGACGGCAGCACCGTGACACTCAACAATGTGCTGGTTGGCGAAGTGTGGTTCTGCTCAGGACAATCTAACATGGAAATGCCTTTGCGCGGTTTCTGGACACAGCCAGTTGAAGGTGCCGCTCAAGCTATTGCCTACTCCGGCAAATATCCCGGCATACGCGTGGCTACAGTGCCCAAAACAGCCTCGTACGACGTGCAAGAGCGCGTGGATGGCAGCTGGCAAGTGAGCAATCCGGCTAACGCAGCCGGATTTTCAGCTACGGCCTACTTCTTCGCCCGCTCACTCACTGACTTGATGAACGTGCCCGTGGGCATCATTGTCTGCGCTTACGGCGGCAGCAAGGTTGAAGGCTGGGAAAACAAAGAGCTCATCGACTCATACCCCGAATGGGACATCGAAAAAGATAAAGCAAACACCGAGTTGCAAGATTGGGAACGCATAAACGTGATGTACAACGCCATGCTGCACCCGCTTGCCGGATATACAATTAAAGGTTTCTTGTGGAACCAAGGCGAGTCGAACGTGGGCCGTCACGACACATACCCCCAACACTTCGCCGACATGGTGAAACTGTGGCGCTCGGAATGGGGCATGGGTGAACTGCCGATTTACCAAGTGGAAATACCCGGTTGGAACTACGGCAACCCCGAAGCTATCGACGCTGCCCTGCTGCGCGAAGCTCAACACAAAGCCGCTGAAATCACTCCCAACTGCGACATCATCAGCACCGCCGACCTTGTGTACGACTACGAGCTTGAAGACATACACGCAAGCCAAAAACAACCACTCGGCGAACGCTTAGCCTTCATGGTAGCAGCCGAAACTTACGGCATGCAAGGCATACCCTACACCTATCCGAAATACAAATCAATGGACGTAGACGGCAACAAAGCCATCCTGCACTTCATCAATGCTGACGACGGTTTCACGCCCAACGACGTGCTCGAAGGCTTTGAAGTGGCCGGAGCTGACGGTGTGTTCCACCCCTGCGATGCCACCGAAGACAGCTACACACGCGACATCATTCTCACATCGAAAGACGTTGACCAAATAGTGTCGGTGCGCTACAACTTCCACAACTTCGCCATTGGCAAAGTGCACAACCTCATGGGCATGCCCCTCGTGCCCTTCCGCACCGACAAATAACCCATCCACACCCACACAAA
>CAYSLD010000153.1:0-4175 GCA_964431795.1 uncultured Bacteroides sp.
GCTTTATATTTGTAGTAGTTGCCGCCCCAATGCCACAGCGGTATAGACACTACGGCACCCACAGAAAATGCACCGGCAAAGCGTTTGCTGAACCCGTTAAAGAGATTGGGGTTTGAGAATGAGTAAGCGCCGACTAAGGCCACATTTGGCAGCATGCTTGAAAGAGCAACTTTCTTTTGTTGTCCGGCAATTTTTATGCCTGTTTCGAGTTGGCGCAGGTCTTGGCGGCGGTCATAGGCCTCGGCCACATCGCCGGGCGAAAGCACATCCTCGTCATTTTTCACTGCGAGGGCCAGCGGAGCGCCACCGGGCTCGTCGCTGAGATGCATTTCAGAGTCGATAGGCAGACCGCACACTTGAGCCAGAGCCATGCGCGAGAGAGACAACCCGTTTTCAACCTTGGTGAGGTCAACGCGTGCGGCATTGAGTTTGACGTCAACACTGAGTTTGTCGGCACGAGTAGCCACGCCCTCGGTCATCATAGCAGCTACGTTGTTATCGAGCGAGTCGAGCAAATTAACATAGCTTTTGGCGAGGTCTAGTTTTGCTTTGAGCGACACCACTTGCCAATAAGCAGCATCTACGGCATAAATCACGTTTTCGGCCTCACTGTTGTGTTGCGCTTCGGCGAGCTCTTTGGCATATCCGGTGAGCTTGTTCATGGCCACAATTTTTCCGCCCATGTATATAGGCTGTGTGAGAGTTATGGCGCCAAAAAATACGTTGTGTATATCATATTCGAGAGCCGATTTAGGCATCAAAGCCACTTGCTCGGGCACATATTGACCGTCGGCGGTCTTTATAGGCTCGCCGGTAGCGGGATTTTTCACTAAATTAAATTCATACGTGCCGGTCGACATGTTAAATGACTTTACCGGGAGCAGTTGGTCGCTATCAAATATAGACAGCTCTTTTTGGTTGTAAAGGTATCCGCCGTTAAAGTCAATAGCGGGCAGATAGGCGGCAAAAGCTTCGCGCTTTTGATACTCAGCGCTTGTGATGCGTTGGCGGCTAATCATCAATTGCTTGTTGTTGGTCAATGCCAATTCGCGGCAAGCCTCAAGCGAGTAGACCTCGGCATTTGCCGAGCAGGTGATGACTAAGGCTAACAAGGCGGTAAGTGAATGTTTTAACATATAGTGAAAAGATTTATTTTTTGTGGGTCCATGTAATAATATTTCATTCTCTATTAAACCAATCTCAGCGCGATTTGGTTTAGTGCACAACAAAATTATTATTTTTATGCAAAAATAAGAAAGAATATTGGCATATTTGGCCAAAATTTTAACCTTTTGACCATAAACTTATCCCTCTTTTTTTGTGCATAGATAATTATTTATAACTTTGCAGTCAATAAATTAATAACATTGGCGATGCAACGTTTGCTAATTCCGTTACTTTCACTACTTTTCTATGTTATACCGGCGCTGAGAGTTGATGCACAAATAGTGTCGCAACCCTCAGAGAAGTATGATGTAGACTCTATGCGTCGCGACTTTGACAACCAACCTTATTTTGGCCTCTACAAAGATAACTACTTTATTTTCGGCCCCTCGGTTGGCTCGCGCCCCACAAATGAAAATACAAACATCAAATTTCAAATTTCCATAGCGCAGCGCCTCACTAAGTCGGTGTTGCCGTGGCACTCGTATCTATACCTGTTCTACAGCCAAAAGTGCTTTTGGAATGTGCTTGAAAATTCTATGCCAATGACCGACCTCAACTTCAACCCCGGTATCGGTTTGGCTAAGCAACTTTTTGTGAAAAATCGTTTCATCGGTAAATTGTACTTTTTGCTTGAACACGAGTCGAACGGACGCGATGGCGATGAGTCGCGCTCATGGAACAAAATTTCGCTCGGCGCGAACTTTCTTGTAGACCCACACCTCATGGTGCACGGCAAAGTGTGGATACCAATTGTTGACGGCGGCAACAACCGCGATATACTTGACTATTCAGGCATCTACCAAATGGGCATGCAGTTTTTCTCTACTAATAAGCGCTTTAACGGCGCTGTTACGCTGGTGAAACGTCGCGGTTGGAACCTCAACTACAACACCATTGTGGAGCTTTCGTACCGGCTGTGGCGTCGCGACAACCAATTCTTATTCTTGCAATACTACAACGGATATGGCGAAGGGTTGCTCGAATACAACAAATTTCACTCGCAACTGCGCGTTGGCATTGTCATCAAGCCAAAGCTATTCTCCGACTTCTAATTCACAGAGGCCAAATTTGAATAAAATATAAAATTGGCGACAAAATTTGCACGCTCGCCAAATTTGTTATACCTTTGCAGCCGGGTAAGTCCTACACGACCAGCTCCCCTCGAACTCCCCCAGGTCTTGACCGAAGCAAGGGTAGAGGGTTGTAGCGGTGCGATGTAGTAAGCTTACCCTTTTTTTATATACCTTATAAACCCCCAAGGCCGTGACAATGCATCTCCTAAAAAACATATTTATATCTGCGCTTGCAACCGTGAGCGTGGCCTGTGGTAGCAGCAACAAAGCAAATGCCGACAACACCGCCGCCGATGATGTTGCACCGGTGTCGGCACCTACGTTCAATGCCGACAGCGCTTACAACAATGTGAAAGCGCAAACAGATATGGGCCCGCGCACTCCCGGTTCGCAAGCAAACAAACAATGCCAGCAGTGGATGGTTGCCAAACTGCACGCTGCCGGAGCCGATACCGTGATTGAACAACGTGCTACTGTCACCGACCACACCGGCACCCGTTTGCCGATAAACAATGTGTTGGGCCGGTTTAACACTAAAGCCTCAAAACGTATGCTCTTGCTCGCCCACTACGACACCCGTCCGTGGGCCGATGAAGATGCCGACGCAACTAAACATAACACCCCCATTGACGGGGCCAACGACGGCGCAAGCGGCGTAGCCGTGCTGCTTGAGCTTGCTCGCCAAATTGGCAACAAAGCGCCCTCAATCGGTGTTGATATATTGATGGTAGATGCCGAAGACTCGGGTATTTCCGCCCCCGACGGAGCCTCCGAACAAGAGCAGGCTGACACTGAGTTGACTTGGTGCTTGGGCACACAATATTTTGCACAACACTTGCCATACAACTCAGCCAATGCCCCTATGGCAGCTATACTCCTTGACATGGTGGGCGGCAAAGATGCCGTGTTCAAATATGAATATTTCAGCTATGAGTCGGCACAAAGCCTTTGCGAGGCAGTGTGGCAAACGGCAGATAAAGCAGGGTTCGGCTCACGTTTCGTGAAAAGCATAGGCGGAGCGGTCACTGATGACCATTTGCACCTCATTGCTGCCGGTATCCCCACCATTGACATCATCGAAATAGGACACCCCCAAACCGGGTCGTTCAACCCCACGTGGCATACCACTGCCGACAACATTTCAAACATTGACACAGCCACACTCAAGGCCGTAGGTCAAACTGTTATTAACTACATTTATTCACTCTGATTTTTAAGCTACAACTATGACTATAAACGAAAAGCAACAAGAGATTATCGACGAATTTTCAGACATCGAAGATTGGATGGACCGTTACGGATATATCATTGACCTTGGTAACGCCCTCCCGCCCATCGACGAGCAATATAAAACTCCTCAGCACATCATTGAGGGTTGCCAAAGCCGTGTATGGCTCAATGCCGAGCTCTCTGAGGCCGGCACCGTGCACTTCACCGCCGACTCTGATGCTATCATTGTGAAAGGCATAATTTCTCTGCTCATTGAGGTGCTCAATGATCACACTCCACGCGAAATTCTTGATGCTGACCTGCATTTTATTGACCAAATTGGCCTTAGCGAACACCTTTCGCCCACACGCTCAAACGGTCTGCTTGCCATGGTCAAACAAATGAAGCTCTACGCTCTCGCCTTCGACCAGCTCAAAAAATAACCCCGGCAAGCTACAAAATATTGCTTGTAGTTTGTTTATTTCCAAATATTTATTACTTTTGTGATAAATAAGATAGTTATGACACAGATAGTTCTTAATATTGAAAATCAAGCAATTGTTCCGCACTTGAAGAAAATTTTGAGTGCCATTGAAGGTGTGTCTATTGCAAAAGAAAACAAAGGAAGAAAAGCGAGCGTGGATATTGCTCTTGACGATGTAAAAGCGGGCCGTATAAACAAATACGCTTCTGCCCAAGACCTCTTTGATGCCTTCGGAATATGAA
>CAYSLD010000154.1:0-4118 GCA_964431795.1 uncultured Bacteroides sp.
ATGGCCGGCATTGTGATTATCGAACTTCTGTCTTCGATAATCACATAGCCAATATCCTCGATTGGCACTTGTCGACATGGTTGTGACTTATCCTGAAATTCAATCATTAATTGATTGTTTTTTAAAGAAAGCCGCACAGCCGAGGTGAACAACAATGCCCGTGAAATCATGACTTCATTCGTTTAAAAGTTATTTCGCCATCGTCAGAGATATCAAAGTCATGGCCTTGAATCAATCCGTTAAATTGAGTGTGCAATAGGAGTATGCCGGGACGTAGAGCTTCACCGATATGCCAAACGCCGTTTTTCTTCTTTATTTCAGTTGATTGGCGAGCTTCCTGTTGATAACGAAGTTCAATGCAACCATAACCGGGGCCGGTCGGATTAACCGACAGTCCGTTAACCACATATAGGCGTTTTACCAGTTCACTTTGTTGCGCTGTGTAGACCTCATCGGGAGTGTGTTCGTATAACAGAACCATTTGCCCGGTTTTCAGTAACCATTTTAGAGGGTAGTCATTGTCGTCGGATAGTGGTACAATATTCTCGCCTTTAGGGGCATTGACTGCGGTCAGATTATTGATTAAGCGATATGACCGCTTTGTCTTACCTCGATTCGACGTGCCTTCGTAGATTGCCATGCAGTAGTTTGAATCGTTCGCTACATGGAAATATTGCTTATAGGGTTTCAGTGAGATGTCGCGTTGTGGTTTAAGGTGTATCGGTTTGGTTACACTTGGCACAAACAGACGTACCTTTTTAATTTGTATCCCTTTTTCTTTGTTCATCCATATCGGTTCGGCCATAGCTTCCGCAAAGCCCTTTTCTGCTATCTGCTTCTCAATTTTATCGCGAACAACGTCGTCAACAATGTTCTTGATATCTTTGGCATCTAACATGTCTAATGATTTCCGAACCACATACCTCGTTTCGCCATCGCGTTCGATAGCTCCGTAGAATGTTTGTTTGTGCAAACATGCTCGTGCCGTGTCGCCTTGTTGCATTATAGCTTCTCCTGATGCAGTGTGCTGCACTTTGCCACGTTTGCGCAGATGTTTTTTCGTTTGTTTGAGCGTGTTATCGGGTGTGTGGTGCGCCACAATCAAGTTGTCGGATATCGCTTTAACATCTTGTGTGAATGTTTCCCACGGCTTTGCTAACACAAAGCGAGGTGCATTGTCCCACTCTGTTTGTTCTTGTTGTTGCTTATACACAGCCCATTGATCATATTGTGATTTGTCAATACATGCAATTACGATTGCATCGATGCAGTGGTGACTATGGTTAACACGCTCTTTTTTGGCATATTCGTCCTGTAAACCCCACATCTTGCGAAATGCAGCTGTGGTGGCTCCCTTAACTGTGTAGATTAGATTTCTGTTAGGCGCGCGGAACACTGTTGCCAAATATTCTTTGGCATAGCGTCCGATTATTCCGATGTCAACACCTTGGCGGTTGCTGAATCCTTGTGGGACTTCTGCCATTGTAAAGCGGTCATATTTGCCCTGCCAATATTTTAATTGCATGGTCAAATAGTGTCGCAACTGTATGGCGCGATCTTTGGCTTCCTTTGTTGCAAAGGCCCCGCCTTTTGTTTTGTTAATTCGTTTCTTGAGATCTATGATTTTTTCTTTCCAGCCAAGTTGCTCAATACGCGCCATAATTTCGTCATGCTCAGATAGTTGAGCCGGTAACTGGGCGCGCTTTATGCTGCGATTGTAAAACGAATCACACAGGGTCTTATTCATCTTCGAATCATCGCCTCCCATTGAGCGTGGTACGGTGTGCTCTATGTCGAACGTTGGATTTTCTCCAATAAAATCGCTGATGTCAATTTGTTTGCCGGTGTACAGACAGCGATGCTGTTGCTCCTCCCAAAGCTGATACTTCAATATGTCATCTTCACCGGGAGCGATATCCAATCCTAACGCCTTAAAATGTTCTTTAAGGCGTGCCACTGCATTGGCCCGATCTTTTTCATTATCACGTTGATATCTCTCTATTGCTTTGCGCTCATTGGCGTTATTCAGTTCACGTGAGAACTCGATATTAATCTTTGTGCTACGGTCAATCTTATGTTTTTTTAGTAGGGTGTTTATTAAGTGGCGCAGACGAAATAGCGCTCGCATGGCCATAGGATTCTTTATCGCTGCTATGCGCGGGCTACCAAGAAGCAATTCTCCTTGCTTGTTGAGCATTGCCTCGGGATATGTTTCTATCATAGATGGATGGTAGAGCTTGTCCAAGGCTTTGTATTCCACTCCCGGAATCCCTATCAAAATATCTTTGATAAGTTCGTCTTTAGTATATTTCCTTAAATCTTCATTTGTGTTGTATTCGTCGAGAGTCTCTTTGATTTGATTCTTTACATCGTTGAATTGCTCGGCATCTTCCAGTATCGTTTCTGGTAGTATTTTCTCCAAGTTTGCCATAAATGTCGCCCGATCGTATCTTTCACCGGCACGCAGATATGGCAACATTTTGTTGATCGCGTTCAAACTGAGCGAGGCATACCCTTGGTGGATAGGACATTTTATGAATAGTTCGGCTTGCTCGACGCCTAAGTGGAGATTGTTAATGGCCCACTGTTTCAATTTTTCGTTGTCATCGAAGTCAAACAGCACATGCCAAACATCATTAACAATTTGCTCGTCAGATTTATGCACAGCCTTAGTGTAGGTGCTTCGTAATGTTCCGACCCAATCATCTCCAAACAACTCCTGCATAACAGCGGTTACGGGGCAGTTGCTTACGGATGTTGTCATATCGTAGTTGAATTTATAGGCGGCATCGGTGATGCTGTCACGCGTGCCGTACAACGCCTTCTTGCCGGCTATTTTCTTGGCAATATCTTCAAAATCAAACGTATCTTTCGACTTTCTGAAAAATAAGGGCATTACTGCCGCGCGCTCATCATCATTCAACGGTCGGTAGTCTTTGTCTTGAAAGGTCTTGATTTTGATATTGTTGATAAAACACAACATTCTGAACTCTTCGTATGCCGGGTGAGATATTGGACAACGAGACTTGCTTTTCTCAAATGTACATTTCCCAACACCACTTTTTTGCGATTTCAGTGGACGTTGAAAAAAGATGGCATTGTAGAGCTCTTTATATAGATCATCACTTAGATTCTGTTTGCGACAAATGGCGTCAAACTCTTTTCGTATGTGCTGTGTGCGAGATGTGTAAGTGTTACGTATTTTGCCACCACTTTGATATAGTTTGTAGAAATATTCTCCCACAAACTCACAATCGGCCTCGTGCATTTTTTCAGTGAGACTATCAATTGCGCTCTTAACAATTCCTTCACTATCAGATGCCTGATCTTTTCGGTTGCTTAAGAACCCTCTGCGCTGACACAAATGATATAACGCACGACCAAGCGTGTAGCGGTCTCTCTCGATGGCTAAATTTAGTGTTTCGTTCAGTGCCACATATCTGTCATGATATGGATTTTTATCAACGGCATCGTTGGTGTGTTGCCACTCGATAAACTCTTTATCAAGCGGATACTTTTTATGCTGTTTCCATGTTTCTAATTGAGATGCAGTTAATTCCGGACACAACTTATGGCGTACTAAAACTTTTAGTAGTTCTATTTTGCGTAGTCTACGACGAAAATAGTGCCGACGTGATGCTCTTGCCAATGTGCGGGTTTCGACCATTGGATGTTCACCTGTTTTATCGCGGGCTACTCCTTCTGAAAATATGGTAACTCCGCGATCAAGCAAACTGTATGTTCCCTCGCTTTTATTTACAATGGCCCATCCGATAGAGTTGGTGCCTAAATCTATTCCTAAAATTTTATCCGTCATGATAACATGGTATAATGAGGTTTATTTACCTGCTAAATTAAGAAAAATTTGAATTTTAAAAAAATTAATTGTACTTTTGTTGCACTACATCTTATCACAATAAGGCTATATGCCGAAGGATGTTATTCCTACGTCCCCGCGTACTCCGTGGGGACTTATTTTTTTCACAATTCAAGTGTCGATAGGTTGGTCAAGTTAGTGATGCCGATTTTGTGAATGTGTTTGAGAATAGCGTGGGAGAGGGGAATGAAAAATGTTGGGGGAAATGGTGGGAGGTGTGGCGAAAATTGTGTATCTTTGC
>CAYSLD010000155.1:0-4114 GCA_964431795.1 uncultured Bacteroides sp.
TTTGTGAGCTTCTAAAAACTCTAATGCTTTCTTGTTCATAGTGAATCTACGTTTTATAATTCTGATGACAATTCAACAAATCCGGCAGCATCTATAGCACCTCCATTCAACAAAAAGTTTCGCACTTTTTCCATTTTATTTAATTCTAAAAGTGTGTGCGAACGTTCTTGCATAGTACGAGTCAACTTAATAGCCCCACCGGTAATAATATAACAACCCGGTTCCAATTTTATGGCATAAATTCTAAGCCATGAATCGTGGTGAGCGCGTTCTTTAATTCGTGCTTTTTCTTTACTGAGAAGCATTTCAGATGTTCGACTATTTTGCAAAGGACGAAATATACGATCTAAGTCTGCATTAGGTGAAATATCCAGTATCAGACACTGCATACGCATACTATCATCAATTGTATCATAAATTGCTTGATTAATGTCTGTAATCTTGAAATATGACTCCAAATCTGACATATTTTTCAAAAAGAACTCTACAAGCCATTCCGGGTCATTCCATTGGCTAAATATTTGTTGTAGTGCATTGTCTTCTTGGCCATCATATCTAACAGCCCAAAGGGTATTATTTTCAAGTATCTTATCAAATTTCATATTATCTTCAAATTATCGCAATGCAAAGATAATAATTATTCGATAAAATTACAACTATCAGTTGTAATTAAAAAAAAGACTATACATTGTTTTGCTTATTCCTTGATATTTATCACATTTCATATTAGACTCTACAAATATTATTTATTGCAAAAATTAATATAGTTTTCTAATGACATAATGAGTAAACGCAAAATTTTTCGCTAATTTTGTAGTTTAATTATCCAATTGGTATTATGTCCGAAACTAATATAATTGTCAAGGGTGCGAGGGTCAATAACCTCAAGAATATCAGCGTTGTTATTCCTCGCAACCAATTCACTGTCATCACCGGACTTTCCGGCTCCGGAAAGTCTTCACTAGCCTTTGATACACTATACGCCGAAGGTCGACGCCGCTATGTCGAGAGCCTTTCGGCCTACGCTCGCCAATTTATGGGCAAGATGGTCAAACCCGAATGTGACTTCATCCGCGGTTTGCCACCGGCTATTGCCATCGAGCAAAAGGTAAATACGCGCAATCCGCGCTCTACAGTTGGCACTTCGACAGAAATTTATGACTACCTGCGCATGCTGTTCGGACGTATCGGCAAGACCTTCTCGCCTATCTCCGGGGAGTTGGTCAAGAAGCATGGCGTTGAGGACATCCTCGCCACAGCCGCCTCCTACCCTGTCGGCACTCGCATCGCTGTCGTTGCACCTATCAACCTCGCCGAGGGCCGCACACTCAAAGACCAATTGGATATATACGTCAAAGAGGGCTTCTCGCGCATCGTTGTCAACAACGAATTCATCCAAATCGAAGACGCTGTCAATGACAAGAAGTTGATGAAGAAGACTTCGGGCATCGACTTGCTGATTGACCGCTTGGCTGTTGCCGAGCAAGGCGACGAAGTGTCACGTCTGGCAGATTCAACAGAGACAGCATTCTTCGAAGGCAACGAATGTTGTGCCCTGCTCGTTTGGGAAGACCGCACGACGGTAAAGCGTTATGACTTCTCCAAACGCTTTGAGGCAGACGGCATGACCTTCCCCGAGCCGTCAGACTTGATGTTCAACTTCAACAACCCTTACGGAGCATGCCCACGCTGCGAAGGCTTTGGCAACATCCTCGGCATCTCCGAGCGTTTGGTCATTCCCAATCCATCGCTGTCTCTGTACGCTGACGCAGTTGCTCCTTGGCGCGGCCCGACTTTGGGCGAATGGAAGCGACGCCTAATCGCAATGGCACCGGCACTCGATTTCCCCATCCACCGCGCATACGAAGAGTTGACAGACGAGCAACGCAGTACGCTCTGGCATGGCAAAGGCGAGTTCCAAGGCATTGATGGCTTCTTCAAATGGGTTGAAGACCGTCGCGACAAGATACAATATCGCGTATTGCTTTCGCGTTACCGAGGCAAGACCGTCTGCCCCGACTGCGGCGGATCACGTCTGCGTCGCGAGGCAAGTTATGTGCGCATTGCCGACAAGACTATGCCCGACTTGGTGAAGATGCCAATCATCGACTTGCTCAACTGGTTCAAGGGCTTGCAACTAGATGAGCAAGACAGCAAGATTGCATCTCGCCTGATGGTCGAAATCACCAACCGCCTGACCTTCCTCGATGAAGTCGGCTTGGGCTATCTTACGCTTGACCGATTGAGCAATACCCTCTCCGGCGGCGAAAGCCAACGCATTAACCTTGCGACATCGCTAGGCAGCAGCCTTGTAGGTTCGCTTTACATATTAGATGAGCCGTCTATCGGCTTACACTCACGCGACACCGAGCGACTTATCAGCGTATTGCGCAAGTTGCAACGATTGGGCAACACCGTAGTTGTCGTTGAGCATGACGAGGAAATAATCCGCGCTGCCGACAACATCATCGATGTCGGACCGGATGCCGGTCGTCTTGGTGGCGAAATCGTTTACCAAGGCCCCGTCAACCAATTAGATACTGCGACAAAGTCTTACACATTAAAATATCTCAACGGCACACTCAAGATTGCCACACCCAAGAGCCGCCGCAAGTGGAACAGCTACATCGAAGTCGTAGGTGCTGCCGAGAACAACCTCAAGCACATCAACGTACGCTTCCCGCTAGGCGTGATGACCGTAGTCACCGGCGTCAGCGGTTCGGGCAAGTCTACACTTGTGCGCGACATACTCTATAACGCCATTGCTCGCCGCCTTGACATTGAGGCTGACGCACCGGGGCGCTTTGACGAAATCCGTGGCGACCTCCACCGCATCAATGACATCGTATTCGTTGACCAAAATCCGATTGGCAAGTCTTCGCGTTCTAACCCGGCAACTTATCTGAAAGCATACGATGAGATACGCGCATTATACGCTTCTCAACAGAGTGCCAAGCAGATGGGATTTAGTCCGGCGTACTTCTCATTCAACACCGAAGGCGGACGTTGCGAGGAGTGTAAAGGCGATGGCAAGATTACTATCGAAATGCAATTTCTCGCCGATGTCACACTGACCTGCGAGGCTTGTCACGGCCAACGCTTCAAGCGCGATGTGCTCGACGTGCGCTACCGCGATCAGAACATCAACGACATACTCAACATGACCGTCAACCAAGCCATCGAATTTTTCGGCGAAGTCGACCAGCCGACAGAGCGACGCATCGTGCGCCGTCTTCAGCCGCTGAAAGATGTCGGTTTGGGATACATCAAGCTTGGGCAATCGTCATCTACACTTTCAGGTGGTGAAAATCAGCGTGTTAAGCTTGCATACTTCTTGAGCGAAGACAAACCGCAACCGACAATGTTCATCTTTGACGAACCGACAACGGGCTTGCACTTCCACGACATCAACGTATTGATGGAGTCATTCAACCGATTGATTTCGCTTGGCCACACACTCGTCATCATCGAGCACAACATGGACGTCATCAAATGCGCCGACCACATCATCGACATAGGTCCGGAAGGCGGTGCCGACGGTGGCAATGTCGTAGTCACCGGCACTCCCGAAGAGGTCGTCAAATGCCCCCAAAGCTACACCGGCAAATACCTCAAAGAGCATCTGTAAAAAATTTGCTTTTACAAGAAAAATATGCTAAATTTGCATGGTACAGCCACATAATACCATGTATATGCTTGATGAATTATCACGACAAAAGTTAGTAGAGCATCGCATAAACAAAGCACACGATGCCATTAGAGACGCAAGATTTTGCGCCAATGGTGGCATGTACATATTAGCGATAAATCGCTTATATTTTGCTTGTTATTACATTTCATCAGCACTATTGCTGCATAACAGACTTTACTTTGAGAATTATTCCGAGGTCAAAGCACTGCTTAATATAGGTTTTGTGACCACAGGCAAATTAGACCGCGACACAGCTAAGACTCTATCTTTACTCTTTGAGAGCAGACAGAGTGGTGATTACGATGACTTCGTTTACTATGATGAAAGTGACTATGTTAACTTAGAGCCAAAAGCTACCAAATTTGTTGAAACGCTCGAAAGTTTAATCGCCTCGAACTCATAAGTCTATCAATCATTATTCCC
>CAYSLD010000156.1:0-3969 GCA_964431795.1 uncultured Bacteroides sp.
ATGATGCAAGGCTATGCCGGAAACTTCTCGGGCAAACTCTCAGGCCTTGAAACTTTGGAAAAAGAATTCCCAACATCATCGCTCTTGCCCGATGCTATGCTCGAAATGACTGAGGCGCAATTGCGCACCGGCAACACTAACGCCGCAATCACAACTTACAAACGATTGATTAAAAGCTATCCGAACACCACACAAGGCCGTCAAGCTTATCTGCAACTTGCCCTCACTTACGAGGATGCCGGCCGCCGCTCGGATGCCATCTCAGCATATCGCGAAGTTATATCAAACTATCCCACCAGCGACGAGGCCGCTCAAGCTGCCGAAACCCTCAAACGCATGGCCGCTGCCGATGGTACGCTTGACGAACACATCGCATTTATCAACAAAATTGATAACGCCCCAAAAATCGACGCTAACGAGGCTGAAAAACTTGCCTTCAATGCCGGCGAGCAAGCCTATCTCGATAACAATGCCACAAAACGCCTTGAGGAGTACGTTAAAAAATATCCCAACGGCAAATACGCTGTGCAAGCATACGCTTATCTCATGGAGGCCGCCGACAATGCTGACGACACTACCAAGTCATACAACTACGCTTGCCGCATAGTTGAAAATTGGCCCGACAATGCTGCTGCCGTTGATGCTTACGCTATCAAGGCCGAAGTTGAATACAGTAAAGGCATGGGCGAAGAAGCTCTCAAGTCGTGGAAAGAACTTGAACGTCGCGCTTCAACTCCGGCCGATGTCAATGAAGCTCGTATGGGCATCATGCGCGTGGCTCGCGACCTTGGCAAAGCTGATGACCTCCTCGCTGCTGCCGACGCCGTTCTCGCTTCGTCAACGCTCGGCTCGGAGGACAAAACTGAAGCTCAATTCTCTCGCGGTATTGCTCAGCAACTCAAAGGCAACACCTCTGCTGCAATCACCACTTGGACTCCGTTGGCTACACTCACCGATGACCTTTACGGCGCCAAATCAGCTGTATATCTCTCGCAAGCACTCCTCGACAAAGGCAACACCTCAGAGGCTGCAAAAGTCGCTGAGAAGTTTATCAACTCCGGCACTCCGCACACCTATTGGTTGGGCCGCGGTTTTATTGTGCTCAGCGATGTTTATCGCAAACAAGGTAAAACCTACGAGGCTGACGAATACCTCAAAGCCTTGCGCGAAAACTACCCCGGCACCGAAGCCGATATTTTCTCTATGATTGATGAACGTCTTAAAAAATAAAACGGAACATTATGAATAATAAAATATATATTTCATTGATAGCAGCCTTCGCCTCTGCCGCTCCCGTGGCTATGGCGCAAGACCTCAAAAAAGACGTTGTTATTGAGCGTGATGTTGAGCCCACTGTGCGCGCTGCAACTCGCCCATCTACGGTCGCTCCAACTATTCTTTCTCCGAAAGTTGAAAAGCGTAAACTTCTCTTGAGTGAATACACCGGCACCGGCAAACTTAATTGCAAACTTCCGTTGCTTGAGCCCGCCGCTTATGCCGACACTTTTGCCGTATCGCCTTATCGTGGATATGCCGGCATCGGCTATTTCCCCGGTTTCAACCTCGGCGCAAGTGCCGGATATCGCTTTGTTGATACAGACGAAACGAAACTCAGCGGTTGGTTGCAATATGACGGCAATAGCTACAATTCAAAGAAAGATGTTGAGGTAGCTCCCGGCGTTGAAGGCTACAAAAAAGATAAACTCACACGCCATGCTCTAAACTTAGGCGTTGATTTCGAACAAGAGTTCCGCAAAGGCACCCTTGGCCTCGACTTTGGCTTTGCTCACAACTATGTGACACAGCCGAATGTTGCGGAAGACTTCAAACAAAACACAAACAAAATTGACTTCTCAGCCGGATGGAATGCTAAATCGCACAGCTTGCCTTGGCACGTTGGAGCTTCGGCTAACTATTTCGGCTTCACCAAAGAAATGCCCTCTGATGCCATTGTGCCCGGATATTTGTTTGACACTAAAGCGGTCAGCGAATTTATTTTCGGCGTGAATGGTGGCATAGACAAACGTTTTGGCGATAGCAGCGTAGGCCTCGATCTTGACGCTCGTTTCCAAAACCTCAATGCATTGAGCTATATGATGCCCACTATTGACACTTATGGCTTGCCGGCAGTGACTTATCTCAACTATTTGGGCAAGCGTACACTCGGCATCACTTCGCTCACTCCGCACTATTCATTCTTTAACGGCACAGTATCTGCCGACCTTGGCTTGAAAGTTGACATCAACACCGGAAACGGCAATGGCGGTGTTTACGTGAGCCCTGCCGTGAAAGTCGCTTTTGCCGCTACTTCACAAGTATCATTCTATGGTAAAGTTGACGGTGGCAAGGAATTGACCGAATTGTCTGAACTTTTCGACGACTCACAGTTCATGTCGAGCGCTTATAGCTACGAGCGCAGCAAAGTGCCTTACGATGCTAAAATTGGTGTGAACATTGGCTATATTTCAGGCTTCTCAGGTGAAGCGTGGGTAGGTTATAGCAAAGCTTCTGATTGGGCTATGCCTGCTTCATATCGCGACACTGAATTTTTCCTCCCCAGCGAGGTTAAAGGCTTCAGATATGGTGCCCGACTTGCTTGGCAATACGAAAGCATATTTAAAATCCACGCTCAAGTTGAAGGCACAGAGAGCGGCGAAGGCAAAGGTTACTACAAATGGCGCGACAATGCCAAATGGGACATCAATGCCGGATTTACTCTCACCCCCATCAAACCTCTCGACGTTACTGTAGACTGGAATTTGCGCACATCGCGCCACCTATTTGAAGTAGAGCCCGCCTCGTCAACTTTGCTGTCTGTGCCCTACGCTTATTGGACAGCTGAAAACTTTGACCTTGGCAATGCAAGCTCACTCAACATCGGCGCGCTCTACCGCATCACCGACGCTTTCAGCGCTTTCGTGAAAGTTGAAAACGTGCTCAGCAAGCACTGGTTGATTACCACCGAATTTGAAAATCAAGGCATTCACGGTTTATTTGGTGTGACGTATAAATTTTAATTAACTGTAACATATTTGTAAAGATAGCAAAGTTTTTGTAACTTTGCAGCATGGAAACAGAGTTGAGTATAGCAATCACAAAAGAACAATTAGCTGCAATGCCTGTTGTGGAATATCCCGGAGGCATTGAGGCTGTGACCGTGGTAGACACCGCTGCCAAGGCCAAGATGGCTTTGCGCGCTCTCAACAAATGCACGCACATTGGGTTTGACACCGAAACTAAACCGACTTTTCAGCGTGGCGGTCGTCAGCACAAAGTGGCACTCTTGCAACTCTCTGACGGTGATCGTTGTTTCTTGTTCCGACTTAACAAAGACGGCATTTTTGAGTTGGCACGTCCTTTGCTCGAAAATCCTGACATCATCAAAGTTGGCTTGTCGGTGCACGATGACTTTAACTCTCTGCGTCGTCGCGGTGAAATTAATCCGGCAGGTTTCCTTGACCTGCAAGATTATGCTCGCACTTTCCATATTGCTGACATTTCGTTACAAAAAATCTATGCTATAATTTTTGGCGAGCGCATCAGCAAAAGTCAACGCCTCACAAACTGGGAGGCCGAAACGCTCACCGAGCAGCAGCAAATTTATGCCGCTATCGATGCTTGGGCTTGCTTGAAACTTTACCGTTACATGCGCAGTGGATTGTTCCATCCCGCTGAGTCGCCTTACAACCATCCTGTAGAAATAGCTCAAGCAAACTAAAATAGTTATGGCCAAACCAAAACGCTCAACTATCATTCCGATTCTTCTAGCCATTTACCTCGCAGTTATGGCATATATCGGTTGGCCCGCTTATGCTTCTGGTCAAACCTCTGCGCTTCAGTATTTTGGCACTATCGCAGCAACACTACTGATTTTAGTGCTTCTGCATTTCACGCTCAAAAAGCGCGAGAATAAACGCAATCAATAATCACTCAATACACCGACAGAGGCTGCACCCCGTGCAGCCTCTG
>CAYSLD010000157.1:0-3954 GCA_964431795.1 uncultured Bacteroides sp.
ATCGGTTACCAAATCAACGATACTGTGGTTGTATTTGACCGTGTGCGTGAAAACGTAGGTCTCTATCCCAAACAAGACTTCTTCACCACCATCAACAAGTCAATCAACTCAACCCTTGGTCGTACAATCATGACCTCGTTGTCAACCTTGTTGGTATTGGTTGTTATCTTCATCCTCGGTGGCGATTCAATCCGCAGCTTCGTGTTCGCTATGATTCTCGGTGTTATCATCGGCACACTTGCAACAATCTTTGTTGCATCGCCGGTTGCATACCTTGTAGACTCACGTGCAAAAGCTAAAGCAGCTAAGAAAGCATAACAGCTACACACATAAATAATAAAGGCGAGCCTCAACATGGGGCTCGCCTTTATTGTTTTGCCAAGCTAAAGATTTTATGTAACTTTGCACAAAATCAGTTCACAAATTACTGCGATGAAAGATAATAAACATCCGTTGGTGAAACGCGAGTATATACTACCATTCATT
The DNA here is from genome assembly GCA_964431795.1 of uncultured Bacteroides sp. Lineage (GTDB taxonomy): Bacteria > Bacteroidota > Bacteroidia > Bacteroidales > Muribaculaceae > CAG-873. The sequence continues at coordinate 487 of CAYSLD010000157.1, forward strand.
CTCGTAACATCACTGTTTTTCATGTGGGGCTTTGCCCGCTCAATACTTGATGTGCTCAACAAGCATTTTCAAGAGTCGATGCACATAACGATGGTCGACTCAGCACGCGTGCAGGCAACCACATACCTGGGATATTTTTTGATGGCAATACCTGCCGGACTTATCATCACGCGCTGGGGCTACCGCCGCGGTGTGGTGTTGGGCTTACTGTTGTTCGGCATAGGCTCGCTGCTATTCATCCCCGGCGAGGCCACAAATTCGTTCAACGCCTTTCTTGCTGCTCTGTTTGTGGTGGGCTGTGGTTTGGTGTTTCTTGAAACAGCAGCCAATCCGTACATCACACGTCTTGGCGATGCCGAGACCGGAGCCAGCCGCTTGAACCTTGCGCAGTCGCTCAACGGCTTGGGCTGCATAGTGGCTCCGGCGCTTGTTGCTCCGGTGATATTCGGTGCTGACGGCCAGGGCAGCGTAGCGCTCCCCTACACCATAATGGGTGTGATAGTGCTCGTTATTGCCGCAATATTTTGTCGCGTTAAATTACCTGAGATTGTAGACACCCCGGCTGAGGGCGAAAAAGTGCTCACTCCGGGCAAAACAATTGTAGCGCTGCTGAGAAATCGCCACTTCATGTTTGGCGTTGCAGCATTGTTCTTTTACGAAATTTCAGAGATAGCCATCAATAGTTTCTTTATCAACTATGCCACACACGACGGATGGATGAGCTTGACCGAAGCCGCCATGGTGCTCTCGTTTTGCGGACTTGGACTGTTTATGCTCGCCCGCGTGATAGGCGGCATGATAATGAAAGTAGTTCCGGCCCGACGTGTGTTGGTGATATGCGCAGTGATGACCGTGCTGGGCTCGGCCTTGGTTATAGCCAATGTTGGAGTGTTGTCAAAAGCCGGATTGTTTGCTTGCTACGCTTTCGAGGCTATCATGTTCCCCACAATCTTTGCAATCTGCGTGAGCGGACTTGGTGCACAAACAAAAATAGCATCATCGTTTTTGATGATGACACCGATAGGCGGAGCCGTTGGCTCACTGCTCATGGGCTATGTAGGCGACGTGACTGATATGTCAACAGCATTCATTGTGCCCTGCGTAGGCTACATTTTTGTGCTACTCTATGCCATCTCAAAATCACGCAAAAAATAGCGCACAGAAAACTATATTTTTTGTAACTTTGTCGCCATGTACAAGTTTCTGCGATACGCCCGCATAGTCATCTCAATAGTTGCAACACTGCTGATCACTTTGGCAGTGCTCAATGTTGGCGGTATCACGCAGACAGCCGGAACATGGTTGGCGCAAGCACAAATTGGTCAAGCAATACTTGTGCTATCGGCAGTGTGGATAGTCTTTTGGACAGCCGCCACCTTGTTTTTCGGCCGCATCTATTGCTCAACAGTTTGCCCACTGGGCACGTTGCAAGACGTTATCGCTGCGCTTTCGCTCAAATGCTCAGGCAAAAAAGCCTATCATTTTCGCGCGCCAAAAACTTATTTGCGCGTGATTGCACTGCTCGTGTTTGTTGAGGGCACAAGCCTTGGGTTGAGCTTCATAACCGAATATATCGACCCTTACAATTGCTACGAACACTTGGTGAAAGTGTTTATCGGCGCCTCGGCTGCCGGATGGCTGACCGCCGCAGTGACTTTTGCCGTAGTCGCAGCAATGTCGTGGCGCAAAGGCCGACTGCTGTGCAACACAATCTGCCCGGTGGGAGCCGCCTTGGGCGCAATATCGCACGTGTCGATGATGCACTTTGACATAAACCCCGACCTATGCACGCACTGCGGCAAATGCGAGGACGTGTGCAAGGGCGAATGCATAAAGCAAACAGTGTCGATAGTTGACAATTCGCGCTGCGTGTCGTGCTTTAACTGTGTGAGCGTATGCCCATGCAATGCCATCACCTACCGCAGCGGCCGCCACCGTCTGCAATGGCCGCTGATGCAACGCATAGCAACCTCATCAACCTTGGCGAACGTAGAACAATCAACATCAACAACATCTAACCTTACCAATCAACAAAATACATCAAACGATGAAACAATATCTTGACTTGCTCAACCGCATACTCACCGAAGGCGTCGAAAAAACCGACCGCACAGGCACCGGAACAATCAGTGTTTTCGGTCACCAAATGCGTTTTAACATGGCCGACGGTTTCCCTCTGCTAACAACAAAAAAGCTGCACCTAAAGTCAATCATTTATGAGCTGCTTTGGTTTCTCAAAGGCGACACAAATGTGAAATATCTGCAAGATAACGGTGTGCGCATTTGGAACGAATGGGCCGACGAAAACGGCGACGTAGGCCACATATATGGCTACCAATGGCGCTCATGGCCCACATACGACGGCAAATTCATTGACCAAATACAACAAGCCGTTGACGACATAAAAAACAATCCCGACTCGCGTCGCATCATTGTGAGCGCATGGAACGTTGCCGACCTTCACAACATGAACTTGCCCCCATGCCACGCATTCTTCCAATTTTACGTGGCAAACGGCAAACTCAGTCTGCAACTATATCAACGCTCAGCCGACACATTCCTCGGCGTGCCGTTCAACATTGCCTCATACGCGCTGCTACTGCTCATGATGGCGCAAGTGACCGGACTCGAAGCCGGAGAATTTGTACACACCCTCGGCGATACACACATCTACAAAAACCACCTTGAGCAAGTGCACACGCAACTGCAACGCGAACCACGTGCGCTGCCCAAAATGACTCTTAACCCCAATGTGAAATCAATTTTCGACTTCAAGTACGAAGACTTCACACTCACCGACTACAACCCGCACCCACACATAGCCGGAAAAGTAAGCGTATAACACTGTTGACTATGAAGATTATAATTATTGCAGCTGTGACAAGCGACGCCGCAATCGGACGCGGTGGCGACATGCTGTACCACCTTAGCGACGACCTCAAACGTTTTAAACAAATCACCATGGGACACCCCATCATCATGGGCCGCAAAACATTTCAATCGCTGCCCAAAGGTGCCCTGCCCGGACGTAGAAACATCATCATCAGCCGCAACAAAAACTTCACGGCTGAAGGTGCCGAAATCTACACATCGCTCAACGAGGCGATTGCCGCTTGCAACGACGCCTCAGAAATAATGATTATCGGCGGCGGCGAAATTTATCGCCTTGCCCTACCCCTGGCCACAGACCTCAACCTCACAGAAATTGACACACGCGCAGGCGAACAAGCCGACACTTTCTTCCCCGCGCTCGACCACAAAGAGTGGCGAGCCGCAGAAATCACGCCTTGGCACACCGATGCAAAAACCGGAGTGCGCTTCCGCTACGTTTGTCTGTCTCGAAAATAAACACTAACTTTGCAGACGCAAAGAGCGCCGGGCACAGCCGCAAACGCGTGCCAACATCGGCCACAGGCCCCGATAGTTCAACGGATAGAATAGAAGTTTCCTAAACTTTAGATAGGAGTT
>CAYSLD010000158.1:0-3930 GCA_964431795.1 uncultured Bacteroides sp.
TCTACCACACCATCAAAGAGTGCAAAAACGGCGAAGGTCCCCACCCCATCAAAACCTCTAAAGGCTGGTTGCACCTCGCTCACGGCGTGCGCGGCTGCGCTTCAGGTTTGCGCTATGTGCTCTACATGTACATGACCGCACTCGACGAGCCTTGGCGCAAAATCGCATCGCCCGGCGGATATTTCATGGTGCCCCAAGGCGAAGAATACATCGGCGACGTGATGAACGTGCTCTTCACCAACGGCTGGATTGTTGACGAAGACGGCAAAGTGTTCATCTACTACGCATCGTCCGACACTCGCATGCACGTTGCAACATCAACAGTTGACCAACTCGTTGACTACTGCATGAACACCCCCGAGGACGGCCTTCGCACCGCCGAATCAGTGAAAACACTCAACGCCCTCATTGACCGCAACCTCAAATTTCTAAACAAATAAACCCTATACATAAACCAACGAAAACACTATGGCTTCTTTAAAAGAAAAAATTGGCTATGGATTTGGCGATATGTCATCGTCGATGTTTTGGAAGATTTTCAGCTGCTATCTGCCGTTTTTCTATTCAAACATCTTTGGCCTTAGCCTCGTTGACGCCGGCGTGCTTATGCTCGTATGCCGCATCTGGGATGCCGTTTCCGACCCCATGATGGGCATCATTGCCGACCGAACGAAAACCCGCTGGGGCAAATATCGTCCCTACCTGCTGTGGGTGGCAGCACCGTTCTCAATCTGCGGTATCCTGCTATTCACTACCCCTGACCTCGCCTATGCCGGCAAGCTCACCTGGGCGTACGTCACTTACATCCTCATGATGACCGTCTACACCGGCATCAACGTGCCCTACGGCGCTATGCTTGGTGTGATGTGCGACAACCCCGAAGAAAAAACCGTGTTCTCGGCATTCCGCATGACATTTGCATACGCCGGCTCATTCGTTGCCCTCTTCGCTTGGGAACCCCTCTGTAACCTGTTCAAAGAAACTCTCGGCTGCTCGCCCGCCACAAGCTGGCAAATGGCCATGATTGTTATTGCCGCCGGTTGCTTGGTGCTCTTCATCCTCTGCTTTGCAATGACTCGCGAGCACCTCAAAACAGTGTCTACAACCTCTATTGGCAACGACTTTAAAGACTTGTTGCGCAACGGCCCGTGGTGGTTGTTGGTAGGTGCCGCTCTCTGCTTCAACCTCGCCAACACATTCCGCTATGCCGGCATCCCCTACTTCTTCTCTGACATCATCGGCGATAACGCATTTCTCAACTTTGGCAGCTTTGGCAACATACTGTTCTACTCAGGTCTCTTCCTCGGTGTAGGCGAAATTGCCAATATGCTTGGTGTGGTGCTCGCCGTGCCCATCACCAAAAAGATAGGTAAAAAGACCAGCTTCATCATGGTGGCCATCGCCTTTGCAGCGCTCAACGTGCTCTTCTGGCTTGTGCCCATCAACGGCACCGGCTTCTGGTTGATGATGCTTTTGCAAGTCGTAATATCAATCTTCACCGGCATCATGTCGCCGCTGGTATGGTCAATGTATGCCGACGTCAGCGACTACGCCGAACTCAAATACAAAACCGCCTCAACCGGTTTGGTATTCTCATCAGCCTCTATGGCACAGAAATTCGGCGGCGCTCTTGGTGGTGCAGCTGTGATGTGGTTGCTTGATGCTGCCGGATACATCGCACCCGCTGCCGGTGAGACTGTTGCCGCTCAACCCGATTCGGCTATCAGCTGCATTTGGATGATGATGTCAATCATCCCCGCAGGCGTTGCCGTTGTCACCGCAATCTTCGTATGGCTCTACCCGCTCACCACTAAACGTGTGAACGAAATTGTGGCACAACTCAACGAACAACGTGCCGCAAAAGGCCAACTCTAAAACCGCACAAACTTCACGAGAGCTATGGCAGTCTTTGCCATAGCTCTCATAACTTTCACTTATTAATGATACAAGAATTTCGCGAAGAACTCATTGATAACCTTCGCAACAATATCCTCAACTACTGGATCGAAAAGATGGTTGACCCTCACGGTGGCTTTTACGGACGCCGCGACGGCAACGACCAACTCGACCGCAATGCCCCACGCGGAGCCGTGCTCAACGCTCGCATACTTTGGAGCTTCTCGGCTGCTTATCGCGTGCTCGGCGACAAAAAATACCTTGACTTTGCCACTCGCGCCAAAAACGAAATCATCCACAAATTTTACGACCGCGAATTTGGCGGCGTATATTGGTCAATCGACGCCACCGGCAAACCCCTCGACACCAAAAAACAATTTTATGCCATCGGCTTTGCCATCTACGGACTCTCAGAGTATGCCCGCGCAACTAACGACAGCGAAGCCCTTGAATATGCCATCCGACTGTTTCACGACATAGAAAATCACAGCCGCGACAAAGTGAACGGCGGATACTTCGAAGCGCAAACTCGCGATTGGCAACCTATTGCCGACATGCGCCTCAGCGACCGCGATGCCAACTCGTCAAAGACAATGAACACTCACCTGCACATCATTGAGCCATACACAAACTTGCTGCGCGTGTGGCGCAACGAAAAGCTGGTTGAAGCTACAACATCTCTGCTCAAAATATTTTTTGACCGCATTGTGGCCGCGGGCAAACGCGGACACATGGGACTGTTTTTCGACGACAACTGGAACCGCCAAGACCGCGAAGTGTCGTACGGCCACGACATCGAAGCCTCGTGGCTGCTGCTCGAGACTGCACAAGTGCTCGGCAACAACAACCTCAGAGAGCGCGCCCTCGCCACCACTGAGCAAATAGCCATGGCTGCCCTCGAAGGCCGCTGCGACGACGGCTCGCTCATCTACGAAAAGCACGGCAACGGCCGCTGCGACCGCGACAAACATTGGTGGGTGCAAGCCGAAAACGTTATTGGTCAGGTTTACCTTGCCGTGTTCCACAACAAGCCCGAAATGCTTGAAAAAGCATATCAATCGTGGCAATATATCAACAACAACATTGTTGACCACGAAAACGGCGAATGGCACTGGAGCCGAAAGAACGGTGAGATAAACCGCGACGACGACAAAGCCGGATTTTGGAAATGCCCATACCACAACACACGCATGTGTCTGGAAGTGTACGAGCGCCTCGCCGACCTGAAATAGCACCAAAACCGACAATTATGCTGCAAATTACACATTTTTGACTATCCCTCGAGTTTGACACCATATTAGACAAAATAACGCTGTAAGTCGTTTATTCATGCGGCCTACAGCGTTTTTCTATTTTCTCATTTTTGTGCTATATTCAGGAGAAACAAAAATTTACTCATAAAAATAGTGTAAACCATACGTGACCCCTTGTCTATTCTCCGGCTCCAAAAACCTGACAAATTTCCTTTAAGCTGTTCAACTTGCCCGGTGCCAGTAGTTGGGTGCACTCGTAGTTCTGAAAACAAATCAACTATCTTTTTAAGAATTTTCTTTTGTCCTGATTTCTTCCACTCTTCCAAATGGTACAACTCATACATCACTTCACTAATTACCAGAGTTAACATAGCGAAAAATAGTAACGCTTCAATAATTATCAGCAATATTGTATGAAATATACAATATTATACATAAATAGCCTACGATGAGGTATAACTAAGTTAAAATAAGAAGAGACCTTAGATGTTTCTTTTTCATGTCAGCAATAATTATTTTTGAATATATTTTTGAGCTTCAATCGCCTGTTGTTTTCTACGTTCTCTGATTTCTTTCGTTTCTTCTGTCATATAAGTTTTATCCAGTCTCCACTTTGTATCTTCCATTAGACCAATAAGATAGGCACAATAATCATCAATTATATTATTGTTTTTCATAAGATAATTCTGAATCAGTTGCTCTAACGACTTTCCACGAATAATCAAGGCATTCGGATTCATCGGATAAAACTCTAATGAACGACTTGAACAGTAGAATGTAA
>CAYSLD010000159.1:0-3874 GCA_964431795.1 uncultured Bacteroides sp.
GTTCTGCCAAGAAACCTTGCACCACGCCGAAGAAGGTGTTGATATCACCACCGGTCTTATCTTGCATCTTCAACTCAATACCGTTGGTGGTTGAGTAACCTGAAATCATGGGCGGTGCGAATGCCACAATGCGGCCGTCTTTGTATTTTTGTTGCAAGCCGTAAACTTGTCCGATGATTGCATCTACGCTTTGGCTGGCATCGCGGTCTTCCCACGCTTGCAATTTCACGATGAATGTACCGTATGTTGCACCTTGACCGGCAAGGAAGCTATAACCCAAGATTTTTTGTGAATATTTCACTCCGGGTATCTTTTGGATGTCGGCATCGAGCGCGTCAACGAGTGCTTCGGTGCGCTCTTGTGATGTGCCCGGGGGCATATCCACCATCACGAACATCACACCTGTATCTTCATTGGGCACGAGGGCGGTCGGTGTGATTGACATCAACCATACCAAGACTGCCATGGCTGCTGCAACGATAGCAAATGATGTTACTTTGTGGTGCACGAAGAATGTGGTGCTCTTGTTGTAGACTTTGAGAATGCGGCCAAAACCAATTTCAAAACCTTTGTGGAAGCGTTCGCTGAAGATACCCATGATGGTTACTACGGCGCAAGCCCATGCCACGATGTTTTTGATGATTGACTCGTCTGTGTACCAACCAAGCACCATGAATGTGATGGTTGCAACAAGGAAGATACCTGTCACGATAGGCGGCAAGTTGAGTTTGAGCGATTGGCTGTAACGATTTTTCATCGTTGTGCCGGCCTCGCCGTAGGCCTCTCCAAGACGCTCTTTGAGTGAACGTTTGTCCTCATGTGCTTTCAAGAATACGGCGCAAAGTGCCGGTGACAGTGTCAACGCGTTCAATGCTGACAGACCGATAGCGATTGCCATGGTCAAACCGAATTGTTGATAGAACACACCCGAAGTACCAGAGATGAACGATACGGGGATGAACACAAGCATCATTACGAGGGTGATTGAGATAAGTGCTCCTGAGATTTCGCTCATTGCATCGATTGAGGCGCGGCGTGCACTGTGATAGCCCGCATCGAGCTTGGCGTGCACCGCCTCAACTACCACAATGGCGTCATCGACCACAATCGCAATCGCGAGCACAAGGGCTGAGAGGGTGATAAGGTTGATTGAGAATCCAATCAAGTTCATGAAGAAGAACGTACCAATCAACGCTACCGGAATTGCAATTGCCGGAATAAGGGTTGAGCGGAAGTCTTGCAAGAATACATATACCACGAAGAACACGAGGATGAATGCCTCGATCAAGGTTTTGATTACCTCGTGGATTGATGCGTTAAGGAAGTCGTTATTGTTAAGAGGAATTGCATATTTCACGCCTGCCGGAAAGTCGGCGCTCATGCTTTCAACCTTTGCCAAACAGTCGTTAATGATTTGTGTTGCGTTTGAACCTGCTGTTTGGAAGATAATTGCTGTTGTGGCCGGATTACCATTCAATCCGTTGGCAAAACCATAAGTCACGCGGCCAAGTTCGCACTCGGCTACATCTCCAAGACGAAGCACCTCTCCGTTCGATCCGGCGCGCACCACAATGTTTTCAAACTCTTCAGGTTGTGATAAACGTCCTTTATACTTCAATGTATATTGGAATGATTGCTTGCCTTGCTCACCAAATGCGCCGGGAGCTGCCTCAACGTTTTGCTCGGCAAGAGCAGCACTGATGTCTGAGGGCATGAGGTTGTATTGTGCCATCACATCAGGTTTGAGCCATATACGCATTGAATAGTCGGCACCGAATGAAGTTACGTCACCCACACCGTTCACACGTTGCAATTCGGGGATGATGTTAATCTTCATGTAGTTATCGAGGAACTTATTGTCGTAGGTGTTGTCCTCGCAATATAGCGAGATACCCAACAACATAGATGTTTGACGTTTTTGTGTCAACACACCCACTTGTGTTACCTCTGACGGAAGTAGGTTTGATGCTTTTGCAACACGGTTTTGCACGTCAACGGCTGCCATGTCAGGGTCAAAACCCTGTTTGAAGTAAACGTTGATGGTGGCCGAACCGGTGTTGGTTGCAGTTGATTCCATATATGTCATACCCTCTGCACCGTTGATCGACTCTTCGAGGGGCGCAATCACTGAGTTGAGCACTGACTGCGCATTTGCACCGGTATAGGTTGTTGTTACCTGAATTGTTGGAGGCGCAATGTCAGGAAACTGCGTGACCGGCAATGATACTAGACCAATGATACCCAACAACACGATGAAAATTGAAATCACCGTTGAGAGCACAGGTCGATTAATAAATCTATCTAATTTCATGTTGCTATGAAAGTTAGTATGTTTTTGTAATATTCAAAGTTATTTACCTTGTGCTTGTGCTGCTGCAGCTGCTTGTTCTTTTTGCATTGCTGCTTTTTCTTGTGCACTCACCGGTTTGATGACCATGTGGTCTTTAACTGTTGTGCCTACGCCTTCTACCACAACCTTGTCGCCGGCTTTCAGACCACCGGTTACAACGTAGTTTGTTCCGTCGTTGATGTCAAGAATTTCAATAGGAGTCATCACTGTGAGGTTGCTGTCGTTAACAACATACACAAATTTCTTCTCTTGAAGGTCGGTAGTTGCCTTTTGAGGAATGATGATAACATCGTTGCTCACGTTGGGGATGATGATGTTACCGGTTGAACCGCTGCGCAACATGCCGTTTGTGTTGTCGAAGAGGGCACGTACTGATGCTGCACCGGTGGTGTTGTCGATAACACCGCTCACGGTTGCAATTTTACCGGTTGACGGATAAATCTCGCCGTTTGCAAGTCGAAGTTGCACTGCGGGCATCTCTGCAAGGGCTGCGTCGAGTGTCTTTTCGCCTTGGTTGGTGAGTGAGAGGAGGTCTTTCTCGTTGAGTGAGAAGTATGCATATACTTGGCTGATATCGCTCACTGTGGTCAGCGGTTGTACTGACGAGGGCGATGCGAGTGAACCTTCACGGTTGGGGATGCTACCAACTACACCGTCGCACGGAGCTTTTACCAAAGTGTACGACATGTTCTTTTGTGCGTTGGTCAAGCCTGCTTGGGCTTGGGTTAAACCTGCTTTGGCTTGTGCCAATTGGTCGGCTGCGTTTTGCCATTGTGTTTGGCTGATGATGCCCTTGTCGAAGAGCATGCGTTGGTTGCGCTCATTGCTTTGAGCGGTGTTTACGGCTGCTTGCGCTGAGTTTACGGCTGCGCGAGCTTGGTCAACAGCTGCCTGAAATTGCACTTGGTCGATGGTGAAGAGCACTTGACCTTTCACCACGTGCTGACCTTCGTCAACGTGCACTTTGGTGATGAAACCTGACACTTGCGGACGGATGTCGATGTCGGTCTTACCTTTGATGATTGCCGGAAAACTGTTGCTAAGTTCGCTGTTCGAGGGCTCTACGGTTAGTACTTCGATTGCCGGAGCCTCTTGCTGGGCTGCGCCTTGTTGCTCGTTCGAGCATGAGGTGGCAGACATAGCGAGTGCTGTTAGCGCTACAGCACTAATTTTAAACATCTTTTTATTCATATCCATTATAATGTTATTATGTTCTATTGAATTTTTGCGGAGAGTATTGAGCATTTCGTTTTTCTTGCCTTATTGGAAACTTTTTATATATCTTCAAAATTCGTGTGCAAAGTTACTCATTTTTCGCGATTTATACAAATTTGTTACATTATTAAAATGTGTCGATTTGGAACTATTTTTGGTCAAAAACGGAATACTTCTCCTCTGATTTATAGCTCAAAATATTTTTGATTGTTTAACTTTGCATTTTTGCAAAAAAAAAGCCCTAACACGCTTCGGCAGCGGGTTAAGGACTTAGCCATTCGGCATTGTAACTTCTAAAGATATTTGTCT
>CAYSLD010000160.1:0-3780 GCA_964431795.1 uncultured Bacteroides sp.
ACTGAGCTATAGGACCGAGGCCTTTCGGCTTGTTTTTGAAGTGAGCAATTTTTGCCCGCTTGCGAGTGCAAAGTTATGACTTTTTTTGATATTGTGCAAGTGTTTTGGCCGATTTTTTATGCGGTTTGCTTGCATTTTGTTATTAACATGTTGCGTGTCAGATGAATGTGTCGATGCGTTTTTTGTGATTATTCTTGCTCGTCGGTGTTGTAGTAATACCAATAATCGGTTTCGGGTTGCGAACCTTCTTGGTATATGTCGTAGTCGGGATCGTCTTCATCGTCGGTAAATTCGTCGTATTCGTCTTCCTCGTCAAATTCCTCTTCTTCGTCATCATCATCAGTGTCGTAGACGTAGGTCACCTGTTCGGTGTCGCTATCGCTTGATCTTACTGAGAAAAAGTATAACAAAGTGAGGTAAAGGAATATTGCGGCAAAAAATATAAAACAGAGCATGGTTATGTGAATCGTTAGGTTGTAGTAGTTGTGATTTTAGTTGATGGCGATGGTGTTTGCGCAGCCGTAGTTGTCGAGGATTGTTACTTCTTGGCCGGCGCTGCCCACAGTGACTGACGACGATGATGATTTGTTTTTCCTCCGGTTGTTGCGCGATTTACTGTCGCTACTTTTTGAGGTAGAGCCGCCAATGTTTATCACCAGGGTGTATGTCGACGAGCGTAGTCCGTTCAAACAATATCTTGAGCCGTCGGGAAATGTGAACACGATGTTGTTTGAGGTGTAGGTTGCGTTCACTGTGTTTTCGCGCTCTTTTTCGAATGCTTCTTTGAGCGTTTTCATCAACTTTTTATCTTTTAGTACGTACACACGATTTGAGCTTACAACTTTTTTTGTGCTTGGGTCGCGTTGCTCGGTGTATGTCATTGTTGTTGACTCGTCTTGTTCCAGTTGTTTTACCACGCGCTCGATAGCTGTCTGTGCAGAGCTTACGTTTGTGCATATCACAGCGAGAATGAGAGCCAGGAATATGCGTAATATTGATTGTTTCATAATTGTATGATTTTTGTGTTAACTTTTAATTTCGTTCGTAATTTGTCGGCGCAGATTTGGGTCGCTGATGTCGGAGAGCGATTCGTATATCAGCTTCTCATCGTCAATGGTGTAGTCGGTAATCTTTTGATTTTCAGCGAGTATTTCATCTGCCATTTTCTGTGCGGCGAGAACTTCCGGGAGTATTTTGTTTATGTCGGTGATTTTCTGTCCGTTGCGTATGATGTAGCTGCCGGCATACATTTCTGCGAGAGAGTTGTCGTCTTGTTGTGGTCGGTTCACAAGTTTAATAGCTACTGTGCCAATCACGCCTACGATGGCAGCAGCGGCAGCCCAGCGCACCCAATGATGTGAGCGGCTTTTTTGCACCGTTTGCAGGTTGTTGGCATACCAGCCAAACATGGGCCCGTATTTTTGCAAGTCGGAGTGTGTGTGCCCGGCTGCGAAATATTCGTATAGCTTTTGTTCGTCGGCCAGCGATGTGTCGCCATCGAAAAACCGAGCTATTAGTGTTCGGGCCTCTGCGTGACTTACGGTTGAGGCTTTATGTTTGAATAGTTTTATCATTTATTCCGTTTTATAGTGGTGAGACATTGAAGAGAGATGCTGCAGCGCGGCGTGCGCGGCTGAGTGCGGTGCGGATGGCGCCATTTGTGGTGTGGAGTATTTTGGCCATTTCGTCAAGTTCGAGGCCGTCAATGTGTCGCATACGCAAAATTTGCTGTTGCGATTCGGGCAATTGGCTGAGCAGATAGTTGACGGTGCTTTCAATTTCGGCTTGGTCGTCTGACGAGTCGATGATATTGTCGCCGATGGTTTCGATATCTGTGTTGTTGCGCCGTTGTTTCTGCCTCAGGTGAGAGATTGCCAGATTGTTCACAATCACCATAGCCAGAGCTTGCGGTGATTGGTAGTTGTCGAGTTGGTCGCGCAGAGTCCATAATTTTAGCAATGTGTCTTGAGCCAGGTCAGCGGCAACCTCGGGGTCGGCGGTGACTTTAAGCGCACGAGCTTTAATAGGCTCGTTGACTGATGCTGCAAATATTTCGAACTGTTGGCGATTCACGTTTTATTAACTTGTTTGCTTATATGACGCAAAGATATGTGATTTGTTACACGCTCCCAAAATTTTTTTCGTGAAAAGTGTAATAATTATTAAATTGGAAGGGTGGGGCGCTATTTATTAAAATTTTATTGTAACTTTACGACACGAAAGTAATAACAACTAACCAAATATTATCCCCTTAATTCTATTTGTTTGATATGAAAGAACTTATCAATAAAGAATTCGTAAGCCGATTTGGCCATGAAGGCACATTCTATGCATCGGCAGGTCGTATTAACCTCATCGGTGAACACACCGACTACAACGAAGGTTTCGTATTTCCCGGTGCTATCGACAAAGTTATCATGGCATGCGTATCGCCCAACGGCACTGACAAAGTGCGCGTGAAATCTCTTGACCTTGACGACTACACTGAGTTTGGTCTTAACGAAGAAGATGCTCCCACTCAATCATGGGCTCGCTACGTGTTTGGCGTTTGCCGCGAAGTCATCAAACGTGGTGGTGTGGTTAAAGGCTTTGATGCTGTGTTTGCCGGTAACGTTCCCCTCGGAGCCGGTCTCTCTTCATCTGCTGCTCTCGAGAGCTGCTTCGCTTACGCTCTCAATGACCAATTCAACGACAACAAAATCGAGAAATTTGAGCTTGCACTCATCGGCCAATCTACCGAGCACAATTATTGCGGTGTGAATTGCGGCATTATGGACCAATTCGCTTCTGTTTGCGGTAAAGCCGGTAGCCTCATGCGTCTTGACTGCCGTTCACTCGAATATCAATATTTCCCCTTCAACCCCCAAGGTTACAAATTGGTGCTTGTTGACTCTGTTGTTAAGCATGAACTTGTTGACTCACCCTACAACAAACGTCGCGAGTCATGCGAACGCGTTGCTAAAGCAATGGGTCGTCCCAGCCTCCGCGATGCTTCTATGGAGCAACTTTGGGCTGTTAAAGGTCAAATCACAGGCGAAGACTATTTCCGCGCAAAATTTGTTATCGAAGAGCAACAACGCGTATTTGATGTGTGCGAAGCTCTTGAACGTGGCGACTACGAGACTGTTGGTCAAAAAATGTATGAAACTCATGCAGGCCTCTCTCACGACTATGAAGTTAGCTGCGTAGAACTTGATTTCCTCAACGAAGTTGCTAAAGAATGTGGCGTCACCGGTTCTCGCATCATGGGTGGCGGCTTTGGCGGTTGCACCATCAACCTTGTTAAAGACGAACTCTACGACAACTTCATCGCTACAGCAAAAGCTCAGTTCAATGCCAAATATGGCCACGAACCCAAAATCTACGATGTTGTGATTTCTGACGGTGCTCGCCGCCTCTAATCATTCGCAGATACATATACAAACAATAAAAGAGGCTGTGTCAAAATTGGCGCAGCCTCTTTTTGCGTAATATGCTGTAAAACATATATAAAAGCCTCGACTTTCTCAAGCCGGGGCTTTGTTTTGTCATAAATTTTTAGTAACTTTATGACATTCAATTTATTACATATGGCAAAGGTACACTTTAGATCTTACATTACCAACCAAATGGTTCTTTTTCCGCAACGTATTGATGTAGATATTGCAGAAAATGATCCTGTTCGCATCATCAATGCAGTAGTAGAGGAGTTGAACCTGGAAAATTTCCAAAAGTTATACAAAGATCGTGGTCGAAGTCCGTATAATCCCAAGATGCTACTCAAGGTGATTATTTATGCGT
>CAYSLD010000161.1:0-3773 GCA_964431795.1 uncultured Bacteroides sp.
TTAGTTATCATTTCGTGCAAATGATTATTATAGCGGAAAGCGTTAAGCAACTGCTCAAGCGTCAAATGCATGCGATAGTGCCAATAGTTGAGCGGATTTGAGGGCACGTTGATTTGTTCTTCGCGCGGATTGTCGCGACGCAAGTTACCGTCAATCGAGAGATAATCTTGCAACGGCAATATGCAAAGCATTGACGGAGCATCGAAATGCAGTTTTATAATATCATTGCACACCGACGGGTCGCAATATTGCGGAGCTTCTCCCCATCTATGCAGCACAAAGTTGTAGTAGCGTTGCATTGCATCAGGATTATCCTCCCACCACTGACGGATGCCGCACATATCGTGTGTTGATGATGTGCACACCGATAGATATGGATAGCTCGTAGTGTCGCCAAACTCCACATTGCAAGCTTTGGGCATTCGCTGTATCTCAAGAGAAATGATTTTGAGATTGCTCATCACTGTGGGCACACAGGCGGGTATCATGCCAAGGTCTTCGGCACAAACGAGCATATTTGTTGCATCGGTGAGCGGCGGCAACTTCTGCATTGCCTTGTGCTGCCAGAAATCGTTGTGACGATTGTAGTAGAAATCATTATACAAGCGGTCGAAGCGGCAGCGTTCATCATCGTTCAACGTCTTATAGACATGCGACAACTGAGCCGAAATGCGCGGATGATATGTGCCTGGATGCTCCCGGTCTTCAACGAAGAGCACTTCGTCTAACAGCAAGAGCAAATTGTCGCGCAAAGTGTTGTTTTTGTCACCGGCCTTTAATGAGGCAAAGTAGTTTACGATTTTGCGTTGTGTGGCAAATTTCGTTTTCATCTTATAGCGGCCGTCAGCTATCGGTTGGAGGTATTTTTTCTTCACCTCTGCTGCCATGTCGCCAAACAACTCGTTGACGATTGCATCATCAATATACGGCGAGGTGTGGAAGTCGCGGTTTATGGTGAAGCCATAATTGTAAAGCAGTTCTTCAGCCGTGAAAGGCAGAGCCGGGTTGAAATAGCCCAACAACCCGTGCACAGCATCGTTAGGTATTTGCCAAATGCGGAAAAACCCCAGCACATGGTCTATGCGATATGCATCGAAATACTCGCTCATTTTGCAGAAACGAGACTTCCACCAAGCATATCCATCTTTGCTCATTTCGTTCCAATTATATGTCGGGAAGCCCCAGTTTTGGCCCAACACGGCAAAATCGTCGGGAGGAGCACCGGCTTGACAATCCATATAGAATAGTCGTGCATCGGTCCAAGCGTCGACGCTGGTGCGCGAAATGCCGATTGGGATGTCGCCTTTTATTGCCACGCCTTTTGAGTGTGCGTAATCGCGCACATGTCGCAATTGTTTGTCGAGATGATATTGCAAATAGTACACTAAATTTGCGTCATGTTGATTTGCAGCGATAAATTTATCTACTTTATCTTTGGCGTAGACAGCATAGTCTCCCCATTTGGTGAAGTCGGGAGTGCCAAACTTGTCGCGCAACACGCAATAAGCTGCATACGGTTTCAGCCAATATTCATTGCGAACAAAGAATTTGCGGAAGCCATCGGTTGCCAATGTCTCTGTGCCGTTTTGAGCAAATATTTCTTTGAAGTATTCAATTTTTGCTTGCGTCACGAGCTCATAATCTACATCTCTGAGCAGATTGAGTTTTTCGGCGAGGTCATCGTAATGCTTACGGCGGGCCTTACTGCGCAGCGTGCCAAGCTCGCTGAGACGCAAATACATGGGATGCAGCGCAAAAATAGAGTTCGCATTATATGGATAGGAGTCGGTCCATTTGTGCGTCATTGTGGTGTCGTTTATGGGCAAAATTTGCACAAACGACTGTCCGGTCAACGCCGCCCAATCAACCATTTGTTTCAAGTCGTAGAAGTCGCCCACTCCAAAGTCGTTTTCACTACGCAAAGAGAACACTGGGATGGCAACGCCGGCACCGCGCCACGGTGTCAACGGATTGACAAAATGCAAACCTGAGATGCAGGTCGACTCATTGCGTTGCGGCACAATAAACATGCTGCGATTGTCGCCTGCTTCCCACGCAATCAGTTCGCCGGTAGATTTATCGAGCACCACAAACTTAAATTGTGCGCCAAAAGGCAGAGCCTGTCTGTCAACCGTCACCGACCATTCGGGGAAGTCGTGATCGCTGAGTTTAACCGCCCACTGAGGGTTCCAACTGCCCAGCAACTCGGAGTCGCCAACAACGGCCAAAGTTTGATTTGCGGTAATTGACGGTGCAAAAACACGCAAAGTCACAGAGTCTCTACGAGGCACCGGAGCAACGTCGCGATGCTCACGTCGGTTAATGCAGTCAACAAATGCTGATGAAAAGAGCGGACGGTCGGCAGGCACCTCATGCCAAAAATCTACAGAAAGTGCTACGTCAACAGCATTGCCACGCACAAATTTATGCGGTGTGCCCCACTCGCGCTTGATCGAGCCGTCGTCGTTCTTGACAAAATATGAGTATTCAAACGACTCAATACCATCGGGCAAATCAAGTGTCACAGTCCAATAGTCCTTACTCTCGAAACACATTGGTCGGGCAGCATTGACATTATTGGAGCCGAGTTGAGGTATATTTCCAAATACAAAAAGAGATTCTCCCCATTTTGTGCAGTAATTTACTTTAAGGGTGAGTTTCATTGGCTTAATATCACGGTTAAAAAAATGCGTACTATTTACACCATAAAATTACTACTAAAATGTCAATCGGCGAATAAAATTAACTCTTTTTAACGCGAAGACTATTTTGGGGTGGGTTTGTGGGTTTTGAGGACGTCGAAGCCGTTGCCGTAGACGCTTTTGACGTATGAGTTGGTGATGTATGCGTCTTTGTCTACTTCGTTTACGATTTGGTATATTGCCAACATGTCGTATTTGCGAGCCCAAACGAGCATGAGTGTGCGGTCGCTGCCGGTCCAAAAGCCGGTGGCTTGCCAGGTTGTGACTCCGCGACCTGTTTCGCGCGTGATACGGTCGGCAATTTCGTGCCATTTTTCGGAGAGGATGATGAATTGTATTGTTTGTCGACCTGCGGCGAGGAATTTGTCGGTGATGTATGAATAGAGGTATATTGCCAACCAGCCGTAGATTATGATTTGTGTGCGCACTTGTATGCGGGCTTCCATATCGCCGTCGTATGGAAGGAAGAATGAGCAGGCTACTATCGACATGTCTACGACCATCATCACGCGGCCTACGCTCATGCGACTTAGCTTTGACATTATGGCGGCAATGATGTCGGTGCCGCCGGCGGTGCCATGGCGGCTATAGTATGTGCCGATGCCGAGACCGCAAAGCACGGAGCCCATTATAACGCTCATTGTCACATCGGTTATCAACGGTGGATGTGAGGTGAAATAGCCTTCTCCACAGCCTATGAATAGCGACAGCAAGGTTGCACCGAATATGGTGCGTATCACGAATGTGTGGCCAATGATTTTGTAGCTGCATAGCAACAGCATAATGTTGACGCCATACATTGTCACTGCTACGGGTATGTGCTCTCCGCTGGCGTAAAAAACCAATGAGCTGAAACCTGCCATGCCACCGATGACTATTTTGTGGGGAAGGATGAACACTGTGAAGCCTATGGCATATATCATCATGCCAAGGATTATATACGTATAGTCTTTGATGTCTGAACGTTTTATGAGTGACATATGTGTAAACTTGAGGATAACGGTGTTATGTAATTGGAAGACGCGGCAAAATTATAAACTAAATCGTTATTTACAAAATTTTTTTAAAATT
>CAYSLD010000162.1:0-3735 GCA_964431795.1 uncultured Bacteroides sp.
CGCAACAAACGCACCGACCCTCGCGGCAGCGACACCGGAGGCTTGCAAAACTATGATGACCTATATGCCGATGTGCTGCCATGGGCAAAAAACGGCTGGATAGACTATCTGTTGCCACAAGTTTATTGGGGACTTAATCACAAAACCGCCTCATACACTGTGCTGGTTGATTGGTGGAGTAAAAACGTAACAAACCGACACTTATACATCGGTCAAGACGTGGAGCGCACCATGAAAGACGGCCAACTGCACGAGAAAATGCGCCAAGTGCGCACTAATGACAATGTGCAAGGCAACTGTTGGTGGCCGGCTTATTCTGTGACTAAAAATTTCGGAAATGTTGCCGACTCACTGCGCACCGAATTTCAGCGAACCATAGCTTTGGTGCCTGAATATCCTTGGCTCTGCGCTGAAAAGCCGGCAAAAGTGTCGGGAGTGAAAATCAGCAATAAAGTGCTGCATTGGAATGCGCCCAAACAAAGCGGCAAAGCAACTGATGTAGTGCGATTTGTGGTGTATCGGTTTGAGGCAAAAGACAAGCATCCGAATTTTGAAAACACTGAGGCTATTGTGGCAATCACTAGCGACAATCACTATGAAGTGACTCGCCCCGGAAAGTACTACGTCACCGCGCTCAACCGCGCCAACATCGAGTCGCAGCCATCCGATCCCGCCCAAAACTAAACCTGCCGGAGGGATTATTTGATGAGGAGCTTGCGCGTGGCGTTGGCTGTGCGAGCGATGTATATGCCCGGCACAAGAGCAGGCAATTGCGCGAGGCTAACACTGCGCGCTACGAGCACACCTGAAAGATTGTAAATATCGGCAATATCACTGTTGTTGCTGACAACATCTGTCACAGCATCCTGAGCGCTTGACACCGGGAAGAACGGCACAGATGGAAACCAATAGTTCGACTGCATAGCATATTCGTTTAACAGTGCGCCTTGGTTGTTGTAACGGCGAGTGACATAAGTATTAGATGACACTGACTTGTAGAGCGACATATACATTTCGTCGGTCTGCGGGTGCATGCGCATAGAGCAGCCATAAACTTTCCAGCCGGCACCTTCGCCGTCGAGGTCAATAAATACACTTTGCTCATCATTGTCAATGTCATATTTATAGATTGTGCCACCATCAAACCAACGGTTTGAAGCACCTTTCCAATAAAGAGTGTTAGTGCACGACGATGCACAAAAAGCATCGGGAGTCCAAGCATACCACGAATTTGACGGAGCATAAAGGCCATCAGCAATATTAACGATAGATGTTTCGAGGGTTGCGGGGTCAAGTTTCACAATGTAGGGTAAAGCACTACCCGAGCCGGCTTTGTCAGCAGCCACGCTCAGCCAAAGCATACCGTCGAGCGACTGCACAATCGAGCCAATGCCGGCACCTTCGCTCACAAAATCCATTGAGATAACATTAACAATTTCGTCACTCGCAGAATCAATCACCAAAACTCCGGCTTTCTGATTGGCAGCAAACACCTTATTGCCAACGGCAAGCATGATGCCGGTTTCAGTGCAATAATTGTCGGCAGTGAGGTTATTAGGGTCGGTGACACGTCCTTTAATTTCGTAAGTATCGAGGTCTAAAATCCACACACCGTTTGAGGTAGAGACATAGCCTTTCGACGTATTGATGCCAAGAAAGGCACGGCCGTCACTCTGAGCGTCGGAGGGGTCGATTGTAGCAGATTGGTGGAGCACACGCAAAGAGGCAGCATCGGCAATAGTGATGCGACCGCCCTCAATAGAGGCACCGCCATCCATTTCTTGCTTTGAGATTATATACATGCGGCCATCGAAGATTGTGCCAAACTGTGCCGTGCAACCCAATTCCACTCCGGGATTTTCAGCTTGAATCACGCGGTAGTGCCAATAGTCACCGCTTTCGTCGTCCGGATTAAGATAGTTCAATGTAGAATTATTGTGGCCGAACCAGTCTTCATTGACAATGAAGACACCTTTTGAATAATCAACATCACCCGCCATGGCAGCATTAGCTGCCATAACGAATGATGCTAAAATTAAAGATTTATTGTTTAACATGATTATTTAATTATAGTCTTTTTCACGCAACCGTTATCCGCCTTAACGAAGTAAATGCCGGGAGCAAGACCAAAGTCAACACTAAAGCTATTGTCAGCTATATGTGCTGATTTCAGCAATTGACCGTTAGTGCTGTAGACAAACACTGTGTTACCGGCAAAACCGGTGAAGGTGAATACGCTGCCATTAACCGAGATGTTGCTTGCGCTGCCGGCCACATCGTTCACACCGGCTGAGATGTCGCCAACAACAACAGTCAAGACTTTTTCAGTAACACGGCCGTTAGACACAGCTTTGAGGGCTACAGTTTCAGAGCCTTTAGCAAGGGGTGTGATTGTGAGCACTCCGTCAGCGAAGGTAATAGTTGCGGCACCTTTGCTGCTAATAGCATTGTCACCGTTCAATGAGATAGCAATATTTGCATCATAGTTATCTTTATCGCTAATGCTTTCTTTCAAATCAACGGTCTTGGTTGTGTTGATGTCGTTTGTGCCAAATTCGATTTTATCGCTTTCGAACTCGGCAGCATATTTGTCAGTAGGCACGGCGACAGAGGGGAACCAGAAATAGTCGGGCATTTCATAGCTTTTCACGTCACCGGTTTTGGCATTGATAAACTCAACGCTGTTGCCTTGCAAGGTATATCCGGCAAGAGCGATGATGAGTTGGTCGCTTTTCGCATCGTAGTTGAGCTCAGAGTAGATGCTGCTGAGTTGTGTCAAAAGCACGGGAGCATCCTTGTCGAGATCCCAGCGATAGATGTTACCGCTGTTATCGCGCCAGAAAAGCACATTTTCGTTGGGAGAAGCGCAAAGGTTGTCAGGGTAGCCGGCACCTCTATTTATCACCGGAGTATTTGTTACATCTTGTTCTTTTACAATTTCAAGAGTTGAGGGGTTGTAGCAGATGAGTTTGTTGAGTTGAGCAATCCAGATGTTGCCGTCAGCACTTTCAGCGATGTTGTTAATTGATTCGCCGATGGTGGTTACAATTTCGTCAGTTTCGGCATTGATAACAATCACTTTGTTGTTAGTAATATCGAGTGCGAAAACTCTGTTTGCAGCAACTTCCATTGCTGTGATTTCGCCTGAGGTGATTGTGCTGCCAAGAGTGTATGTATCGTTTTCGTTGTCGATATTGAGCACGCGGATGTTTTTACTCATACCAACATAAACTTTGTTTTCGTTTACACCAACAATAGCACGACCATCGTTTCCGATTGTAGCAAATTCGGTGATGAATTTGAGAGTTTTTGCATCGGCAATAACAAGGCGTCCACCGCCTAATATGCCGTTTTGTGTTGAGCTGTCAATGAGCGATTGTTTTGATGTCACGAACAAACGATCGCCAAAGATTGTGGCAAATTGTGATGTGTTACCAAAACCGTAGCCGGGATTGTTAGTTTCGTAAGCATACGGATAGAGTTTGCCGGCAGCGTCGAAGTAGTTGATAGAGCCGGGAGCGTGACCATACCAGTCTTCGTTGAGCACGAACACACCGTCTTGGTAGCTATCTTCGGGCACCACGCGCTCGCGCTCTTTCACTGTGACATGAAGTTTTTTGGTAACGTCTGAACCGTCACCTGCGCTTGCTATGATGTCACATTCGCCTGCTTTGCGAGCAATATAGTATTGGTTGCTGTATACATACATCATATCGGGGTCGCTCACCGAGCAAG
>CAYSLD010000163.1:0-3618 GCA_964431795.1 uncultured Bacteroides sp.
ATCACGAGCAAAAGAGGTGATCGACACAACCACAACCAGCACAAATGTGAGAATATAAATTAGTTTTTTCATTTTGAATAGAATAGGTTAAATTGCATCGAGCGGCGAATCATGCCTTCCCCTCTAAATGATTTAGGTGGCATGATTCGCTGTCAACGCAATTGGTTAGAACATAACAGAGATTAGTCCGTTGCTTTTTGCAGTGGTGGAAGTCTTACAGCTGCAATTATTAATCAGATTTCCATGTGCACAAGTGCAATTATTGCCATTCGTTGCCGGAGCAAACGCCGACTCGTCTGAAGGACAACTGCAATTATTGCGAGGTTTGGTCTGTTGGTATGATGGGCAGCTACAATTATCCGAGGTGCCACACAAGCAGTTGTTGGAAACTGTTTCTGTCAACTCGGCGGAGATTGTGAGAGAGCCGAATCCACCTTGAAGCAGTCCTTCAGCGTCTTTTGAGAGAGGAACAAACGTGCTTCTCACCTCATCTGATAAAAGGGTTGAGAGTTTCATGTCGTTTTTTTGTTTTATAAGTTAAATGATTATTAGAGGGGGATAGTTTATTCGTTTGATTTTGCAATTAGCCATTCCACACGTTCACGGATAATATCCTGTTTTTGTTGCTCGGAATAGCCAAAGTAGCAACCCGACGTCAGAGATGACTCCAGTTTGGATTGAGAACAATTGCCACTACATATGGGATATATCAGGCAGTCGGCGCAGGTGGGATTTTTCCACTTAATTTCATCACGCTGCTTTGATTTGTCATTCCACTCAATTTCGCCATCAGGTGTTATAACGCCCTCAGCTCTTTCATCGGTGAAATCGCGAGCAGTGCATCTGAATATATTGCCGTCGAAATTGACCAATGCATGATTAATCTGATCAGCATAGCAACGATAACGCTTTATCGACTTTTTAGCATTCACATTGAACCCGAAGCGCGCGAACGCAGCGCGCACATTATCCTCCTGTTCAACTAGAATGGCTTTTGACGTTTGATTATTCCGATTGCCTACATCCTGCCAAACTTGGTGCAGGTCTATCGTTATTGCCGACATATCGCAGTTATGGCGATCCGTAACGCTCTTGAAATCAGAGGCAACATCAAGGAATGAGGCAATGTTTTGTGCCGTAAAATTGCATCGCAGAGTTAACGACATATTTGGCTTTGCCGCTATTTTGGCGCAGTTCTCAAGAATCACATCATAAGAGTCATTTTGACCGTTGATTTTGCGCACTTGATTATGACAAGCCCGATTGCCATCAATTGTGATTTGGAACACCACCCGACATTGGAGCTTGTCAAGAAAATCCAATATCGAATCGGTGAGTAATGAGCCATTAGTGACAAAACTCAACGAGAACTTCACATTATGCTTGCTACATTCTGCCGATGCAAAGTCAATAATGTCTCGCCCGATTTTATCAAAATTAAGCAAAGGCTCACCGCCAAAGAAACCGATACTGAAATATTTCAGCCTGTCATCCGATACCTTGCGCGCAATCAGCATTTTGAGTTTTTGAAGCACATCGGGTTTCATACCCAAATCTCCACGATGATTTTCATAGCAATACCAGCAATGCATATTGCAATTCAGCGTCGGATTCACCGATAAATTGAACCGTGTGGCATCCGTATCGACTTGGTTCCACGAGTCTATCAGTTTCTTGACCTCATCCAGCTCTGTGGGCACAATAAACTCATTGTCCTTCAAATAGTCGTAAAACGATGGATGAATACCCTGCAGTTCGTCGGGTTCATGCGTTTCATAAAGACGGGCGACCGTATCGTCCATAACGCAGAGCCTTTCGCTGTAGGCATTATACAGCACCGTTTGTCCCTTGATTTTGTGAGTGCTATTATATCTGCTCTTTTTCATCATATGTAATGAATTGGTTTTTCAATGATAGAAGTTCTTGCGCATAACCCAACACATTGTGATAGTTCAATTGCCACAAGTTCTTGTCGGATGGGAAAAATCGGCACGGCGATACCACATCAATCATGCGCATAGTCGCGTAAGCGGCATCTTGCAAATGTTGAAGCGTTTTCACATACTGCAACGCATACGTTGAAGTTCGCAAATCGGTTGATTCATCTCCAAGAATATGCAATGCAACGTCATGTAATTCTTCCAAAAAGGATGGGTTAAGTCTATGCTGCTGACCGGAAAAATGAATACGATTGACGACATAGCAATATATTCCTCCAAGTCCGGAGTTAAAAGAGGTGTCGGAAATGCGATGTGGTGAATATTCCGACAAAGTATCATCAATGACAGCCAGCAGCTCATCCAAGTCATCATCCAGCAGTTGATGTTCATGCATATATAGCAACGTCCAGCCTATTCCGGATAAACCTGAATTGAAATCATAATGCAAGTGGCGCTCTTCGATTTTCAACTTCATAAATGCATACATTGCCATGCTATAATTGACCTCATCTGCATTTGCGCGTTTCGGGTTGAGAGACAAATAACTTAACAGGAACAACAACCTACCGCTCGCGCCTCCATCGAGAAAGCCACAAGATGAAACAGCCTCCACCGGAGAGGAGATAACCGATGATAAAACATCGTTAATATTTCCAAATGCATTCGTAATGACAGAGTGCTGTATCGCAGAGGCATTAATATTTATATCAATAATAAAGTCAAATCTATCTTTAATGAAATCGGCAAACATATCATGCACTTTTTCAAGGCATGATATGTTACCGTTCAATAATGCTCGTGCTGCCACATAATGTTGCGCATTAAAAGCACGAGCCACAGAATGAGCCAGGCATTTGTCGGATGTCGGGAAAAGCATCTCGGCAATAGCCAGGTAATTATACATAAACGCGGAATTAGATATAAAATACGGTGCCTGTGGCTTATAAATATGCCCAATGACGATATCGGGAATATGATAACATCCACCACCCAGCAGCCATGATTTTATGCTAATGCAGGCTTCCTCACAACCAAAATGCAGCAGCCCCATCATGCCGGAAAGCTGTTGCCAATACACTTTACTTGACGCATAACAAGCGCCCAATACGGCACAAGCTTGTCCCGACTGCAATCCCGGAACCTTTTCCACTCTGTTTTCAAGCCATTTAATTCCCGGGATTAAATTATCTTCTCTAAACGTCAAATAAGCGCCACGACATGGCATATGTGTGCGGTCCACCTCAACCTTATCATCTTCAGTGACGCGGATAGGCACGGTTTCACAGCATACCAGTCTATTGGGGTTAGCTCGTAGCTCGTTCGTGAGTATATCTGCCCAATTGTCGGTAAAAAAACGCATATGGGCATCAATTATAATAAAATATGGAGTGCGTGACAAATTCACTCCGCGCTCTTTCGACAAAGCTGCACCTATACGAATTTCATTTTCGTAATAGCGCACGCCATACGGCAACAATTGTCCCTTATAATCGAAATCAGGAGAGGAATGGTCATTAATAACAATAATATCTACGGTGTCACCCGCCGTGTCACGAATACTCTTAACCGTATTAATCACCTCATGATATTCATCCAAAAAGGGAATAACCACCGAGAGTTTATTATCTGAGTCGACACCGCATATCTGACTATTAGATATCTTATTACATCGGTCAGC
>CAYSLD010000164.1:0-3476 GCA_964431795.1 uncultured Bacteroides sp.
ATATGAATAGAATTGATGTTGAAATATATTGGTCAGACAAGAACTTCTGCTGCGGATGGGGGTTCGACGGTTTTGGTGCCATAGTTGTAACAAACAAACAGTTGGATGGAGTGAAACGAGATTTTGAAGAAGCTCTATCACAACAAATAGCTGACATGATAAACGATGGAGAAAGTATCCCGGAATTTCTAAGAAATAAAGACTACGAAATTGTTTTCTCACTTCACACATCTGCAATTTTACGAGATGCTGAACGTTTTACCACAATGGCAGCAATCAGCAGAGTGACCGGCATTAATCAGAAACAATTATCACATTATGCATCGTCAATTAAAGAGCCAAGACCGGCTCAAAGGCAACGCATAATCGAAGGATTGCACGAAATTGGCAAACAATTTCTAGCCATAGGTTAACTATAGTTATGAGAAAGATATTGATTGCGATAATGGCGGCTGTGTGCTGCGCGGGATTTGCCAAGCAGCGTTCCACGCGGAGCGGACTAAAAGTTGCCGAGACCGAGACAGTTGCCGAGACAGCAGTTGCAACTGACACTATCAGCGGCGACAGCGCAGCAAAAATGATACACGTGTCGGGCTATGAAAAGCCGTTGCGCTCACGCCACGAAACAATGTTGCTCACAAACAGTGACAGCACACTGACTGTGACGTGGATAAGGCTTGACATCACATATATTGATATGCAAGGCCGCACACTGCACAGACGCACAGCAGAACAGGCCTTTAACTTGCCGCCAAGGTCTACGCGATTGATTGATTTAAAATCGTGGGATGTGAATACGCTATTCTATTACCATTTGAACACACCCGTGCGCACATCAGCGCAAGGCACGCCCTACCGTGTGACAATCACGCCGGCTGCCTGCATAGCGCAATAGCAATATCACCATGAGCCGGAAGCGCCACCGCCACCGGTCATACCGCCGCCAAAGCTACCGCCACCAAAGCCGCCACCACCACCACTGCGGCCACCACCGGGCAGAATGATAACCGGCGGAGCAGCTTGCTCTTTGGGTATTTTATATGACTTTTTGGTAGATTGCTTGCAGTTTTGGCAAAAGAACTCTTTTTCGCCGTATCCCTCGTGCGCGGTAGTCGGGCGCACAATAATGCGGTCGCACACCAATCGAGCTGCTCGTGCGCCACAAGCGCGACAAACGGTGTATTGGCTTTCACTGTTCACATAAGCGAAAATATCAGTTTCGCCACAATTGCCGCACAGCCACACATCATAGTCAACGGAGTTGAGTTGCTCCTCACAGTCTTGAGCCGGAGTGAGATAATTGTTATCAGTAACCTCGTCGAGTTTTTGCATCGCAGCGCCACAGTTAGGGCAAGCATGGTGTCCGTTGCGCCACTGATTGAGTTTATAGCGCAGCGGCAGATAAAGTATCAGCGGCAGAGCCAAGCAGAAAATCGAAGCAATGCCGGTGATAGCTTGATATTTGATAAGTTTGCGATATTTATCGTGACGGTCTTTGTCGCGGTTTTCAAGCCACACGGCAACTACACAAATAAGTAATGCGAAGGTTATGCACAGTGCAAAAAAGAAGTAAAGCGACAAAAAGTCGGCAAAAGTGAAATCGTCATCGTCGCCTGAGAGCTGCGACATAAGTTCATCGCGCACCTCGGGGTCGGTCATTATTTCGTGTATGTTTTGCGTGGCTTTGAGCAGACCGCTGTCATAGTCCTCCTCGCGGAAGGCGGGAGTGAGTATGCGACGGCCAATGCGCCCGCACACCACGTCGGGCAACACGCCCTCAGCGCCGTATCCGGTGCGTATCACATAGCGATGCGCATCTTTAGCCACAACAATGAGCACGCCATTGCTTTTGTCTTTTTTACCGATACCCCACTTGCCGAAAAGATCGGTGGCAAAGTTGTCAATATCCGTATCGGTGGGAATGTCGCCAATTACAACCATAGCCACTTCGCACGATGTTTTGCGGCGTATGTCGAGCAACAAAGAGTTAATTTGCGACTCAGTGTCGGATGATATAATGCCATCCGGATTAGAGACCAAACGCGTAGAGTCAGTGAGCTGCACGTTGGGCACCTCATCAACGGTATATGTTTTAGCTGCGGCAGTGCAGACTATAAAAAGTGAGAGTATAAGTGATATGAATACCTTTTTCATCGTAGACGTGTGAAATTATACAGCGGGCAAACTCATGCCGTTGAGCTTGCGGTATAGGTCAAGCGCGTAGACATCGGTCATAGCTGAAACGTGGTCAACAACGGCCTGAAGTCGGCTGTAGATATCGGGAGCGGTGACATCGTATTGCTGAGGCACGCGCGAAAGCAGCAACTTTGAATAGTTCAACTCGGGGTGAATGACCGCATCGGTGAGCTTTTCGAGCAAAAAAGTGATGATGCGATTACCGGCCAACTCAATGTCAACAACGTCGGGGGCGCAATAAATTTTGTGCCACGACAGTTCGCATGACTTTTCGTAGGCATTGCGCTCAAGGTCGCTAATGTGGTTGAGGAGCGAGCCTTCAAATCGGCCTTGCAAAATCAGCTCCTCATTGGCAATGAAAGTTTCGGCGCAGCGGCTCACCAAAGTGCCCACCACGCACGAGCGCAAGTAACCGATTTTCTCGTTGGGATCGTCGACATGGTTCATCACATCCTCCACGTGCGCGCGACGTTCATCGTCGAAATAAGCCAAAAGTGTGTCAATAACCTCTTTTGTTGTGAGAATTTTGAGTTTGTGAGCGTCCTCAAGGTCCATCACCTCATAGCAAATATCGTCAGCCGCCTCAACAATGTAGACAAGCGGATGGCGCGCATACAACAGTGTGCCATCGGGCGAAGGCAAACGCAGCAAACCAAGTTCGTCAGCAATTTTGATGAACGTTTGGCGCTCCGACTCGAAGAAACCGAACTTACCTTTTTTGCCGGCTAGCAAAGAGCAGTGCGGATATTTCACAATCGAAGCCAAGGTGCTATAAGTCATGGCAAATCCACCGGGGCGGCGGCCGCGAAATTGGTGTGTGAGCGCGCGCAGGGCGTTGGCATTACCTTCAAAGTGAGTGAGGTCAGCCCACTGGGGCACAGTGAGCTGCGCTTGCAAAGCATTGCCCTTGCCCTCGCTGAAAAACGTTGAGATAGCTTTTTCGCCCGAGTGACCGAACGGTGGGTTGCCCAAATCGTGAGCCAAACAAGCTGCGGCGACGATATCACCGAGGTGGTAGAATGAGTTTACAAACTCCTCGCCGGCATACTTGCGGCGCAAAGCCGAGGCAATCTCGTCAGCCATAGACTTGCCCACGCACGACACCTCCATAGAGTGAGTGAGACGGTTGTGCACAAACACACTGCCGGGCAGCGGAAAAACCTGCGTTTTGTTTTGCAAACGGCGGAAAGGTGACGAGAACACCAGACGGTCATAGTCGCGGCGGAAGTCGCTGCGTTGGCTGCCTTTGCGCGGGTCGTGATAGTGCTCCAACCCGAAAC
>CAYSLD010000165.1:0-3426 GCA_964431795.1 uncultured Bacteroides sp.
GAGGCGCATGCCGCTCTCGGTTTGTGTGTCTATCAAACAGCGCATCAACCAATCTTTGTCTACGCCGCGTTGCATCAATGCCGATACAACTATGTACAGGTCTGCACTATTTGAATTGTAGTGAAAACCTCCGGTGTCGGTGATGATGCCGCCAAGTATGCAAGTTGCAACATCAACGGTTATCAATTGCTCAAGCCCCATCTCGCAAAGTAGCAGATAGAGCAGCTCGCTGGTTGATGACATGCCTGAGTATGAGAATAGCACGTTCGCAAAATCTTCAGGCTCTTTATGGTGGTCTATGAGCACCTTGGGCGCCTTCGATGCTCGCACTATCGGCTCCAAACGGCTGAGTCGGTAAAGCGCATTAAAATCTAAGCAGATTATCAAATCAGCCAACATCACATTGCGCTCAGCCACAGCTCCGAAGCTTGACCAAGCCATCACTTTGCGCGCTCCCGGCAACACTCGCAAATTTCGAGGGGGCTCGTCAGGAGTTATCACACGCACATCTTTGCCCATTGCACGCAGCACCTGTGCCAATGCCAACGATGAGCCCAACGCATCTCCGTCGGGCGACATGTGACAAGTCAGCACAATTCGCTTAGCACCATCTATCAAGTGCTTAAAACTGTCTACAGCAACAGAATTGAATGATATTGACATGATTGTTCGCTTTTTTTGAATTGATTTTAATGTGCAAATATAGTCATTATTAATCAAACATTTGTTGCTCAGTCTAATATTTCGCTTATTTTAATACTTTTATAAAAAATCAACCATCACTTAACATATTTGTTTGTGTTTTCTGCCTCTGGTGTGTTTGATGAAAATTTGACAGATGTAAAATTTCTTGCCAAAAATACTTGCAAATTGATATTTATTTACTAATTTTGTGAGCAAAATATAAGTAAAACCATTTAGACTCACTTAAATCTATGTGCGGAATAGTTACTGCATTTGATTTGTCGCAAGATGCGGCAATTCTTCGCCCTCAAATATTGAAAATGTCTCGTAAAATTCGTCACCGCGGGCCCGATTGGTCGGGTATCTATTGTGGCGAAAAAGCTATCATGGCTCACGAGCGTTTATCTATTGTCGACCCTGAATCAGGCAAACAGCCTCTTTTTTCGCCCGACCATAAAGTTGTGCTCGCTGTGAACGGTGAAATTTACAACCACCGTCATATACGCGAACAATATAAAGATAAATACCAATTCCAAACCGGTAGCGACTGTGAAGTAATTCTCGCTCTTTATCTTGATAAAGGCCCTGACTTCCTCGACGACCTTGACGGTATGTTTGCTTTTGCACTCTACGATGAGCGCAACGACTTTTACATGGTTGCACGCGACCACATCGGCATAATACCTCTGTATATGGGTATTGACGACCTTGGTCAGCGCTATTTTGCCTCTGAGCTTAAAGCCCTCGAAGGCGTTTGCAGCACAATTGAGCCGTTTGCCCCCGGATATGTGTTTGACAGCAAAACAAAATCTATGCACAAATGGTATAACCGAGACTGGCAATCGTTTGACGCTGTTAAAGATAATGGCGCCGACCCTAAAGATGTGCGCGATGCTATTGAAAAGTCGGTGAAATCACACCTTATGAGTGATGTGCCTTACGGTGTGTTGCTGTCAGGTGGCCTCGATTCGTCAATCATTTCGGCTATAGCTGCAAAATATGCTCAACACCGCATTGAGAGCGATGACCAACAAGCTGCATATTGGCCGCGCTTGCACTCGTTTGCAATTGGCTTGAAAGGTGCTCCCGACTTGATTGCCGCTCGTAAGGTTGCCGAGCACATCGGCTGTGTGCACCACGAAATTAATTACACTGTGCAGGAAGGCCTCGATGCTATTCGCGATGTGATTTACTATCTCGAAACATACGATATCACAACTGTGCGTGCTTCAACTCCGATGTATCTGCTCGCTCGTGTTATCAAGTCAATAGGTATTAAAATGGTGCTTTCGGGTGAAGGTGCCGACGAAATTTTCGGCGGATATCTATATTTCCATAAAGCGCCCTCTGCACAAGCATTTCACGAGGAGACTGTGCGTAAACTGTCAAAATTGCACCTCTATGATTGCCTGCGTGCCAACAAAGCTATGTCGGCTTGGGGTGTGGAGTGCCGCGTGCCATTCCTCGATAAAGAATTTCTTGATGTTGCCATGCGCCTAAACCCTGAAGCTAAAATGTCCCGCAACGGACGTATCGAAAAATGGATTCTCCGCAAAGCTTGTGAAGATTTGCTGCCCGAAAGCATTGCGTGGCGCCAAAAAGAGCAATTTAGCGACGGCGTAGGCTACAGCTGGATTGACTCGCTCAAAGAGTACACCTCAAACGCTGTGACTGATGATATGATGGCAAATGCCGCTAAGCGTTTCCCGGTTAATCCGCCGCGCAATAAAGAGGAATATTACTATCGCTCAATCTTTGAAGAGCACTTCCCCTCAGCTACCGCTGCCGCTTGCGTGCCCTCTGTGCCATCAGTGGCTTGTAGCACAGCCGAAGCTCTCGCTTGGGATGCCTCATTTAAAAACGTAAACGAACCTTCAGGCCGTGCCGTGCTTGGTGTGCACGAACATGCTGAAAAATAGTCAACAAACTTTTGATAACGAAAAAGCCGTTTGGTCATTGACCAAACGGCTTTTTATACTTTTGTGGTAATGTCCGTGACTATTAAGCCTCGGCTACGGGAGTAACGTTGATGAAACGACGTCCGTTGCGACCTTCGGTGAAGAGCACTGTACCATCTACGAGAGCGTAGAGTGTGTGGTCTTTACCCATACCCACGTTTTGTCCGGGGTGGTGAACTGTGCCACGTTGACGTTTGAGAATGTTACCTGCTTTAGCGAATTGACCGCCAAAGATTTTTACGCCGAGTCGCTTGCTTTCTGACTCACGGCCGTTCTTAGAACTACCAACACCTTTCTTATGTGCCATGTTTGTTGAGGTTTTAAATGGTTAAGCGACTACTTCTTTGATCACGATTTTGGTGAAATATTGGCGATGGCCGTTTTTACGACGATAGCCTTTGCGACGTTTTTTCTTGAAAACGATCACTTTGTCACCTTTTACGAGTGAAGTTGCTACTTCACATACTACTTTTGCTCCTTCTACGGTGGGAGCACCGATTTTCACGTCACCGTCAGCGTCAGCGAGGAGTACACGGTCAAATTCTACTGTGTCGCCTTCTTTTACTGCTTCGCCAAGATAGTGAACATACAAGAACTTACCGGCTTCTGCCTTGAATTGTTGTCCTTGAATTTCTACGATTGCGTACATTTAATGTATTTAAAACTAATAAGTTAACCCGTCGGGCGACGACCTCTAATTGGTGAGATTGTGCTTATTTATAAGCCCGGTGCGGAAAAATTGCCCACAAAGTTACTCATTTTCCGCTAATTAACAAAATTATTT
>CAYSLD010000166.1:0-3418 GCA_964431795.1 uncultured Bacteroides sp.
AACATCCACTTCATGATGGTGAACATTGAATATTTGCGCACAAAGTTCTTATAAATGACTATGTAGAGGGCATAGCTGAACTGCGCGGTGAGCACAAGCAAGTCGCCGAGTATGGCATTTGTAGGCGCCACACTGATATTGGCATGGCTCTTTCCGCCCATAATGAGCAAAATAGCTCCCGCCGCTCCGGCAACAATTCCGGCTATCTTGCGCGCGGTGATGCGGTCTTTGAGTATTATCGCCGAAAGTATCATGGCCCACAGCGGCATACTGGTTGTGATTATTGAGGCATCGCCGGGCGTGGTGAGTCCTACACCGAAAATAAAACATCCTTGATTGAACACAATAGCCAGCAACGAAGCCACAAACAAACGGCACAAATCGCCCACCGGCACGTGTTCACGCGGCATAAACAGCGAAGCAATCCAAAACAATATCATAGCACCGGCTATGCGCAGATTGGTAACTATCAACGGGGTGATCAAACCGCCTATCATCACAAACTTTGCTATAGGCGACATCAACCCCCACATAACATTAGCGCACAGCATCGCGCCGTGCCCTTTCAACGATTGATTCATACTTAGAGGTTATTTTTTCGACGTGCAAAATTAATACATTTTGCGCAAAAATGGCACACTCAAGGCCTCACTTTTTTTAGCGGCCGAGCTTCGCTTTCAGGCGTTCAACCATGCGCTGTCCACGCAAATGCAAGGTCAACGAGTAGAAGTGCGCCGTGTCTTCGAGTGTGGCAAAAAACTTTTCGCCGGGATTGCTGCACGTCTCAATAGGCATAGGCGTAACGTTCACCACGCCCTCCAGCAAAAGACCGTGTGCCAAGCGATTCATGCCGCGCGTACCGCGATATGACTTGAATTCGCCACCGTTCACCTGCAACAGTTTCGCCATTGTCTGAGGCACATCTTTGCGCTTGCACAGCGACATGAGCATATCGCGCACAAAGTCATCGGCAAAACCGCAATAGTGCGCATCGTGGTGCAAACTGTAGAGCGTAACTTTGTCGCCATGGTTGGGCAACAACCAAAAGTTGCCGATAGTGCAAGTGGCATCGTATAGCTCAAAGGCCCACGCCAACTGCTGCGGTGTGGGATTGAGCGCGCGCAAGCCGGAGAACGTTGTGCGTCCCTCGGGTGCGCCCAACTGTTGTGCTGTTGAGTGCAAGGCATCGCACATGAAATGACGATGCTCTATCGACTCGTAATTGAGGTCGTCCCACACACCGTCAAACATCAGCGACATAAACGCACGTATGATTGGCGACTGCGAAATTGACTGCGAGCCGTTCATATATACCGAGTCGGACGTCAACGTACTGAAGTTAAAGTCCACCAACTTGTCAATGTCTCCGCCAAGGTGTTCGGCCACAAATTTATTCACCAAGTTTTTGGCATATACATGCGAGGTTTTCTCTATGCGCTCTTGATATTTCGACCAGCGGTATTTGGCATCAATCTCAGCTTGCGACCACACATCAATATCGGGCTTGCTATATTCGCACTGCCCGCGCATATAGTTGCGGCGGAACGACTCGGCGGTCAAACGTCCGCAACCGTTATGGCTAGCGTCCATGGCACGCGTGTATATACAGCCATTGCACACACTGTCCTCCAAGCCATGCCACACAAAGTTATCAACATTGCCTTCTGTATAGAAATTGCCGATATCGCCGTCCTTAGCCAACTCGGTGACCAATCGGCCCATGGCTGCAGCATCGCCCGACAATATTGCCGGTTCAAGCTGCACAAGGTCATAGTTTTTGGTCAAGCCGATGGGATGACGCATGCAATCAAGCAGATACTTATCATTGAGGTCATAAGCGCGCTGAGCGTGCAGATTGCGGTCAAGCAACATACGTGCCACCTCAACCAACGTGCCTTTTTCGGTTGGCATCTGCTTCACTATATTCAATATATTATGTGCCGACTCGCCCACATTCTTTGCCACTGCCGGCGGTATATGCAAGAGCGCAACCTGAGTCACTCCGCCCTTCTTATACACATCGAGCACAATGTAATAGCTGTTGGCATGGAGCGTGCAAAAGCCCCAATGCGCTATGTTGGGATTGTCAACAACAAGATCGTTGACCTCCTCCCAGGGCGCAGCATGGGCCGAGTAGACCAAGAAACGCAACTTCGTTTGCAACTTTTGCAGACGCGTGCTCACATCAACAAAAAATCCGGCACGTATCACACTGCCCACCTTATAAACCTTGCGAGCATCAATCGGTGCCTCCGAGTCGCGATAATACACGCGCATACCCGACAATATCCAGTCGAGCGCCTTCTCGACAAGCACCTTCTTATCAACCTCCATGCGCACGGGCAGCTGCTCAAACGTGAGGTCAACAATGCTGCCATCGCCATTTATGATGTAAGGATGATTGTCTTTCTCGGCATAAAAGAAATTGCCCTCGCGCCACACCAACTTCTCAAAGTTAGGCGAAAATATCACCGTGCCATCAACATGGGCAAGGCCATAGAGATGACGCGTGGCCGAGGTGGCCGAACGCCGTTCGGTGGTGCCAATAATGAAAAATCCGTTGTGCAACTCGCCAATCTTGTGCACCCACGTGCGCAACACCTCCGAAAAATCGGCACGCAGCAAGTTGTACATGCGTCGACGACGCACCACATAACATCCACCATCAACAGCACGTATTTTGTCGTAAACAGCATGGGCAAGCCGTCGTCCGGTCACATCAACCGGCACCACACCATCCTCAAGCAAGGCGGCATACACACCGTCAGCGAGCTTAGTGACATCGTAAAAGCACAACTCAGGCGACAACAGCACTTTGCCATCGCCGTCTCGCAGCCCGATATACTCGCCCAGGCGGAATTTCTCCGGGCCGCAATCTGTGCTTTTCTTCTTACCTAGCATGTCCTTTTATCTTTAAAAGCCCGGTAGGTGGCTTAAGCCCCCCGGTGCAGCATAATGTATAGTTCACTTTTACGTATAAAAGGCTCTCTACTACGTCTAACTTTTAAACTTTATAGCGTTTCCCTTTTATAAATGGTATGAATAAGAATATCAGCCCCATTCTACATCTGTGTAACTAAGCTTGTTGACTTAGCATGTATGAATGTCCCATTGCTTTACAATTCCCAGAGTTTGTGCTGATATCTTTATAAGAAGACTTGTCGTTTTTACACCTAAGGATTTTTAACATTAAAATCCTTCCTCGCTGCAAATATACAATTTCAAAACTTAAATTCCTAATAATCTGACAATTTTCTTTCATAAAATGTGATATTTAACAACTGTCACCGGTCCGTCACTAAATCTTTACAAAACTTTTTCGGCAAAAATAGTTGCACAATTAAAAAATTTGACGTAACTTTGCACCGCATTACCCGAGAGAGGGTTGCTTATCCGCTTCAATAGCTCAGTCGGTTAG
>CAYSLD010000167.1:0-3389 GCA_964431795.1 uncultured Bacteroides sp.
TCATGGTTGAGTCAAAGTTTTCGCCCCACGGATTGGCTGCGTCGATGATGGGGAGTTTTTGCTTGTATGATGTGAGATTTTCGCCGCCAACATACACGTCAACGTGTCGAAATGTGCGAGTTACTTGGGCTGAAAGTTGGGCAAATGTTGGATAGGTGCTATCCCACAGCGGATTTTGTGCGTCGGCAGTTGGCATGACTCCCGAGCCGTTGACTGAAACGGTGGCATCGAATGCCCAAAGTCCCATCATGGGTGTGTAGTTGATGGTGAACAATCCTTTTGAACGCGAGGTGAGTGGTTTGCGACGTGAGCCGTAGCCATAGTCTTCGCGCACATCAGTGTAGCGATAGGCGGCGGTGAAATTGAGTTCGCTGCTGAGTGTGACTGTTGTCTCGATTTGCGCAGCGTGTGAATGTGAATTTCCGTCGACTGAGCGGATGTAGGCTGCATGAGCATCGGTGTAAAGGTCGGCAACGGTTTGGCTGTTGAAGCGAGTGAAATAGTATTCGCCGCTGATGCTCACTTTTTTGCTGCCAATTTTGAAGGTGCCGGTGAGTCCGCCGCCCATATTCCAACCTGATTCTTGTTTTATGTCGCTGTCAATGATGATGTTGCGCGATGATGCCAATAGATAGCTAAATTCGGCAAGCGGATGCGATGAGCGATAACCGCGGCCCACGGATGCGTGTGCCGAAATAGCCTCGTTGGGGTTGAATTTGAGGTGCATGCGCGGAGTGACCATCGAGCCGTAGAGCGAGCTGTAGTCGTAGCGCAAGCCGGTCATGAGCACCCAGCGCGATTCGTCAACATTGAGTGTGTATTGCGCATAGGCGCCGCTCACATGTTCTTTTTCTTTGGCGTGCTCTTTGCCGCTGCTCACGTTGTGGGTGAGTCGGTAGTATTGGTTGAAGCGGTCAAAGTTGAAACTTAGCCCGGTTGACAGTGCGTGCATTTCGCCCCATTCACGCTCAAACATCAGCGATGCGTAGAGGTTTTGTTGGTCAACATCGTAGAGCTTGTTGCCGTACATGGCATTTTGGTTGTGCTGCGAGCCGGAGAGTATGAGGGCAATGTTCGATTCGCTCTCATCGTCAATGACAAGGGCATTTTTGGTGAACAGTTCCCAGCGGTTTGTGCGTATGTCAACGCTGTAAGGATGGTCGGTGTGCGTGTTGGCATGCTTAGTGTCTTGACCGCTGTGACGATCCTCATATAAATATTTAGCGGCGGCTTGAAATATGTAGCCGTTGCCGCTTGTGTATGCCCAACGGTTCATCGCCGTGATTTGGCGAATTTTAGGTGTGTCGATAAATCCGTCGCTGTTGCCGTCGTGCTCTCTAAAGTCATTTTGCCCGTGCACCAACAGCGCGGTTGAAGTCTTGTCTGAAAGATGTGCATTGGCGGCAACATTCACTTCGGCTTTGCCCATATAGTCAACATAAGCATTGCCCATGAAGTATTTGTCGCTCTGCGGTTTGAGCATCTCAATGTTTATTTGTCCGGTGAGCGACTCGTAGCCGTTTTTCACCGAGCTGGCACCTTTTGATATCTGTATAGACTTCATCCACGGCCCGGCAATGTAGCCCAAGCCGTAGGGGGCGGCAGCACCGCGAAAGTTGGGTATGTTTTCGGTGAGCATCTGCACATACGACCCCGACAGGCCAAGCAATTTAATCTGGCGTGCACCGGTAGCGGCGTCGCTATAGTTCACGTCTACAGACGGATTTGTGGTGAAGCTCTCGCCGAGGCTGCAGCAAGCAGCACGCTTCAATTCGCCCGACAGCAAGCAGTCAGTGTTTGT
Organism: uncultured Bacteroides sp.; assembly: GCA_964431795.1. Lineage (GTDB taxonomy): Bacteria > Bacteroidota > Bacteroidia > Bacteroidales > Muribaculaceae > CAG-873. The sequence continues at coordinate 1,802 of CAYSLD010000167.1, forward strand.
TGCCACTGAGCGCAACTTGCGCGTGTTTTCTTGCTTGTGAGTGATAACGAGTTCTTGCAGATTGGTGGTTGTGTCTGTGTCGGCCACATTGCCGGCCATTGCGCAAACCGGACTTATGATGAAAATATATGGTAAAAATCTTGATATCATACCACAAAGTTACTGATTTATCGCCTAATCTCCAAAACTACCTACCGAGCCTGCAAGAGCCATTCTATAGCTGAAATCACGCGAATTGTTTTGCCGCCTAAAATGATTTCTTTGGATGGCGAAAGTGTTATCAATGTGAGTTTATCACACGCTAAAGCATCAGCTGCTTGAAGAAGCGCTGAAGTTTCGCGCTTGAATGTTTTTTCAGCATCAATGTCATAAGCCACTTGTATGAGTTCGATGACTTTATCTTGATTGCAGACCACAAAATCAACCTCCTTTTGTTTAGACGAAGGGCGATAGAAGTAAATGTCTAAAAAGTCATAGGCACAGCGGCGTAATAGTTCGATGTACACCACATTTTCCAATCGCCAGCCCAAATTTTCAGGCGCAAGTGCATTTTCGCGGTAATTCTGCAATCCGGGGTCAACGATGTAACCCTTTGCATTGCGTATGCGTTCTTGGCTTTTGTGTGAATATTTTGGCAGCAACTGTACCAAGAAAGCTTGTTTCAAATAATCCACATATACTTTCACTGTCTTATCTGCAATATGCAGCAGGTCAGAAAGTTTGTCGTAGTTAACTTCCTGGCACACATTATTTATGAGGTGGTTTGCAATTTTCTGCAATGCATCAATGCGGCGTATGTGATAGCGTTGTTGAATATCCTTTTTGAGTATAGCCTCCATCAAGCTTTGCACATATCCTCTTTTATTGCGCAAATATTGCATTTCAGGGAATCCCCCCAGATTTATATAGTCAATAAAAGCGCGCTTACGCTCGGCATCTGCTTTTGTGGTTAAGTCAAGTTTGTTAATATGATGGTAATCGCAGTACTCAGAAAATGAAAATGGGTATAGATGAATCTCGTTATATCTGCCGGTCAAGTGAGTAGCAAGCTCGCTACTCAGCAGTTTGGCATTACTTCCTGTTATAAAAACATGCATGCCAATGCGCAGTAGCCGATTTACAAACAAATGCCATCCATCAACATTTTGGATTTCATCCAAAAATAGATATGACAATTCTGTGCCGTAAACTTGATACAAACACGAGAGCAATGTATTTAAGTCTTCAACTTGCAATTTAGCAAACCTATCATCATCCAGGTTCACATAACCATACGAAATGTTGTTTCCGATTAGCACCTTATGGCAAAGCGTTGATTTGCCACTCCGACGCACACCAATCACAATCTGAGCTAATGGGCTGCCAAATTCAAAAAGAGATTCCTCTTTGCGAGTGACCCATTTGTTCGGTTTGTGACTCAATATTTCTTCCTTTTGCTCGTGCAAAACTTGCAAAATTACCTTTTCGTTAAACATAATTGCAAATTAAACGATTTAATATTCTGATTACAAAGGTATAAACAATCTTTACAATACCAAATTTTTTGGCGATAAAAATGCTTCTATTACGCTAAAATGCAGTTTTTTGG
>CAYSLD010000168.1:0-3334 GCA_964431795.1 uncultured Bacteroides sp.
GCATATCCCGGCAACGAGTATGTTGACATCGTGGGCACAGACATCTACGCTGACAACGATGCTTCGCAAATAGCAATCTATCAACTTTTGCAACAAATGACCGGTGGCAAAAAGCTCATCACACTCAGTGAAACCGGACTTGTGCAAAACCCCGATAAGTGCATCACCGAAGGCGCTGCTTGGTCATACTTCATGATTTGGTATACCAACGACATACACAAAACTTCTGACACCACCGACGGTTTTGGCAACACTGCCGCTTCACTTAAATCGGTATTTAACAGTTCTTATGTTATTAATCGTGACCAAATGCCGTCACTGAAATAAAAAAGACGTACCTTTGTAACTAATATGGGACGCGCACCGCGGTGCGCGTCCCTATAATAAACCAATATACTACTAATGAAACAATTCGGACATTTTGACGACGCAAACCGCGAATACGTCATCACCGACCCCTGCACCCCGTGGCCTTGGATTAACTATTTAGGCACTGAAGATTTCTTTTCGCTAATTTCAAACACTGCCGGCGGATATAGCTTCTTTAAAGACGCTAAATTTCGCCGCATCACTCGATATCGCTACAACGGCGTGCCTATGGATGCCGGTGGCCGCTACTTCTACATCAACGACAACGGCACCGTGTGGAACCCCGGATGGAAGCCGTGCAAAACACCCCTCGACAAATACGAATGTCGTCACGGCATGAACTACACCCGCATACACGGCGAGAAAAACAACATCGCCGCCGATATGCTGCTTTTTGTGCCCCTGCACACTCACGCTGAGGTCAATAAATTCACCCTCACCAACAACGGCAACGAAACTAAAACCGTAAAACTTTTCTCGTTCATTGAATGGTGCCTTTGGAATGCTGCCACCGACATGGAAAATTTCCAACGCAACTTCTCAACCGGCGAGGTTGAAGTTGACGGCTCAACAATATATCACAAAACAGAATACAAAGAACGTCGCAACCACTACGCATTCTACCACGTGAACGCTCCGGTTGACGGCTTTGACACCGACCGCGAGTCGTTCCTCGGGCTCTACAACGGTTTTCACGAGCCGCAAGTGGTGCTCGAAGGCAAACCGCGCAACACCGTGGCACACGGTTGGTCGCCCATCGCTTCACACTACATAGAGGTCACCCTCGCTCCGGGCGAAAGCCGCGACTTTGTGTTTGTGCTCGGCTACGTAGAGAACAACCCCGAAGAAAAATGGGAGTCGAAAGGCGTAATCAACAAAACCAAAGCTCACGCAATTATTGACAGCCTCAACACCACCGCGAAAGTTGACGCTGCCTTCGCCCAACTTTGCGAGTATTGGAACAACCTGCTTTCAATCTTCACCGTTAAGAGCGACGACGACCGCCTTGACCGCACCGTCAACATCTGGAACCAATACCAGTGCATGATAACATTCTGCTTCTCGCGCTCTGCCTCGTTCTTTGAGAGCGGCATTGGCCGCGGCATGGGCTTCCGCGACTCAAACCAAGACCTCGTGGGCTTTGTGCACCAAATACCCGAGCGCGCACGTCAACGCATCATCGACATCGCCTCAACACAGTTTGCCGACGGCGGCTGCTACCACCAATATCAGCCCCTCACCAAACGCGGCAACAACGACATTGGCGGCGGATTTAACGACGACCCCATGTGGCTCATATTCGGCACCGTTGCTTATCTGCGCGAAACCGGCGACTTCTCTATCCTCGACGAACCCGTGCCGTTCGACAACGTGCCCGGCAGCGAAAAAACACTCATGCACCACTTGCACGTGTCGTTTGACCACGTTGTGAAAAACCTCGGTCCTCACGGACTGCCCCTCATAGGTCGTGCCGACTGGAACGACTGCCTCAACCTCAACTGCTTCTCGTTCGACCCCGACGAGTCGTTCCAAACCACCGAAAACAAAACCGAAGGCAGCAAAGCCGAGTCGCTCATGATTGCCGGACAATTTGTGGTTTACGGACAAGACTACGTGGAGCTGTGCCGCTACGTTGGCGACAATGCCGAGGCTGACCGCGCTCAACGCTTGGTTGACGCTATGGCTGAGGCCGTGAAACAACACGGTTGGGACGGCGAATGGTACCTGCGCGCCTACGACTTCTACGGCAACAAAGTTGGTAGCCACGAAAACAAAGAGGGCAAAATCTTCATCGAAAGCCAAGGTTGGTGCACCATGGCCGGCATCGGCTTGAAAGAAGGCCTCGTGGAGCAATCGCTCAACTCTGTGAAAAAATATCTTGACTGCGAACATGGCATTGTGCTCAACAACCCCGCATTCACCGAATACGTGCCCGAATACGGCGAAATCTCAACATACCCCGCCGGATACAAAGAAAATGCCGGCATATTCGCCCACAACAACCCCTGGGTGATTATTGGCGAGACCGTGCTCGGCCGCGGCGACGAGGCATGGAACTACTACCGCAAAATATGCCCCGCATATCTGCAAGACCGCCAAGAGCTGCACAAAGTTGAGCCCTACGTCTACAGCCAAATGACCGCCGGCAAAGACGCATCGCGCCCCGGCGAGGCCAAAAACTCATGGCTCACCGGCACAGCAGCTTGGAACTGGTATGCCGTCACCGAATTTATACTCGGCATCAAACCCTCATTCAAAGGCTTGATGATTGACCCCTGCATACCTCGCGATTGGAAACACTACGAAGTTACTCGAAAATTCCGCGGTGCTACCTACAAAATTAAAATTTCCAACCCCGAAAGTGTGAATAAAGGCGTAAAAATGATTAACTTTAACGGCAAATTACTTGAAGGCAACATTTTGCCAATTGCCGAACAAGGTTCAATCAACGACGTACAAGTAATTTTAGGATAATTATCATTTAAAGAAAGCAGAACTGCAATATGAACTCAATATTCGAAACCCGCAAAAAACTCGTATTGGAAAAATACGAACAAATCACATCACGCAAAAACACTCCCATCGAGGGCAACGGCGTGGTCACTCGCTACCAAAACCCCGTGCTCACCGCCGAAATGGTGCCCCCCTTCTGGAAATACGACTTTAACCCCGAAACAAACCCCTACTTCATGGAACGCATCGGCGTGAACGCCACACTCAACTCAGGCGCTATGAAGTGGAACGGCAAATACATACTTGTGGTGCGCGTTGAAGGCGCTGACCGCAAATCATTTTTCGCTGTTGCTGAAAGCCCCAACGGTGTTGACAACTTCCGCTTTTGGGATCACCCCATCACAATGCCCGACACCGAAGACCCCGGCACTAACATCTACGACATGCGCCTCACCAACCACGAAGACGGCTGGATTTACGGCCTGTTCTGCGTGGAGCGTCACGACGACTC
>CAYSLD010000169.1:0-3305 GCA_964431795.1 uncultured Bacteroides sp.
ACCTCTTATGCAGCTAAGAGCAGCTACAAAGATGATATGTGGACAGCTAACGTGTTTGCAACTTACGCTCACACTTTTGCTGACGACCACAACCTCAAAGTTATGGCAGGTTTCACAGCCGAACAAGAAGAGTATGACTACTACTACGCTAAACGTCTTGGCCTTGTAGACTACTCACTGCCTAACCTCAACCTCACCAACGGCGAAACTTACACCACAAGTGCCTCAAACACTCACCGCGCAACTGCCGGTTTCTTCGGTCGTATCAACTATGACTATAAAGGCATCTACTTGTTGGAATTGAACGGCCGCTATGATGGTTCAAGCAGCTTCCCTGCTAACGACCAATGGGCTTTCTTCCCCTCTGTATCGGCAGGTTATCGTTTCTCTGAAGAATCATACTTCAAAGACCTCAAACAATACATCAGCAACGGTAAAGTTCGCGTGAGCTACGGTGAAATCGGTAACCAAGCCGTAGGTAGCAACATGTTCCTCTCAACCGTATCAGCACGCTCATCATCAAGCAGCTATTGGTTGAACGGCACACAACTCATCACCCAATACAACATGCCTACCCTCGTGTCGTCATCTCTCACTTGGGAACGCATCAAAACTACAGACGTAGGTCTTGACCTCGGCTTCCTCAACAACTCACTCACCTTAGGCTTTGACTGGTACAAACGCGACACTAACGACATGCTCGCTCCCGGTCAAGTGCTTCCCGGTGTGCTCGGTGCAAGTGCTCCTTACCAAAACGCAGGTGCCCTCAGCACTAAAGGTTGGGAACTTTCTTTGAGCTGGAACCACACATTCAACAAAGTTGGTTTCTATGCTAACTTCAACCTTGCCGACGCTCGCACAAAAATCACCAAGTGGAACAACCCCACAAACTTGATTTACACCTACAACCCCTCAAGCTCTAACTATTGCGAAGGCACATACTACGGCGATATCTGGGGCTTTGAAACAGACCGCTACTTCGAAGAGTCAGACTTCAACGGCAAAGACGCTAACGGCAAATGGATTTATGCTGACGGCGTGGCTGACCAAACAGGCTTGCAATCAGGCAACTTTGTTTACGGCCCCGGTGATATCAAATTTAAAGACCTCAACGGCGATGGCGTGATTGACGGTGGTAAAGGCACTCTCGAAGACCACGGTGACCTCAAAGTTATCGGTAACGCTCTGCCCCGCTACGAATATTCATTCCGCCTCGGTGCTAACTGGAATAACTTCGACATCGACCTCTTCTTCCAAGGTGTGGGCAAACGCTCACGTTGGATGACCGGTTCAATGATTATCCCGCAAGCACAAGCAGGCCTCGGTACATTCGAGCACCAACAATCATACAACAAATACATCATCGAAGATGGCCAAATTGTTGGCTACGAAATAGACCAAAACAACGACTATCCTAACATGTACGAAGGCTCAGCCGGTACAGGCAAAATCTCAAATATCGGCTACGGTCGCTACAACTACTACCCGCAAAGCAAATATTTGATTAACATGGCTTATCTCCGCCTCAAAAACGTGACTATCGGCTACACTTTGCCGCGCGAAATCACTCGCAAAGCTTACATCCAAAAAGCTCGTTTCTATGTTAGCGGCGAAAACTTGTTCTTCCTCTACAACGGCGCCGGCAAGTATAAAATCGACCCGGAAATCTCAACCGGCTCATACGGTTCATACTCTAGCGATAACGGCTACGCAACTTACGGCCGCACAGTGCCCATGATGCGTTCATACTCATTTGGTTTACAAGTAACATTCTAACCACTAAATTCAGAAACAATGAAAAAGATATATTTAATGGGTATGGTTGCCTTAGTCGGCGCTTCTCTCACCAGCTGCGATGACTTTCTCAACGACAATCGCTATCCCCTTTCGCAACAAACAGCTAACGCTGAATATTGGAGCAATACGGTAAATGTTGAAAACCAATGCAACACCCTCTACAATAACTACTCAGGCTATGGCAACGGCTCGGGCACAGGCGAATTCTACTTCAAATCGCTCTCTGACGACCAAGCAGCAGGCATTGTGAGCGGTGGCGCAGGCTTCCAAAACTGGACTTACACCAACGTGCCCGCAAGCTCTACAAACTGGACCAGCCCGTACACCGAAATTCGTCGCTGCAACCTCATCATCGAAGGTGTGACCAGCGGCTCGCTCAACGGCACAACCGAAGGTAACAACTACCTCGGCATTGCTCGTCTGAACCGCGCTTTCCAATACTTCCAATTGGTGCGCATGTATGGCGATGTGCCCTTGGTTGAAACTGCCCTCGACCCCGACGACGATGCTGCTCTCTATGGTCCGCGCACCGACCGCAACACTGTGATGGACTTTGTGCTCGCCGACCTTGACTTTGCCGCTCAAAACATCTCTACTCAAAGCAGCAAAACCGCTTGGAGCAAAGACTTGGCTTACGCTATGAAAGCTGAAGTGTGCTTGTTTGAAGCCGCATACAGCAAATACACCGGCAACACCAGCCGCGGCGAAACTTACTATAAAGAGGTTATCAACGCTTGCACTCCGTTGCTCTCTACATACAAAATCAGCAGCAACTACCAAGCTCTCTACAACTCACTTCGCACTGACTTGAGCAAAAACGACGAGGTTATCTTCATGAAAGCCTACGAACAAGGCGTGTTCATGCACTCTTTGCTCGACTGGACTTGCTCTTCAACAAGTATCCTCGGCATCACTAAGGACGCTTTCGACAGCTTCCTCTTCACCGATGGTAAACCCCTCGCCCTCACTTCTTGCGACAAATCAGACGTTGGCGAACTTGATGCTGACAACAACTACTCTATCGCCAAACCGCTTGCAGTGCGCGATGGCCGCTTGTCACAAATCATCGACCCGTACGTTTACTACGTAGGCAAAACTTGGGCCCGCAGCAACACTATGGACATGGTTTCATCTACCGGTTACGGCGTTGCCAAATTCGACAACCTCTCAATTGAGTATAGCGATGCTACAACTGCCAACCGCGCATACACCAGCGCTCCCCTCTACTGGCAAGCTCAAATCTATTTGGCTTACGTTGAAGCTAAGGCTGAACTTGGCACTATCACTGACAGCGATATCGCCACTTACCTCAACCCGCTCTACAAACGCGCCGGCCTGCCCGACCAAACTCTCGCAAGCCTCTCAAGCATGAACGACCCCGCCAACAACATGGGCGTATCGAGCTTGCTCTGGGAAATACGTCGCTGCCGTCGTGCTGAATTTATGCTCGACAAGAACATTCGCTATTGGGACCTCATCCGCTGGCACCAACTCGAACTCCTCGACAC
>CAYSLD010000170.1:0-3265 GCA_964431795.1 uncultured Bacteroides sp.
TGTGTCGATGAACGATAATGTGCTCGACCATCGCGAAAACAACTTCCTCGCAGCCTTGCACCATGGCCGCCAAGACAATTGGGGTGTAGCTTTCTTGGATATCTCTACCGGTGAATTTCTCACCGCCGAAGGCCCGCTTGACTATGTTGACAAGCTCATGGCAAACTTCGGGCCGAAGGAGGTGCTCGTTGAGCGCGGCACACGTCGTCGCGTTGAGGAGTTGCTCACCGGCAAATATCTCACTTTCGAGCTCGATGACTGGGTGTTCACCTCTGAGGCCGCACTCGAGCGTCTGCTCAAACAATTTCAAACCGCCAACCTCAAGGGCTTTGGCATCGACAAGATGCCCGATGCTATTGTGGCCTCGGGCGCTGTGTTGCACTATCTCGACATCACCAACCACACGCAAACCGGACATATCAATTCGCTCACACGCATTGAAGAGTCGCGTTTTGTGCGCCTTGACCGTTTCACCATACGCAATCTTGAGCTTATTGCTCCGCTCAACGAAGACGGCAAAAGCCTGCTCAGCGTGATTGACCGCACCGTCACACCGATGGGCGCGCGCATGATGCACAGCTGGGTGACCATGCCCCTGCGCGACCCGAAAGCTATCAACGACCGCCTCGACGTGGTAGAGTATTTCTTCCGCAACCCCGAGCAACGCGACAGTGTGCGCACTCAACTTGAACAAGTGGGCGATTTGGGCCGCCTTGTGTCGAAAATAGCCACTCTGCGCATCACCCCGCGCGAGGTGTTGCAAGTGCGCAATGCCCTCGAAGCCTTGGTGCCCGTCAAAGCACTATGCCAAGCCTCAGGCCAACACGTGTTGTCGGCCATCGGCGAACAGCTCAATCCGTGTGCACCTATTGCCGCACGCATTGCCCGCGAGATACATCCCGACGCTCCCAACCGCATCGGCACCGGTGAGGTGATGATGCCCGGCGTGAATGCCGAGCTCGACGAGCTGCGCGACATAGCCGGCTCGGGTAAGGACTATCTGATGCGCATACAAGCACGCGAGAGCGAGGCCACAGGCATACCGTCGCTCAAAATCGGCTTTAATAGCGTATTCGGCTATTACATTGAGGTTACAAACACACACAAAGATAAAGTTCCCGCTGAGTGGGTGCGCAAGCAAACCCTTGTCAATGCTGAGCGCTACATCACTCAAGAGCTGAAGGAATACGAAGAAAAAATACTCGGTGCGCAAGAAAAGATTGCCTCAATTGAGCAATCATTGTTCAACGACTTGGTGGCCGGACTGGCAAATTACATACCGGCCATGCAGCTCGACGCCCGCTTGTTGGCGCAGCTCGACTGCCTGTTGTCGTTCACTCGCGTTGCCGCAGAAAATCATTATTGCCGCCCCGTTGTTGACGACTCGCTGTCAATAGAACTTGTTGAGGCGCGCCACCCGGTGATTGAAAAGCAATTGCCGCCCGGTGAGCCTTACATCTCAAACTCTGTGACTCTCAACAACGATGCACAGCAAATACTCATGATTACCGGTCCGAATATGTCAGGTAAATCCGCCTTGTTGCGCCAAACCGCCCTCAATGTGCTGATGGCTCAGATTGGCTGCTATGTTGCCGCCGACAGCGCGCACATTGGCTATGTTGACAAGATATTCACCCGTGTTGGCGCCAGCGATAACATCTCTCTCGGCGAGTCAACATTCATGGTTGAAATGACCGAGGCCGCGTCAATCATCAACAATATGAGTGAACGCTCGCTAATACTTTTCGACGAGCTTGGCCGCGGCACTTCAACCTACGATGGCATCTCTATAGCCTGGGCTATCGTAGAACACATACACCAGCACAAACGTTTCCACCCTAAAACACTCTTTGCCACACACTATCATGAGCTCAATGAGATGGAGAAAACCTACGAGCGCATAGTGAACTATCACGTGTCGGTAAAAGAAGTGAACGGCAAAGTGGTGTTCTTGCGCAAGCTTGCCCGTGGTGGCTCGGAGCACTCGTTCGGCATACATGTGGCGCGCCTTGCCGGTATGCCGCAGAGCATTGTGAAACAAGCTGAGCACATACTCACGCAGCTTGAACGCGAACACAATACGACCGATGAAACTGCAGCTCTCAGCTCGGTAGCCTCGCAGCAACCTGACGGTGTGCAGCTGAGTTTCTTCCAGCTCGATGACCCGGTGCTCAGTCAGGTGCGCGACCAAATTATCGGCCTCGACATAAACAATCTCACGCCAATGCAGGCACTCAACAAACTTCACGACATTCGCACTATTATCACCGGCAAAGCTTAATCACTATGGCTACGTTACCTCCTGATTTTGTTGCCATGTTGGCACAACATACTCAATTTGACGGCTTGGCCGAGGCGCTTGCCTCGACTGCTCCCGACGTGAGCGTACGCGTAAATACGCTCAAACAATGCACTGTCAGCGCCGATGCCGACCGTGTGCCGTGGTGCGAAACCGGATATTACCTCGCCGAGCGTCCGCAGTTCACTTTCGACCCCGCTCTGCACCAAGGTTTGTACTATGTGCAAGATGCATCGTCGATGATTGCACACACCATAGCCCGCCGCCTCACCGCCGATGGTGCCCCGGTGCGTTGGCTTGATGCCTGTGCAGCCCCCGGTGGCAAAACTACGGCTATCATTGATGCCCTGCCCAAAGGCTCGCTGATGGTGGCAAACGAGTTTGACTTTAAGCGCGCAGCTGCTTTGCTCGAAAATGTGGAGCGCTGGGGCTCGGCCGATGTTGTGGTGAGTCGTGGTGATACTAATAAATTTGTGAAATTGCCCGGATTTTTTGATGTGGTGTCGGTCGATGCCCCATGTTCGGGCGAGGGCATGATGCGCAAAGAGGCTGTGGCTGTGCAACAATGGTCGCCGCGGCTGGTGCAGCAATGTGCAGCCCTGCAGCGCGAAATTGTTGAGAATGTGTGGCAAGCTCTACGTCCCGGCGGTGTGCTTGTCTATTCAACTTGTACGTTTAACCTTAGCGAAGATGAGCAAAATGTGCAATGGATGGTTGATGAACTTGGTGCAGACCCCGTAGATCTCAATTTGAGCGCTTTTGACGGCGTTCTGCCCGGCGTTGACACATCTGTGCCCTGTGCCCGTTTCTTGCCGGGACGCGTGCGCGGAGAGGGCCTGTTTGTTGCTGTGTTGCGCAAGCCCGGCGATGCTGCAGCCATGCGAGTCGCTGCGCCTAAGGGTGTGAAAACTGTTAAGGCTCCGGGCGATTGGTTGCACGGTGACTATGTTTATGTTGCCGATGCCG
>CAYSLD010000171.1:0-3265 GCA_964431795.1 uncultured Bacteroides sp.
TTGAAGCTATGCAAATGGGCGTGCCCTCGATTATCTCAAAACAATCAGGCTGCGCAGAGATTTTGCACAATGTCATAAAAACCGACTACTGGGACATTGACGCCATGGCCGATGCCATCAACTCAATAGTCACCTACCCGGCAATGTACAACCAACTCCGCGAAGACGGACTTGCCGAGGTTGCCCAAATCACTTGGGACAAAGCCGGACAAAAAGTTATTGACATCTACAACAAAGTTTTATAATCAACAAGTAAACATATCTCAAACCATATAAAAACAATAAAAAAATGAAAGCCATAAGCTTCAACTTCGAGATACACCAGCCCATGCGTCTGAAACGCTACCGTTTCTTTGACATAGGCAACGACCATTACTATTACGACGATTTTCTCAACGACGACATTGTCACACGCATTGCCGAGCGTTCATATATCCCCACAGCAAAATCATTGCTCAAAATGATTGAAGAGAGCAAAGGCGCATTCCGTTGCTCAATCTCAATCTCAGGCGTGGCAATCGAACAACTCGAGCAATACGTGCCCGAAATGATTGACTTGCTCAAACAACTTGCCAACACCGGCAAAGTAGAATTTCTTGCCACACCCTACGCACACTCATTGGCCTCGCTCACCGACCCCGAAGAGTTTGCAAACCAAGTGCGCGTGCACTCCGAAAAACTCAAAAGCTTGCTCGGCGTAGAGCCCAAAGTGTTCCGCAACACAGAGCTCATCTATAGCGACGACATCGCACCGCAAATTTTGGCTATGGGTTACAAAGGCTGCATCACCGAAGGCGCAAAACACATACTGGGATGGAAATCAGCCGACTATGTGTACAGCTCAGCTACAGCTCCCGGACTGAAACTTTTGCTGCGTAACGGCAAACTCAGCGACGACATCGCCTCACGCTTCAGCGACACAAACTGGGAAGCATTCCCGTTGACAGCCGACAAATACATGGATTGGATTGCCGCAGCTCCCGACGAAGAGCAAATAGTGAACATTTGCTTGAACATGGAAACATTTGGCGCTATGCACCCGTCAGAGACCGGCATTTTCCACTTCCTTGAAGCTCTGCCCCGCATGGCTGCAGAACGTGGCATAGAGTTTTGGACACCGACCGAAGCCATCAAAAAACTTAAACCCGTGGCCGAACTTCCGGTTATGCACGCCATCAGCGTGGCCGACGAAGCTCGCGACACCTCAGCATGGCTTGGCAACAAGTTGCAAAACGAAGCCTTCGAGAAACTATACACCGTGGCCGAACGTGTGCGCCTCTGCACCGACCGTCGTCTGAAACAAGATTGGTGGTACTTGCAAGGCAGCGACCACTTCTACTACATGTCAACCAAACGCTTTGCCGATGGTGCCGCTCACTCAGCATTCAGCCCGTACGACACAGCCTTCGACGCATTTATCAACTACATGAATGTGCTCGCCGACTTTATTGTGCGCGTTGAAGATCAATATCCCATGGAGATTGAAAACGAAGAGCTCAATGCACTTCTCACCACCATCCGCAACCAAGAGCGCGAAATTGCCGAGCTCAACAAAGAGCTAACCTCTATGCGCCAAAACATAGAGCAATACAACGTTGAGCACGCACTTCGCGAAGCTCCCAAAACTGAAGAAACAAAAGCTGCGAAAGCTTCAAAAAAAGCCGCCCCTGCAGCCGAGCCCAAAAAGCGCGGTCGCAAGGCTAAAAAGGCTTAATAGTTGCAATGAATAAGCATAAAGTGATAATATTTTGAATACCTAAAATCAGATGGACGGCGTCGAGTTGACGCCGTCCATTTTCATTAAAAAAAGGCTGAAAGCGTTGGTATTGTTACAATGTGGTTAAATTGTTGTTACAATATTATTAATTCGTATTTTTGCGTAAACTTTATGCAAACAGAATGGTTTTAGAAGTATAATAACTAAAAATAAAGCATCACATAAAACTGTGCAGATAGCGCAGATTTGCAAAAAGTCTCACTAGCTCTATACTTAACATGATAACAAGAGAAGTTATTGAATCACTCTACAAGCAATATCCGAAATCGCCGAAGAGTGCAGACTGCTTAGACATAGCCCTGTTGTTTGACAACACACAGTGTCACGATATCGCAGTCGACATGGCAACCGAACGACTCACAATAGGCTCGGTATCAAAATCGTCGCCATTTAGCCGCATAGCAATGCGGTGCATCAACGCCATAGTTCTATTTGACGAATGGGTGGCAATAGTGATGCACTCATCAATTTTATTTCTCAACCGCCACAGCAAAGACGTTTCGGTGCACATCAAAGCGCTTGAAAACACGTGGGTTGAGAAGCTGCGTGCCGTGTGCGCATTCTAGCCACACATTAATTATGCGACTTAACATATAAAAAAGATTAATAATGCTTTAACTTACTGACAAAAAGTTGTATCTTTGTAGCCTGATTGGCGCGAAGCCAACAGATAGTTTTACAAACACAGTACAATTTCAGTAAACTATATGAAGCTACTCCAAGCAAAACTTGCAAAATATCAAGCTCCTCAAGAAGCCAAAGCTGCGGGCGTATATCCCTACTTCCGCGCAATTTCATCAGAACAAGACACCGAAGTGCTCATCAACGGCCGCAAGGTCATGATGTTTGGCTCAAACTGCTACACCGGTCTTGTTAATGACCCCCGTATTAAAGAAGCCGCCATTGAGGCTACAAAAAAATTCGGCACAGGTTGCGCCGGTTCACCCTTCCTCAATGGTACTTTAGATTTGCACAAACAACTCGAAGCACGTTTGGCTGAGTATATTGGCAAAGAAGAAGTTATGATTTACTCAACCGGTTTTGGCGTAAACCTCGGCGTAGTGTCGTGCCTGACCGGACGCGAAGACTACATTCTTTGGGACGAACAAGACCACGCCTCAATCATTGAAGGTCGCCGCTTGTCATTCTCACAACAACTGAAATATAAACACAACGACATGGAGTCGCTCGAAAAGCAATTGCAACGCTGCGACCCCGACAAAGTGAAACTCATTGTGACAGACGGTGTGTTCTCAATGGAAGGTGATGTTGCCAACATCCCGGAAATTTGCCGTTTGGCTAAACAATACAATGCCTCAGTGATGGTTGACGAAGCACACGCAATCGGTGTGTTTGGCGAAGGCGGTCGCGGTAGTGTGAACCACTTTGGTTGCACAAACGACGTTGACTTGATCATGGGCACATTCTCAAAATCATTTGCATCGTTGGGTGGATTTATCGCTACAGATAAAGAAATCATCAACTACT
>CAYSLD010000172.1:0-3238 GCA_964431795.1 uncultured Bacteroides sp.
CCGTTTGTGGCGCTGTTGGCAACGATGTCGAAGGTGAGCATCGAGGTCAAACCTGCCGAGCGGGGCAGTGCATCTGCGCGCAGGTCCATATATGCACCGTGGTGCAAGCTGTCGGCTGTCTCGGGATAGCGACCGAATGCTTTAAACACTGCCGCGCTGTCTTGTGGAGCATACACGTTGATGTCGGCATAGACGTACTTGCCTTCTTCGCCGGTCATGCCGTATTTGCCACGCAGGCGAGTGGCCGATGCCGAGGTGCCGTTATAGTACTCGGTGAGCGACTTTTCGGCGGTGATGGGCACTGCTGAGAGCGAGTCGGATTGGTCAGTGTAGTGTTGCATCCAGAATTGGTCGTATGCATAGTCTTGCGGACGTGCGTACATGGGCACACCCTCAGCGTCGTACGATGATTTGCGCACTTGGTTTGCATACCATTCGGTTGCAAGATATGAAAGGTTCACTACTTTCACGTCGGTGCGGCAACCTTCCACCTCTTGTGCGTACCACAACGGGAATGTGTCGTTATCGCCGTTGGTGAAGATGATTGCATTATCGTCGAGTGAGTTGAGATAGTTCATACCAAAGTCGCGGCAAGTGTAGCGGCCTGAGCGATCGTGGTCGTCCCAAGTTTGCGACACCATTTGCAAGGGTACTGCCAGGCCGATGACGATAGCCACGGCTGCTGTTGCTATTTGTGCCTTTTCAGGTGCCTCGTCTTTTGTCTTTTTAATTTTGCAGATGAGGTCGTTGAGCAGTGATGCCAATGCGGGCACGCCAAGACCTATCCAAATGGCGAATGCGTAGAACGAACCGGCAAATGCGTAGTCACGCTCACGCGGCTGACAAGGTGTTTGGTTGAGGTAGAGCACAATGGCGATACCGGTCATGAAGAACAAGAAGAATATCACCCAGAATTGTGCTATGCCACGGTCTTTATTCACGTGGCGGCTCGACAACGCTTGCCAGAGCAAACCTATCAAGCCAAG
This sequence comes from uncultured Bacteroides sp., assembly GCA_964431795.1. Classification (GTDB taxonomy): domain Bacteria; phylum Bacteroidota; class Bacteroidia; order Bacteroidales; family Muribaculaceae; genus CAG-873. The sequence goes on from CAYSLD010000172.1 coordinate 987, forward strand.
CAATAGCGGCAACATGTAGAACACGTTGTGGCCTTTGTTGCCTTTGCCAAATTCGTCGGGAAGCAGCGATTGGTCGCCAAGACGCAGGTTGTCGAGCGCGGGTATGCCTGAAATCCAGTTACCCAAGTGCGGCTCGCCGTTGCCTGCCATGTCGTTTTGGCGTCCGGCAAAGTTCCACATGAAGTAGCGCCAATACATGTGATTGAGCTGATAGTTCAAGAAGTAGCGCAAGTTGACCAAAGCGCCCATCTTCCATGCTTGTGTGGTGTAGGGCTCTTCGCCGTAGTCGCCGGCAACTGTGCCCTCGTCAATCTCCACCATGTGGTTGAGGTAGGGGCGAAGTTCGCTTTCGGTCACATAACCGCGTTGTGCCCATTGTTGGCGTACTGAGGCGGGAATTTCTTCAAAGTCGGGGTTAGAATATTCTGCCCAGCTTTTATAGCTGCGTGTGAGTTTGGGGTCGGGGCTATAAATGCGGGGGAAGAACATGGTCATGTCTGATGAATACTTATACTTCGGAGTGTGCGACTCTTTCACGTATTCATCGGGTTGGTCGGGTGAGGTTTTCACCACTTTTGTGTATGAGTCGGTGCCAACATCCACGGGGCTGCTGTTCTCGTACATGATGCCCTTCACTGCTTGTGTTTGGGGATATCCTTGTGCGTCAACTTCAACACCGGTCACGGGGTTGTTTTCCTCGTCATATCCGAGAGTTACCAAATTGAGCTCTTCGGCTAAGGTTTGGCCGTATATCAGCGGGTTGTCGCCATATTGCTCACGGTTGAGGTATGACGAGAGCGCAAACACGTTGTCGGGCGCGTTTTGGTTCATGGGCGTGTCAGACGATGCGCGGATGAGCAGCAATGCGTACGATGAATAGCCGATGAATATCACCAAAATGCTTTGCACAAGCACGTTGAACACGCGCACGGGCACTTGTTTGCAAAAGCCCCAAAGGTAAACCACCAAGCCGATGATGAGTATTGTGGGGATGATAGCACCGTGGCCAATGAACGGTAAGCCTGAAATGACTATGCTGGCAAACACGCCAATTTTGATTTTGAGCGCGCTGTTTTGCTTGTATAGCTGTATGATTGTCCACACAAACACTGCCACTGTGAGCAGTGCGTAAACAAACACACCGATGTTGTATCCGCAGCCAAAGCCGTTAACAAACAACAACTCAAAGCGTTGTGCCACTGCGATAAAGCCGGGCACCAAGCCGTATAAAATCAAGCCTACGATAGCTGCTGACACCACGAGGGCAATAAGCGAGCCTTTTGCTGTAGGTTTGCTGAATTTCTTGTAGTAGAATATCAAACCGATTGCCGGTATGCACAACAAGTTGAGCAAGTGCACGGCAATTGATACGCCGATGATGTATGCTATCAACACCAAATAACGGTCGCTGTGTGCAAGCTCGGCGCGATTTTCCCACTTGAGTATCAGCCAGAACACGAGGGCTGTGCAAAATGAAGAAAATGCATATACCTCGCCCTCAACTGCTGAAAACCAAAATGTGTCGCTCCATGTGTATGCCAAAGCTCCACACACGCCACCACCCATGATGATAGCGGTTTTCAACCACGAAATCTCGGTAGCGTCATCTTTGACGATTAGCTTTTTGATGAGGTGCGTGATGGTCCAAAACAACAATAAAATTGTGCCTGCCGACAATAGCGCCGACATTGAGTTTACGGCTATTGCTGCAGTTTGTGCCCCACCGCCAAATAGGGTAACGAAGAAGCGCGCGGTGAGCATGAATATCGGGTTGCCCGGCGGGTGACCCACTTCAAGTTTAAATCCTTGAGAGATAAATTCCGGGCAGTCCCAGAAACTTGCTGTCGGCTCGATTGTGAGCAGATATGTGACTGCTGCGATTACAAAGCACAGCCAGCCCAGCGAGTTGTTAATGATGTTATACCGTTTCATTCAATAAAAAGAGTGAATTATAATTTGCATTTTTATCAACTTACAAAGATAACGGTTTATTCTGAATATCAATCGTTATTTTTATTTAAATAGTATAAAACCGAATAAAGGCACGCTATGCGTGCAAGCAAGAAGCAAGAAGTAAAGAGTAAAGAGTAAAGGGTGCTGACGGTGTGTAGGGGCGCAAACTTTTGCGCCCGCACCCGGATGGTGCCGCGGGGTAAAAAGAAAAACGGCCGTAAATCTTGCGATTTACAGCCGTTTCGTACCCAGACCCGGGATCGAACCGGGATGGGTTGCCCCACTGGTGTTTGAGACCA
>CAYSLD010000173.1:0-3184 GCA_964431795.1 uncultured Bacteroides sp.
CTTTGCAAGCAGCCCAAGCTTCTTTTGAAGCGGGTTTGTTATCGTTTTTGTACTCATCAGAAGTCCACCATACAGTGTTTTCAGAGTTTTCATCCATAACGATGAATTTGTCTTTAGGCGAGCGGCCGGTGTAAACACCTGTCATAACGTTAGCAGCACCAAGTTCGGTGTTAACGCCTTTTTCGTAGCCTTCGAGAGTAGGAAGTGTTTCTTCTTCAAAGAGTTGTTCGTAAGTGGGGTTGTACACAACTTCAGTTGTGCCAGAGATGCCGTATTTAGCGAGGTCAGCTTTCACGCCTGCCAAACGAGCTTGTTTAACTTCTTCAATCTTGCTCATAGTCAAAAAGTTGAAAGTTTATAATAATAAAGTTATTTTGTTGTTTTATCTGAATAATCTGAGATGTGTTATGTTAGGATTTATACCTTTTTACACCTAATGGTTTGATGCCACAAAGATACGAAACTTTTTTCATTGCAGATAACAAAAAGGGCATTAAAGAAAAATTTCCGTATTAAAAAATCTTAACTTACCAACAGGTGTTAATGACTATCTGTCAAAAAGTTAACATTATAGATGGGGTGAATGTTCACTTTCGCAGCATATAAAGTGGCGATGACTCGTAGCGAGGCAGCGCAGCCACCTGTATATCAGCTGCTGCAGATTGGGCCGAACCGCTTGCATCGCCAACAATTTTGCCGGCAGCCTCGAGGGCTGTGCGCATGGTTTGCAATGCTATCTCCGGGGTGTTGTTATCGTTGCTGAGATGGCAAAGGAACAGATGTGTGAGCTGAGGCGAAACAATCTGTGCCACGTAGCGTGCGGCCTCGGTGTTGTCAAGGTGTCCGTGGTCGGCAATGATGCGTGCCTTTAGATGCTCTGGGTATGTGCCGCGCATAAGCATTTGCAAGTCGTAGTTGCTTTCGAGCACAAGGTAGTTTGCTTGGCGCATATAAAAGTCGGCACGGTCGGTTATTTTGCCCATATCTGTAGCAACCACAAAGTGGTGGTCGCCATGGTCAAGGGCAAAGCCAACATTGTCGGTGCCATCGTGGCTTGTCTCGAAGGCGGTGACAGTAAATCCGGCAGCCTCAAAAGGTATTTCTTTGTAAATGGCCTTATGATAGTCTTTTATGCGGCGCGATATGTTATGGCGGCGCAGCAGACCGTTGAGTGTGCGCGGTGTGCAATAGAGCACCATGTGTTTGTTGCGGCGCAATAGGGCATAAGCATATCGCACGTGGTCGTTATGGTCGTGTGTGAGCAGTATGCCTGAGATGGTTGACATATCAATAGCATTGTGGAGCAATGTGTCCTCAACATGTTTGTTGTCAACTCCGGCATCAATGAGCAAGCCGCCTTTGCTATTGCCGATGTATGCACAGTTGCCGCTACTACCACTGCCAAACGACATATAGCGCAACATTTCGGGACGTTTATGGGCAGCGGGATCGAGTTCTACCGATTTGTTTGTTGCCGCATCACTAACGTGATGTTGCTGCTTGGCAATGATGTTGCCGGCTATGTCGGGACGCGTCATGTCGATCTCTATTGCATCAAAGAGACCGGGTAGCTCCTCAAGGGGGCGTGAGGCGCGTCGTTTGCGTGATGTCGGTAGTTTTGCCATTTGTGTTTATCGGTTTAACAAGAATATTGTTGGAATTTTGTTATAGTCGTATTCGCGCGTCTTCCAATCGCGTAAGGGTAGGGTGGTTATTTTCTGGCGCTCTCCGGTGATGTCTGAAGCCACGCAAAGTTTGAGATCGGCAGGCAACACTCGCGCCAATTCGGCTATAAGTTTATTGTTGCGATAGGGTGTCTCAATGAATATTTGCGTCTGATTTTCAGTGCGTATGCGACGTTCCAACTCTTTAAATCGAGCGGCACGCTTTCCGGCTTCGATAGGCAAGTATCCGTTAAATGCAAAGCTTTGGCCGTTAAAACCTGAGCCCATAAGTGACATTAATATGCTTGACGGCCCAACAAGCGGCACTACTTCATATCCGCGTGTTTGAGCTACGGCAACAAGGTCGGCTCCGGGATCGGCCACGGCCGGACATCCGGCTTCGCTAATCACGCCTATGCTGTGCCCATCTTTCATTGGGGCGAGCATTGCTGCGACGTCAGTGAGCGGTGTATGCTCATTAAGCTCCACAAAATGCAAAGCGTCAATATCAATAGCGCGGTCACAAAGTTTCAAAAAGCGACGTGCACTGCGCAAATTCTCAACCACAAAATATGTGATTGTGTGCAACAATTCAATGTTGAACTGGGGCAAAACTTTGCACGCCGGGCCCTCACTAAGAGGCACCGGAATAAGATAAAGCTTGGGACTGTCGGAGTTTGTTTGCATGTTGCATAAAAATATCATGCAAAGGTACGAAAAAATAACAACAACGCATCGTTTGCCCTCAAAAAATAAATAAACGGGCGGAAAGTACGTTTTTTGGGCAGTTTCCGCCCGTTTATTTTTTTTATATCAAGTTTTTTTCTACTTTTGCATAGCACATTAATTTAACTGAAAATCAACCGCAAAGATGGAAGCAATAATCGGGCGAGAAGCAGAATTTGAGAAACTTACCAGCTATATCAACTCTGACAAGTGTGAGTTTGTAGCTCTGTACGGACGTCGCCGCGTAGGTAAAACTTTTTTGATACGCAGCTACTTCAAAGACAATTTTGACTTTTATGCTACCGGAGTTATTGAAGGGTCGCGACAAACACAGTTTGAGGCTTTTCACTCTGCTTTGGTGCGCTATGGCTATAAAGGAGACATGGCAAAATCGTGGATTGAAGCCTTCAATCAGTTGGCTGATTTACTTGAAGCTAAACAGCGTAACACTTCAAGACGCCTTATCGTGTTTCTCGATGAGCTGCCTTGTTTTGACACTGCACGCTCCGGATTTCTGTCAGCTCTCGATTTGTTTTGGAACAGCCGGGGATCATGGTTGAAAAATGTGTTTTTTGTGGTTTGTGGCTCGGCTACTTCGTGGATGATGCGTAATATTGTCAATAATCGTGCCGGGTTGCATAAACGTGCAACGCACACCATGCACTTGCGCCCGTTCTCGCTCAAACAGACCGAACAATATCTAATTAGTAAGAAAATCAAGTGGCCACGCATAACAGTGCTACAAGCTTATATGATTTTTGGCGGAGTGCCTTACTATCTCGGATTACTTGATG
>CAYSLD010000174.1:0-3176 GCA_964431795.1 uncultured Bacteroides sp.
TCAACGCTCAACGCTTTCGGATTGTCTAAATTGTAAGCTTTACCTGAAGCTTTGAGGCTAAATCGCGGATTAGAGCCGCTCTCTGTGATATCTAGTGAGGCAAGAGTGAAATCTTTCACCGTGCCATAAGCCGACAGCTCTACATCAAAGCGAGTGTTTAATTCGCCCAACGCCGGCACAAAAGCGACAAAATCGCCGGGGCTGATAAAGCTGCCTTGCGATAGTTCTATGCTTTGCGGCTTAGTTTTCAATATCTTGCCAATCTCACTCGGATCGGCATAAGTGATATCAATCGGGGCAAAAGCCAAGTGTGTGCCATTGAGCAAGAGGTCAAGATTGCGCACACTCAAAGATGTTGGCGTATAAGCCACTTGTGCCATCAAGTTGCGCAAAGAAAATCCGCTTTTCTCCTTAAAGCGCAGACGTTCAAGTTCAACCACAATAGCTTTATCGCTGATTTTCGGCAGATAAGTCACCACATCCAGGTCGCTAACGCTGATGTGGGCTGCATCAAATCGCGCGTCGACAGTCGGTTTACTGAGGATATCGAACGTTGCTGATGAATTTATGATTTTCACGGTGCTTATCGCCAAATCAAATTTTGAGGGCTCTTTCTTCTCCTCTTTAGGCTTGAGATGTTCAATGATTTTGGCAATATTCAGCGGTGAGTTTTCGTCTTTTTTGTAGAGTGTAGCATTCAAGCCGTCAATAGCGGCATAGTCAACAACAATGCGGCCTGTGCGCATGAAGTGCAACAATTCAAAACGTGAAGAAATATTATCGACGGTCAACGCGGTTTTGCCGTAGTCGTCGGCAACAGTCACATCATCAATAGCGATGCGGTTAAACGGCGAAATATCAACGTGTCCGATTGCCACTTCCGAGCCAAGAAGTTTTGTCAATTCTTCTTCGGCAACGGTGCGCAAACTATCTTGTGCCCAATCAGTTGAGAGTATTATATAGGTGCTAACAGGCAGCACTACCAATATCATTAGCAGTGCAACAACAATAGCGCGGATAATTTTATAAAGTCTTGTCATAGCTATAACTCTACAAAGTTACGAAAAATCCGCCTAACTGCACGGCAAAAATCTAAGAATTATTAGTTAATGAGCGCATTAATGCTTAACTTTGCATGGTGTATGACTATTGAGCGTGCATGCTGCTTTTGCACTAAAAAAAGACAGAAACTTCAAAATACTAACCAATATGACTAATAACCTTAAAACTTTTGCACTTTGCGCAATGCTACTTGCCGGTCTCGGCGCATTTGCTGCAAACCCCAAGCCATTTGTTGTGCCCGAACTAAAAGAATGGAAGGGCGGAGACGGCACACTGGCTATAAATCAATCAACAGCTATTGTTGTGCCCACAGCTAACAGTGAACTACAGAACATCGCCAATGAGTTTGCCAACGACTATGCGCTGATGACCGGTGTGAAGCTGGCCGTAAAATCAGGCAAAGCGTCGAAAGGCGACATCGTGTTTAAGCTTGCCGCCAATAAAAAGCTTGGCAACGAAGGCTACAAAATCAGCATTGGCAACAACGTGACTATTTCGGCGGCAAAGCCAATCGGCATTTACTGGGCCACACGCTCGCTGCTACAAATAAATGAGCAAAACGCCGGTTTACCAAAAGGTGAAATTACAGACTTTCCCGACTATGAGTTGCGCGGTTTTATGATTGACTGCGGACGAAAATATATACCTATCGACTATCTTAACGACTTGGTTAAGGTGATGGCCTACTACAAGATGAACACATTGCAAGTGCACCTTAACGACAACGGATTTAAGAAGTTTTTCAATAACGATTGGGATAAGACGTATGCTGCATTTCGCTTGGAGTCAGAAACTTATCCCGGGCTAGCCGCACGCGACGGATATTACACTAAACGCGAGTTCATCGATTTTCAGAAGGATGCCGAGGCTAGATATGTTGATATCATTCCGGAGATTGATGCTCCGGCTCACACTCTGGCTTTTGCGCACTACAAGCCTGAGATTGGCAGCGTGGAGTATGGTATGGACCACCTCGACCTCTTTAAGGAGGAAACGTACACATTCATGGACGGCCTGTTCAAAGAGTATCTGAGCGGTGACGAACCGGTGTTCCGCGGCAAGCGTGTGCACATCGGCACTGACGAATATTCAAACAAGGACCAAAAAGTGGTTGAAGCTTTTAGAGCTTTCACTGACCGCTACATAAAGTATGTGGAAAGTTTTGGAAAACAAGCTTGCGTGTGGGGAGCCCTCACACATGCCAAGGGTGAGACTCCGGTCAAGGCTGACAACGTGGTGATGAGCACTTGGTATAACGGATATGCCGACCCTGTTGAGATGAAACGTTTGGGATACAAACAAATCAGCATTCCTGACGGATGGGTGTACATTGTGCCCGCGGCCGGATATTATTATGATTATCTGAATTGCAAATATCTATATGAGAATTGGACTCCGGCACATATTGGCGATGTGACTTTTGACGAGCAAGACCCCACTGTGCTGGGCGGCATGTTTGCCGTTTGGAACGACCACTGCGGCAACGGTATTTCTGTGCAAGACATACACCACCGCGTGATGCCTGCGCTGCAAACTATTGCTGAAAAAACTTGGGACGGTGTGCACACATCACGCGACTATGCCGAGTTTAATTCGCTGCGCAAGGCTCTTAGTGAGGCTCCGGGCGTAAATCGTTTGGGCCGTATTGGCAATGTGGCTATCGGCGATGTTGCACCAAACAGCACCCTGCCCTACCGTGAAGTTGGCTATGACTATAAGGTCAGCTTTGACATTGAGGGTGCGGATGAGAGCATCGGCACAGAGCTATTTCACTCGCCGTCGGCTGTATTTTATCTTGCTGACCCAATCAGCGGAAAAATGGGTTTTGCGCGCGACGGTTATTTGAACACATTCGATCACTATGTGCGCACCGGCGACAAACAGCATATCACTATTGAGGGTACAAACAAGGTTACACGCCTATATATCGACAACCGATTGGTTGATGAGTTAAATATCGGTAAACACTACTTTAACGATGCCAAAGACTCAATTAAAAATGTGCGCACTTTGGTGTTCCCGCTTGAAAAGTCGGGCAACTTCAGCAGCCGCATCTCTAATCTAAAAATTGAGCAAAACTAGCCGAAAATACAAACCCACAGTAACAATAAAAG
>CAYSLD010000175.1:0-3163 GCA_964431795.1 uncultured Bacteroides sp.
GCAGCGGGTTAAGGACTTAGCCATTCGGCATTGTAACTTCTAAAGATATTTGTCTTATTGCAAATAAAGTGTAGAGATTATATCATACTTACTTACTTGTCGTTAACACCTTTGCATTCGCATAGCGTGACTTCATCAGTTGGCGTATGAAAATTAAATGCCTGGCTAAGTCGTGGAAGAATAAAATTCAAGGACTATGACTTTTGCAGCATTTAGGGTGCTAATTACATCTGCGAAATTAATAACTCTTTCGCTAAAATGCAAGTGTTTTCTTAGGTTTTTGCTTATGATATTTACCTTTTAACAAATTTTATCCACACTTTGCCGCATATTACTAACTTTTTTAATAAAAGCAAGGATGCACCGCTTGCGCCGTGCACCCTCTTTACTCTTTACTTCTTACTTTTTACTCTTTGCTCTGATTTATTCCATAAGTTTGCGATAGCGGCGGCGGGGTAGGGGTTTGCCGTCATTTTGACGCAACTTGTACTCCTCGTAGTCGCTATATGAGCCTTCATAGAACACCACTTCGCCGTCGCCTTCAAACGACAGTATGTGTGTGGCAATGCGGTCTAAGAACCAACGGTCGTGGCTGACAACTACGGCGCATCCGGCAAAGTCGTCAAGACCTTCCTCAAGTGCACGCAGCGTGTTAACGTCGATATCATTGGTAGGCTCGTCGAGCAATATCACGTTGCCCTCTTCTTTGAGTGCCATGGCCAAGTGGAGTCGGTTGCGCTCACCGCCTGAGAGCACGCCGATTTTCTTCTCTTGGTCGGCGCCGGTGAAGTTAAATTTCGACAGATAGGCGCGAGCATTAACATCGCGTCCGCCCATGCGGAAACTTTCCACACCTTGTGAAATTACCTCGTAAACTGTTTTCTCGGGTAACAAGTCGTGGTGACGTTGGTCCACGTAGGCCACTTTCACGGTTTCGCCCACTTCAAATGTACCTGCATCGGGTGTTTCTTGACCCATAATCAGGCGGAAGAGTGTGGTTTTGCCGGCTCCGTTCGGGCCAATCACGCCAACAATGCCGTTAGGCGGCAATGTGAAGTTGAGATCTTTAAACAGTTGCTTGTTGCCAAATGCTTTTGCCAGGCCGTGAGCTTCGATGACCTTGTTGCCAAGACGCGGGCCGTTGGGAATGAATATTTCCAAACGCTCTTCTTTTTGCTTTTGGTCTTCGTTGAGCAAGCGGTCGTAGCTTGACAAACGTGCTTTACCCTTAGCTTGACGGGCCTTAGGTGCCATGCGCACCCATTCGAGCTCGCGCTCAAGAGTTTTGCGACGTTTTGACGCTTGTTTCTCTTCGAGCGCCATGCGTTTTGTTTTTTGGTCGAGCCATGAAGAGTAGTTGCCCTTCCAGGGTATGCCCTCACCGCGGTCAAGCTCAAGTATCCAGCCTGCCACGTGGTCAAGGAAGTAGCGGTCGTGAGTGATAGCAATCACTGTGCCGGGATATTGTTGCAGGTGTTGCTCCAACCAGTCGATTGACTCGGCATCAAGGTGGTTGGTAGGCTCGTCGAGCAGCAGTATGTCGGGTTGTTGCAGCAGCAAGCGGCAAAGAGCCACGCGGCGGCGCTCACCACCTGACAGTGTCTCAACGTTTTGATCGTCGGGCGGACATTGCAATGCGTCCATTGCGCGCTCAAGTTTTGAGTCGATGTTCCATGCATCTGCGGCATCAAGTTTGTCTTGCAACTCGGCTTGGCGAGCCAAAAGTGCGTCAAAGTCGGCATCGGGGTCGCCAAATGCTTCGTTCACTTTGTCAAACTCGGCAAGCATATCCATGATTGGTTGCACGCCCTCGCGCACCACTTCAATCACAGTCTTTGAAGGGTCAAGCTTAGGCTCTTGCTCAAGATAGCCCACGCTATAGCCCGGTGAAAATACAACTTCGCCTTGATAGTCTTTGTCTATGCCGGCTATGATTTTGAGCAATGAAGACTTACCTGAACCGTTGAGACCTATGATGCCGATTTTGGCGCCATAAAAGAACGACAGGTAAATGTTTTTAAGCACTTGTTTTTGGGGAGGGTAGGTCTTTGATACACCTACCATCGAGAAAATTACTTTCTTGTCGTCTGCCATGATTGTGTGGTATGCTTATATATAATTAATGTGTAGTCTGTTTTTATTTGCGGTGACGGGGTGCGTATTTCACCGGATAGCTCACGCGAGTTTTGCCCTCGACGAGATTTGATAGCTTGCTGCGGATGAGTTGCTTGCGTATGGCTGAGATGTGGTCAATAAACACTGCGCCCTCCAAGTGGTCGCACTCGTGTTGCACTATGCGGCTCAAAAATCCGCTCATCTCTTCGGTGTGTTCCTCCAAGTTTTCGTCGAGCCATGTGAGGCGTATATGCTCCACGCGCTTCACATCTTCTGCTATGCCGGGCAAACTCAGGCATCCTTCGCTGCGGCTCACTTTTTCTCCGTCGAGCACCTCAACTACCGGATTGATTAGCGCAAATTTGCGGCCCACACATTCGGGAAATGTTTCGCCCACAGCATCTGCGTCGATGACAACTATGCGCTCATTGCGTCCTATTTGCGGTGCGGCAAGACCAACGCCTTCTGAATAGTACATAGTTTCAAACATATCGTCGATAAGCTTTTTGAGCTCGGGATAATCTTTGCCTATGGGCTGTGATTTTGCACGGAGCACGGGGTGTCCGTAGAGATATATCGGTAATTTCATTTTTATATGGTTTGTTGTGAGTTGAGAAAATCATTCAATATTATCGAGGCTGATATGCGGTCAACAACCTCTTTGTCGCGGCGCGCCATTTTGCGCATACCTCCGTCGAGCATAGCGCGATGGGCCAATACCGACGTAAATCGTTCGTCGAAAAACGTGATTGGTGTTGGCGCAATCTCTTTGCGCAACTTGTTGATTACCGGGGTGAGATAGCGCATGCTGTCTGAGTCTTCGCCGTTCAAGTTTTTGGGCTTGCCAACAACTATGCCGTCTACACCTTCTTTGGCTATGTAGTCTTTTACATACTTGATAAGTTCACCGGTGGCTACTGTCTCCAGTGGATTTGCGACTATGCGCAGCGCATCGGTCACGGCTATACCGCAACGCTTGCGTCCAAAATCTATGGCCATTAATCGTCCCATAATCACCCACAAAGTTACGCATTTTTTTTGACAAATA
>CAYSLD010000176.1:0-3123 GCA_964431795.1 uncultured Bacteroides sp.
GCCCAAACACCGGTGTCGAGATATCCGGCTTTTTTGTTGAGAAGGTTCATCGGAGCCATGCAAAATTGCATGCTGGCACCGCCACCAAGCCAAAGGACACTGTAGCCTTCGGGCACTTCCAAAAGCTCTTTAACGAGAGCGTCTGCCTCGTCAACAACAGCTTGGAATTGTTTTGAACGGTGAGAAATCTCGAGGATAGACAAGCCCATATCAGCGAAGTTGATAATGGCATCGGCAGTGTTTTTAATTGTGTACTGGCTCAAAATTGAAGGGCCGGCATAAAAATTATGCTTTTTCATTTTTGGTTTTTGTTAAGGTGTTGTTTTTGAGATTATTTATGGTTATGTTTAATTTTATCGTTTTTTGATATTGATTTTTGAGAGATTATCAGTATCGACTGCAAATTTAGTGTAAATTTGTGAATATGCAATTTTTTTTCCGAACTTTGATAAAAAATATTCACTTCAAGCAATCTTTTTGTGCCGTTTTTATGTTATAGGCCTGTCTTTTATTTATTAACCCATTAAAAACACACAATTATGAAACCTGTAAATGCCCTTTTGGCCGTGGTCGGAGCTGCAGCTTTCGGCGCCACAATCGGCTTGCTGTTTGCCCCGTGCAAAGGCAGCGAGACACGCAACAATTTGCTCAACTATCTGCAAAAGCATTGCAATTGCAAGGGCGAATGTAATTGCAAAGAAGAGTGCAATTGCGAAGTGAACACTGCACCGTGAGTGAGCGGCGCTGTGTAAGGTAATTTTATTTGACTTTTAAGCCGCGTGCTCACGCACACACCGCGGGCACGCGGCTTTATATTGATACACATATTTATGACATCAACAACCAAATCAACGCTGACACTTATCTACGAGGCTGCACGACGTCTGTTTCGCCCATACTTTTATGCCATGAAGCTGCGCGTGGCCCAACGCGTGACCTTGCTGCTATCATCGCTCATATTTTATGTTGTTGCACTGACGCTGGGCGTGGGGTGCGTTGTTTTCACATCAATAGGCTTGGGCCATTTGTTGGCAACAACCATAGCACCACACGCCGCATACCTCATTATTGCCGCATGCTACGTGGTGGTTTTATTGCTGGTGTGCCTGTTGCGACGGCAATTATTTGTGCGCCCAATTGCGCGCATCATTGCCAAGATTATATAACGGCAATCAGCATTTTGTGCGACCAAAAATATTTTGTATTTTTGCAAAAGCATCGCAGCAAAACGGCGGTGCATAATTTTTGGCAACCAATCTACAAAGTAGCACAATCCATGAGCAAATTCGTTCACTTACACGTACATACACAGTACTCGTTGCTTGATGGACAGGCGTCAATTCCGGCGCTTGTTGATAAGGCTATGGCCGACGGCATGCCCGGCATCGCCCTCACCGACCACGGCAATATGTATGGCATCAAAGAGTTTTTCAACTACGTAAATAAGGTAAACTCAAAACTTGACGATGACAAAAAATTTAAACCTATTTTCGGCTGTGAAATGTACGTGGCCGAAAAGACGCTCTATGAGCACGTAGACAAACGTGACATAGGCCGCCACCTCATTGTGCTTGCCAAAAACGAAAAAGGATATCACAACCTTGTTAAGTTGGTGTCGAAGGCTTGGACCGAGGGCTTTTATATGCACCCCCGTACCGACAAAAACGAGATTGAAAAGCATCACGAAGGCTTGATTATATGCTCGGCTTGCTTGGGCGGCGAAATACCAAAACTGCTTATGGCCGGCGACCTCGAAGAGGCTGACCGCCGCGTGGCTTGGTGGAAAAACCTTATGGGCGACGACTACTACTTGGAGCTGCAGCGTCACAAAGCTACCGTGCCGCGTGCCAACCACGAGGTCTACGAGGAGCAACGCCGCATTGAGCCCATGATTATTGACCTTGCCCGCAAACACAACATCAAGCTGATTGCCACAAACGATGTGCACTTTGTCAACGAGGAAGATGCTGAGGCTCACGACCGTCTCATCTGCTTGTCAACAAACAAGTATCTCAACGACGAAAACCGTATGCTCTACACCAAACAAGAGTGGATGAAAACCACCGACGAAATGAGCAACCTTTTCGCCGATATTCCCGAAGCTCTCGAAACTACTCTCGAAATACTTGACAAGGTTGAGACATACAACATTGACCACGCGCCCATCATGCCTAACTTTGAAATACCCAAAGAGTTTGGCACTGAAGAGGAATATCGCCAACGCCTCACCGAAAAAGATTTGTTCGACGAGTTCACTCAAGACGAAAACGGCAATGTTGTGCTCAGCGAAGAAGAGGCACACAAAAAAATCAAGAAACTCGGCGGATATGAAAAGCTTTATCGCATAAAATTTGAAGCTGACTATCTTGCCAAGCTTGCATACGAGGGCGCTGAGGTGCGATATGGCTCACCACTGTCGCCTGAGCTGAAAGAACGCATAAAATTCGAATTGCACATCATGAAGACCATGGGTTTCCCCGGATACTTCCTCATTGTGCAAGACTTCATAAATGCTGCCCGCAATCAACTGGGCGTGAGCGTAGGCCCGGGCCGTGGCTCGGCTGCCGGCTCGTGCGTGGCATACTGCTTGGGTATCACTCAGATTGACCCTATCAAGTATGACTTGCTGTTTGAACGTTTCCTTAATCCCGACCGTATCTCATTGCCTGATATTGATATCGACTTTGACGATGACGGACGTGGCGAGGTGCTCAAATATGTCACCCAAAAATATGGCGAAGAGAAAGTGGCGCACATCATCACTTATGGCACCATGGCTGCCAAATCGGCTATTAAAGATGTGGCTCGCGTGGAGCAACTCCCCTTGGCCGAGAGCAACCGCCTGGCAAAACTTGTGCCCGACCACATGCCCGAAGTAAATGGCAAAGAACTCAAAGCTAACCTCAAAAACTGCTGCGAGTATGTGCCCGAATTTAAGGCTGAACTTGAAGGCCCCGACCCACTGGTGCGCGAAACACTGAAATATGCCAAAGCACTTGAAGGAAATGTGCGCAACACCGGTGTGCACGCCTGCGGTGTGATTATCTGCCGCGATGACATCACCGACTGGGTGCCCGTATCAACCGCTAACGACAAGGAAGAAGGCAAACTCTTGGTCACTCA
>CAYSLD010000177.1:0-3122 GCA_964431795.1 uncultured Bacteroides sp.
CCGGTGCGTGTGAGGTAGACGGTGAAGAGGGGAAACATGATGACGCCCATGGCGGCGAGGATGAATGCGAGGACTTTTCCGGTTGGTGTTACGGGGTCGATTGGGGCGCCGATTGTGGTGAATTGTAGGCAACACCACCACACGGATGTCAGGTAGCCGTTAATGGCAGGATTTACGGCGTGCTCGCGCATGTAGAAGAGCAGTGAGGAGAAATATATCATTAGCACTACAATGCTAAGATATGAGAGGAAAAAGCTCATTATGCGCGATGTTGACACGGCATTGATGATTAGTATCATGACGTAGGCTCCGCGCAGCAAAGGTATGAAGTGCAGATATTGCATGGCTGAGTTGGTGAGGGGCATGCCGAGTGCGGCGATTATGTTGAGATATGGTATTGATATTAGCAGGAAGGGGAGGTTGTGCACGAAGTACAGTGTGCGATGCTGAGCGCGCCTCATATCGGCGAAAAATATGAGCATGAACACTATGCATACGGCCAGCTGTATGCGCATGTATGCTGCATTGTCGGTGAGCTGCTGACCGGAGAATGTGGCCAGCGAGATAAAAAAAATTAGTAGCACTGACAAGGCCAGCACTACTATGTTTGTGAAGTGAGAGAATGTGTTGTTCATAGGTGCTATTGTTTTTAGCGCAATAACACCGCAGAGGGTAGAAATGTTTAGAACTTCTCGTATTGTTCGATTGCGGCGCGCAGCGAGGGTATAATTGGTGCTGACGACTGTGTTTTGACATCGAAACCTGCGAGCACCGACACGGCATCGCTTTTTATGCTACCGGTTTCGGGGTTTAGTATGCGTTGTTCAAGAGTCAGCGATTTGTCGCCTATGCGTGTGCAAGCGGTTTTCACCACCAGTTTTTCGCCGGGAGCAGTTGGAGCATAGAAGTTGCAGTTTATGTTTACGACAGCAGCGCCGAGCGACTCGGCATCGTTTTGTTTGCCTGTGAGGTCGTTGAAGTAAAGCGATTTGCCGAGGTCGAAAAATTGCAGGTATATGTTGTTGTTGAGATGGCCGAACATATCGTAGTCGCCAAAGCGCATTTGCAGGTCTACGCAGTGTTGTAACGGGCGTGATGGTTCTTTTATGCGGGGGTTATTATTTGTTGACATTTGCGAAATGAGTTAGTGGAATATTATTTTAGAGATGACGTTAGCGCCGGCGGCTTCGTTGAGTCGCT
Organism: uncultured Bacteroides sp.; assembly: GCA_964431795.1. GTDB lineage: Bacteria > Bacteroidota > Bacteroidia > Bacteroidales > Muribaculaceae > CAG-873. The sequence goes on from CAYSLD010000177.1 coordinate 1,201, forward strand.
TTACAATTGATGAAGACAGGAACGACAGTTCGTTTTTGAGCGAGGCCGAGGCTATGCACACGTGCAGCTCGTCGCGGTCCACCCAGCGGCGTGTGGTGTATCGGTTTATAGACGGTCCAACCACTTCGGGCCAGAGGTAGCACACGTGTTGTTGGTTGAAGGCTTGGCGTGTGCCGCTGTGGTCGATAGCGGCTTTGATGATGTCTGATACTAATTGCGGGTCATGCTTCTTCATGAGAGAGAGGAGTGAAAACGCCGTTGCACACGCTCCAAAGGGCATGGTCAGCGGGGATGTGTTGTAAAATTTCGTCGAGGTGTTTACGGTTTGTGTCGGTGATAAAGATTTGGCCGAAAGTATCGTTAGCCACGACTTTTATTATGGCCTCTACGCGGCGAGCGTCAAGTTTATCGAATATGTCGTCGAGTAGCAGCATAGGCTTTAGGCCGGTAGTTTCGCACAGAAATTCGTATTGAGCCAACCTCAGGGCAATGGTGTAGGTTTTCTGTTGACCTTGCGAGGCAGTGCGGCGCACGGGCATAGATTGCAGGGAGAGCTCTATATCGTCGCGATGCGGCCCGGCCGAGGTGTATTTGAGTATGCGGTCGCGCTCGCGGTTTTGCTCGAAAAGGTCGAGCAAGGCGCTGTTGCTGTCGTGCTCGAGCATTTGAGAGCGATATCGCAGCGAGGTGTCCTCGGCATCGTCACCGGCTATAGCGGCGTAGTATTTGCGGTGTATCGCGGCCAAGCGGTCAATTTGCTCGCGACGGGCGCGGCAAATATAGTCAGCGCTGATTTGCATAGCCGTTTCGATGGCGAGGTAGAGAGTGGTGTCGGTATATCCGTCGCGCAGCAGACGGTTGCGCTGGGTGAGGTTGTGGTTGTAGCGAATGAGGTGGTCAAGGTATTGAGCATCGCCTTGAGCAATCACCATATCAATAAAACGGCGGCGCTCTTCGCCGGCACCATTTATGAGGTCGCTGTCAACCGGGGCGACGAGCACAGCCGGAAACAGGCCGATGTGCGAGCTGAGTTTTTTGTACTCTTTGCCTCCGCGTTTGAATGATTTGCGACGGCCACCGCCAAGGCTCACCAGCAGGTCTTCGTCGGCATCGCGGCGCAGATATTGCGCCTGCATGATGGTGAAGTCCTCGCCGCGACGCACCACCAAAGCATCTGGCACGCCTGTAAAGCTTTTGCAGAAGCTGAGGTAGTAAATAGCGTCGAGGACGTTGCTTTTGCCCATGCCGTTGTTGCCCAAAAAGCAATTGAGCTTATCGGAAAAGTTTAGAGAAGCTGATTCGATATTTTTGAAGTTGGTGAGGCTAAGCGACCGTAAAATCATATTTTATTTTACTTTTTTGAAGTTTTGTTGGAAGAACATGAGCTGATAGAGGATTGAGTTGTTCCAATAGTCCATGTTGTGTTGTCCGGGGCGAGAGATGTAGTCGTGAGCTACACCGGCGTCGAGCAGAGCTTGGTGCAAGTCGGCATTTACTTTGGTGAACACGTCGTTAGTGCCGCAGTCAAAAATGATGTTTTGTTTGTTTGCTTTGAATAGATCAATGAGGTTAATCACGGTGTGTTCTTCCCACACGGTGGGGTTATCCTCATATTTGCCGAGGGCGGCAGCCATGTTCCAACGTTCGGGGAACGGGATGATGTTCACGCCGCCGCTGGTCGAGCCGATGTTTTGCCAAATTTCGGGGTGATGCAGGCCAAGCCAGAAAGCGCCGTGTCCGCCCATGCTGAGTCCGGTGATAGCACGTTTTTTAGGATTGTTAGTGACCGGATAGTGCAAATTGATAAAAGGCACGAGGTCTTTCACGAAGAAAGTTTCCATTTGCATTTGCGGGTTGAGGTATGAGTCCCAATACCACGAGTTGCGTCCTGAGGGCATAACGAACACCATGCCGTAGTAGTC
>CAYSLD010000178.1:0-3116 GCA_964431795.1 uncultured Bacteroides sp.
ATTCAGGCAAAAACATCAAATATTTCGACCCCGAGCTCAACGAAAGCTACGTGCCTTACGTAATTGAAACCTCTATCGGTGTTGACCGCATGTTCCTCTCTGTGCTTTGCTCAAGCTACGAAGAGCAACAACTTGAAGGCGGCGACAAGCGCGTGGTGCTCCACCTCCCCGAAGCTCTCGCTCCGGTGAAATGCGCCGTTATGCCTTTGGTGCGCAAAGACGGTCTGCCCGACAAAGCTCGCGAAATTGTCAACGACCTCAAATTTGACTTCGCTACGCACTACGACGAAAAAGACTCAATCGGTAAACGTTACCGCCGTCAAGATGCTATCGGCACACCCTTCTGCATCACCGTCGACCACCAAACCCTCGAAGACAACACCGTCACTTTGCGCGAACGCGACTCAATGCAGCAAACACGCGTCAACATCAATGACTTGCACAAACTCATTCACGACCGTGTGAGCCTCAACGCCCTTTTGCGCAAGCTAGCCTAATCATTATCATAAAAATATCTCTCTAAAAAATGAACAAAATCAAGACAAAATGGATTGTCCTTGCAGCAGTAGCATTCATCGTAGTGCTACTGTTTGCAGGTGGCTGCTCAACATACAACGGCATGGTCTCTGCCGAAGAGACTGTGAACAAGTCATGGGCAAACGTACAATCAGCCTACCAACGTCGCCTTGATCTTATCCCCAACTTGGTGGAAACCGTGAAAGGCTACGCTAAACACGAAAGCTCAACTTACGAAAATGTTGCTGCTACTCGCTCAGGCGCTCAAACTGTTGAAAAAGCAGGCGAAGACCTCATCAATGCTAAAGATGCCGTGTCGTCGTTCAACGGCCCGGATAGCTCCGCTCCAACTGCTCAACAATACAGCAACCTCGACAAAGCATACAGCATTTACGTCAACGCTGTGCACGAGGCTTATCCACAGTTGATGGCTAACGAAAACTTCCTTGACCTCCAAAAACAACTTGAAGGCACCGAAAACCGCATCAACACTGAGCGTAACCGCTACAACGAAGAAGTGCAAACATACAACGTGAAAATTCGTCGCTTCCCGGCTAATATATTCGCAGGCATGTTCGGCTTCAGCACCAAACAAATGTTTGCTGCCGACCAAGGCGCGCAAAACGCTCCGAAAGTAAGCTTTGATTGATAAACGTTTAACATACCATCAAAAAATAGACGAACATTATTGCCTATGAAAAAAATATTTTATTTCATATCAGCCGCACTCGCTATTATCGCCATACACTCTTGCGGACTTAGCGAGGAAGAATCAACTTGGGACACTTATGCCGATTGGCGTAACGATAACCTTGAGTGGCTCGAAGCTCAAAAAACGCTCAAAAACGCTGACGGTACATACTTCTATACAAAAGTACAACCTACATACGAAGGCTCAAACTACGTGCTCATGCACTTCTTTGAAGACCCTTCGCTCAATGCCGGTAACTTGCAACCTCTCTACACCTCGGCTGCAACTGTAAACTACACTGTGCGCCTTTACGACGGCACACTCATCGACTCGGCTGCAAACTTCACCAACGCTCTCAACGATGGTTTGATTGACGGTTGGGCTATTGCCTTGCAACAAATGCACGTTGGCGATACCGCTCAAGTGGTGATGCCCTATCAAGTAGCTTATGGCTCTACCGGTTCAGGCAGCATTTACCCATACAGCGCTTTGACTTTCAACATCCGCCTTGTTGATATCGCAAACTACGAAACTCGTCCCGAGTAACATCACTAACATTCCAATAGAAATCTATACACAAAAGCTGTGTCATAACACTATGGCACAGCTTTTTTATGCCCTCACACCGCGCTTGCCTATGTTTTAGACGAAAATCAATCACTTTTTGCCTATGTTTTAGAAGAAAAAACGCTCATTTTTGCCTATGTTTTAGAAATTGCATCTTGCTATTTTATTGATATATAATTATTTACAGCTATTGTTTAAAGGCATAAAATTGTTGAGGGGTTGTTGTGATAGCTGCTATCGAAAATTCCGTTAGCAGACGCTTTTAAGTTTGGTGAAATCGAACTAACTTTGCAGCCGAAATCACTAAACGGAGAAAAATAATGAATATTCCACTAATTACATGGTGTGCCGTTGTGGCACTCATGTCGCTGTTGCTGCTTGCGCCTATTGCGCGCTACAATCTAAACTTACTTCGCAAAAAAGGTTTGCTCTCATCAGGCTCTAACAACAAAAAGTCTAAAAAATAAATTACTACGAAGTAAATGCAAATCACACAAAACTTTAAACCTGTAGACCACACTGAGCAAGAGGTTTGCGATTTTCTGCTCAAATATGCCGCTTATTTATTTGGTTGCGGCGCAACGTGCATCCGATTGGAGAAGAATGTGCAGCGCATAGCTGAGGCGTTTGGCAAAGATGTCGACATCACAATTATGCCTCGACACATTCATCTCACTATCAGAAGCAAAAATAGCACTGAAGCTATCACGTCAACCTCGGCTGTGCCCCATGTGCCCATCGACTACGATATGAACACACGCCTCAGCGAGATAAGTTGGAAGATTGCCGATGGCAAAATGAACATCACACAAGCCGAACAAGCATTTGATGCTGTGCTGGCTCGCCGTCCGCAAAACACCACTGTTGTCATGCTGCTTGTGGCGGCTGCGAATGCCGGATTTTGCGGCATATTTGGTGGCGATCCCAAATCAATGATTATATTGGCAATAGCAACTTTAGCCGGCTATTTCCTCAAAATAAAAATGTTGCGTAAACATATTGATGCACGCGTGGTGTGGATGGCCTGCGCATTTGTGTCGACCGTGCTCGCCGCCGGTGACTATCTATTTGGCATAAGCACCACACCGGCTGTCACTATCGGTACGAGTGTGCTCTACCTTACGCCCGGCATAGTCTTTCTCAATTCATTTAGCGACTTGCTCAACAAACACTACATTTGCGCTTACAGCCGCATGATTGAGGCCGCTATGCTCACTTGTTGCCTATCGTTGGGCTTGTGCGTTGGCATGATGCTAATGCAAGTTGGTATGTTTAACTAGCAAATTTCTGTGTTATGATTTCTCAAATTTTACTTGATGCATTATATTCAGCGATAGCAGCT
>CAYSLD010000179.1:0-3077 GCA_964431795.1 uncultured Bacteroides sp.
TTAGTTGTCGACCTCGGTTGAGGATACGTCTTGGCTCCAGTCGTCGTTGGTGACGGTGAAGTCGATGTTGACTTTCACGGGTTGGCCGTCTTCGTCGTATGCTGTGGATGTGCCGGTGGTGTCAAATGATATGTCGTATCGGTAACATTTACCGGGCTCCCAACCAACTTCTTGAGCTTCAAGAGGAGGAATGCTTCTTAAAATCTCCGGGATGGGGATGTAAAGTTCTTTGTATATTGCATCGGTGAGGACAGTGTTGCCGTCATCGTCGGTTGTGGTTGCATATTTGCCGTCTGTGCGGGTGTCGTTGCCCCAAACCACTACGGCACAAGGATCGAGCTCAACTTTAACATCTTCGCGGCCCTCACGCTCAGTGATGGTGCCACCATTCAACAAATCGGCTGAAGCCAGGCCCTTACATAAATTCGTATATGAAATGTCCTCAGCCTCGGTGTATCGGTCAAGGAGGTCAGCATCCTCAATGTGGCACACAAGACATTTGATTTTGAGATATACACCGGTCCATTTGCCGGCTGTTTTATCATATTTGCCGGCATTGTATCGATAAGGCATCACGTAGAACCCGTCTTGCGCTTGGATGGTGTTATCTTGGTCTGCGCCATCGGTGTAGTAATCGTGGAATATGCCTATACGATCGCCACAATTTTGCGCCTTAGCATAAGCTTTGCACTTTATGCTTTGGTTGATGTGGTCGGCATCAGAGCTGGGAGTCCAAGAGCAATCGTTTGAATATGTATAGTCATCATTTGTGCCTTCGCTGAAATTTGTTGAGGTCTCATTTCCTAATGGAGAACCAATCCACAAATCGCCTTTATTGGTGAAGCCACACAACTCAACACCGCCGGTGGGTATCTCAACATACATTTGGTCAGTAGCGGCTTTTACGGTGAACTGTATCTTAGCCAATGCGTGGCGGAAGTTGAGAGTCACCGTGTTTGATGTGGCATTAGTCACATTATCAACTCTGGCATAAAGTATATCGTCTTGCGAGCTATCGTCGGCCTCAGTATTTGATGACGGCAAAATAACATTATTGACTATTATGCCACTATACTTGCCTTCATCGCCTATCTCGCGAAACTTCGGCACATCGCTAATGCTATATACCGTTTGCGTCGTGCCACCTGATGTGCCATTCGGGTCATATTCGTCACCGCTGAGGCAGTGCACGGCGTAAAAGTTGAGAGCATAGTCGGGCCAATAGCGCGTGCCGGCGGCAAACGAGTAAATGCCGTCGCTGTAGACCACGCTCTCATTTTCGAGATACTTGGTTTTTGAGTCATCACTATTCAAGGCGAAAAGCGTGAAATCGTTGAGCAGCGTGCCCTCATGGCTGACGCGCGATGCAGTGAGCTTGGGCGTTTCGGTGGTGACGCTGAGGTGTATCTCGTCAGACGATGTTGTGCCTATAACGTCGTCGTTTGAGCAGGCAGTCAGCGCCAGCAGCGCAAATATGTATGTTATCTTTTTCATAAAAAAAGTAGTTTCTTTCTTTAGTAAAACAATATGCAACCCGCAAGGGGTTGCCCGCCGGGGGGTGTCGTATCCGGGGGAATAATCCCCCGGTTTAAGTTGCCGCACCCGCAAGGGGTGCGCCATCCGGATGTCTTGGCGGCGATGCCGCTGCATCGTCCGCGTATCTATCCAATTACTTCTTACTCCTTACTTCTTACTTTTTACTTCTTACTTTTTACTTCTTACTTTTTACTTGGGGAGTGGAGCGACCGAGATTAGTTGTCGAGCGAGGTGTTGGTGCCGGTGGTGGGCCAGATGTCAACGGTGCCGGTTATTGACATTGGCACGAGCAACGGATGGCCATCATCGTCAGTGGCCGTAGTGAGGTTATCACTGCCGCCAAAGGTTATGGTGTAAACATACTTTTTACCGGCCTGCCAACCGATTGGCACTTGCGTTGTTGCGTCTAAGTCAAACGGTATGGCAAGGTTTATATTTATGTAGTTATCGTTGTCGGAAGTGTAGATTGGCGCGGCATACGTATTGTCGGTGAGCAGCGCGTGTATCGCCGATTTGCTGCCATCGGTGGCGGCAACTACAGCAGCAAAATCAGTGGGATTGAGAATGTTGTACAAGCGGCAACTAAGTGCTACCGTTGGCATATACGACAGCAACAACTCTTGCTGGTCGTCAGGGTCACGGCCATTTTGCGGAATAACCATAAGCTGCAGCGTGCTATTTGGATTGTCAGCAGCGCTGATGGGCATTATTTGGTAGTCGGCATTGCCGTCGGCATCCGTATAGGCAGCAGTTTCACTCTCAGATAATAGCTGATCACCGGTGAGAGGTTGCCAAGTTATACCGTTTTCAAACGCTGTTGTGCCGGATGTGGTATATTGTGCGTCGGTCGATTCGGTGATTGTGAAATTAGCTTTGCGGTATATATAGTTTAGCTGAATGCCGTTAATTTCAATGTATGTTGTGCTCAGAGCGTTTGAAAACTTAAACTCAAGCAGTGACAACAAGTGTTTGAAGTTGAGCACTACTTTTTTGTCGTGAGTTTTGCGTGTTTGGCCGAGAGCTACAGCGTAGAGCGCATCGTCCTGGCTATCGGCATCTGCCGGTAGTTCGTAATATTTGCCGTAGCTGGTGTTGCCGGTCGAAGCAAGTCTATTTTTGCTTGAGAGCTCAATTGTTGTGGCGCCTGAGCTATCTTTTGAATAGATGAAAAATGGCAAATTATTATTTGACTTGAGAGCGTTGTCATTGTCATAATAATAGTTTTTGTCGTGCAAGGCAAAGAAGTTGAGCAATGTTGAAGTGCCCGGCCAATAATGCTTTTGGCCATCGTCGAACGTGGCAGTGCCATCAGCTTCGCCGGTGACTGAGAGCCCATTTAAGTGGTAATCAGTGCCTGAGGCACGCTCAGCATCAGATGTCATATCTGAGCCATCTTTGGTTTTCAGTGCCCAAAGGGTGAATTTCATGTCGAGGTTTTGGTTGCTGCCGTGCAACTCGAGTGCGCGCGAGGCATTGTTTGCGGTCACAGCAAGCTGAATGACATCGTCGGTCGAGGTCTCAACCACGTCGTCGTTAGAGCA
>CAYSLD010000180.1:0-3068 GCA_964431795.1 uncultured Bacteroides sp.
CGGGATTGCTGTCGAGTTTTTCAATCCAAAGACCTTCGCGGTTGATTTTAGCTTTCACGTTACGGTCAGCCGAGCAGCTCACGCCCATACCTACGGGGCACGATGCGCCGTGGCGGGGAAGACGAATCACGCGGATGTCGTGAGCAAAATATTTGCCGCCGAATTGTGCGCCGAGACCGATTTTCTCAGAAGCTTCTTTGAGTTGTTTTTCGAGCTCGATGTCGCGGAATGCGTGGCCGAGTTCGTTGCCTTCGGTGGGGAGGTTGTCGAGGTATTTCACTGATGCTTTTTTCACCACCTCAAGGTTTTTCTCTGCTGAGGTGCCACCTATAACAAATGCGATGTGGTAGGGGGGACAAGCGGCTGTGCCGAGTGTCTTCATTTTTTCTACCAAGAAGGGGAGCAAAGTTTTGGGGTTGATGAGTGCTTTTGTTTCTTGATAGAGATATGTTTTGTTGGCTGAGCCACCACCTTTGGCAACGAAAAGGAAGTGATATTCGTCGTCGTGACCTGCGTGAATGTCGATTTGTGCCGGGAGGTTGCAACCGGTGTTCACCTCGTCGTACATGTTGAGGGGAGCGTTTTGCGAGTAGCGCAAATTGTCTTGGGTGTAAGTGTCATACACGCCGCGGCTGAGCTTTTCCTCGTCGTTGCAGCCGGTGTAGACGTACTGACCTTTTTCGCCGTGGATGATTGCTGTGCCTGTGTCTTGGCAGATGGGAAGTTGACCTTTTGCTGCAATTTCAGCATTGCGCAACATGGTGAGAGCAACAAATTTGTCGTTTTCGCTTGCTTCGGGGTCTTGAAGTATTTTTGCAACAAATTCGTTGTGTTCGCGACGCAACATAAATGCATTGTCGTGAGTGGCTTGACGTGCGAGCACGGTGAGCGCTTCGGGGTCTACAACGAGAAATTCGTGACCGCCCCAGTTTTCAACTTTCACATAGTCACCGGTGAGTTTGTAATACTCGGTGGTGTCGGCACCAAGGGGAAACATCTCTTGGTACTTAAAAGGTTTTGTAGCCATAAATGATAGTATATTAATAGTTTGATTGTTTCTGTAAAATGGTCTTTTGCTTTTTGCACTCACAAAATTAATAAAATCCCGCTATAAAACCGCACTTTCGCCACAAAAAAAGAGGCTGTACCAAAAAATTGATACAGCCTCTATGCGCAATTATTTAAAAATATGAAACAAAAATTATTTTTGTGTCATTAATCGGCTTGAATCTTAGTGGGATCGTCAGAATAGCCGGGATTTTGTTTGATTTCGGTATCTGAGTTCATCAATGTAGCATCGATGGGCCAGAGCACTTTGTATGCGAAATCGGCGGTGAGCACCGGAGTAGTGGTTTCGCAAGGTGTGCCGTCGTTTTCAATCATCCAGGGGCAGTTTGCTACATCAAGACCGTAACCTACGCAACCTTGGGGTTGGAATGCGAGAGCTGATGTGCGGTTACCTGTTTTGTCAACTGCAAGACGAACGAGGTCAAACCAGCGTGTACCTTCCATGATAAATTCTTTATCTTTTTCGTGGAGGATAGCACTTTCGTTGTCAGCAAATGAACCTGCTTTGTAACCATACTTGCTTTCATCCCAATTGTTGCCGTATGCGCGTTTGCGGATGATGTTGATATAGTTTTGCACCTCAGTGTTGTTGCCTTCGTAGTTGTAACATTCTGCAAGATACAGATAAGCTTCTGCCAAACGATAGATGGGCATATCGTTGTTGAAGGTGTAGTATGTAGAGCTTGAGATGAAGCCTGGACGAATTTTGCAAACGTAGGCACCGGCCAAACCATTGTCGGCGGTTGTGCGTGTCTTGTAGTCAAAGTTGTCTATGTAAGTTAGATCTGCCTCTGAGTCGTCAATGCTCCAGCAGGGATACCACATATCTGTACGTGAGTCAGCTTCGTCAAATTGGAAGTAAAGAGCGTTCTTGTACATGTAGCGCATCGGGCCGAAACTACATTCTTGCCAAATGTCAACATTTGAAAGGGTGTTGCTCTCTGTGTCGTACCAACGACCAAAGCGGTTAACACTCTTGCCGTCGTTGTGACCCCAACCTTCTTTGTCGTGTGTGCTCCACCAGTTGTTGTAACCTGCACCGGTTGTGCGTGACCACAAGAAGTAGATGGGAGGATAGGTGTAGTATGAACCATCGTTCTCGTTGGTATAGCACATGCTGTAGATTGACTCGCTGCTGTGCGAAGTTGTCCAAATGTCAAAGTAGTTAGGCAGAAGTGACTTGCCATAGTTGTTAACTACGTTCAAGAAATATTGCTTGGCTGTAGCAACGTCAGCGGGTGTAGCTGTGTGGTTACCTGTAGAAACTTTACCTGACCAAAGGTAAACCTCACCTGCCAACATCTCTGTTGCTGCTTTGCTCCAATAGTAGTCTTCGCTACCTGATGCATGCACGTAGCTTGAGCTATCGAAGAGTTTAAGTGCTTGTGCAATGTCGCTCTTGATTTGTGCAAGGGTTTCTTCTGATGTAGAACGTGCTTTGTAGAGCGAAACGGGGTCGTAGTTACCAAGTGTAACATCGGGCTCGGTACGAACTACTGCGCCGCCATACATGCGATACATCTGGAACAAGCAGAATGCACGCCAACCGTAAGCCATAGCTTCAAGACCGTTGCGAGTGTCTGTGTCGAGTATGTCTTCTGATGCATTTTCGCATTGATAAATCAACTCGTTGCAGTTTGAAATGAAGCCATAGTAGTTACCCATGTTAGAGAACTGTGTGTGGCTGCTGTCGTAGATGTTTTGGATATAGTCAGAGTTGAGAATACCTGAACCGTCGATAGTGTTAAGTGTCAATGTGCCGGCACGCAACTCACCTGCATAGAATAGTATGTTTGTGGGGTAGTTAGCGCGGAACATTTGTGCTTGCGCAGTGATATATCCGGTGAATTGGGTCTTTGTTTTCCAAAAGTTACCCGAACCGAAGTAATCGATAGGTGACTGATTGAGCTCGTCATTACAAGAGGTAACAACCATTCCTGAGCAAGCCACCAATCCGGCTAAAGCGATTTTGCTTATTATCTTTTTCATAAATGATTTCA
>CAYSLD010000181.1:0-3031 GCA_964431795.1 uncultured Bacteroides sp.
GATTGCGAGGTTGGTGTAGGGAATATTATATTTGTTCTCGGCTTTAAATTCCATAACATTTGACGTTGTTTTTGCGCTACCCAACATATACCCCCAGTCTTCGACAACGCAGTCTGAGTCGGTGGTGGCATCCGGCGAAAATCGCGTGATTGAGGTTGAATTGGCGAGAGTTGTGCCGTTATAACCTTTCACGTAAAATGCCGTGTTAAATGCTCCTGTTGATGAGGTTGACACTGTGGCAGTGTAAACTTCGTAGATGTTGCCGCTTTTGTCCTCTTGTAAATCTGACTGCCTGCTCATGGTGATTGCCTTGTTGGCAGCGTAGCCGTCTGAGGCAAGTGTCACACAAAAGTTTTTCGCTTCGGTGAGGTTAAACTTGATGGTCAATGTGCCGGTGTATTGGCCGTATTTTGAGGTGTCGTACTCTTCGCCATCCTCATACGGTGTGTGGTTGTCGTGCACGTAGTCATCTCCTTCAATTGTGCTGGCTTGTGATATGTCATACAAAAAATTGTAGGTCACATTATAAACCTGTGTTTCAAAGCGTGTTGCGCCACCTGCACCTTGATACATTGCTTTTTCGATGGTGTAAAAACCATCGTTGTCTGCATAGTCAAAATGTTCGGTAGTTTCATATTTACTATCTATGAAATCATTTCCGTTGTAGTAATCAATTAGCATAGGTGTGGTAACTCCGTCTACAGTTTCATCCTTAATTATAACACCACCGCCTGATGAGCAGTGCGACAATTTGAAGCAAGTAAGATGACCACCGTGGGTCAAGCCATCGCGGATTGATAAATTGCCTTTTAATGTTGCTGACTCTCCGGTGTAGTTCATGCCATCGCCTTTCACCAGGCGTGCACTGCTGAGCAATTTTTCATTCGTCTTGTTATCTGCGTCAGTGACTACGTACAAGAAACTTGGCACACCTTTTTTGAGCTTATCGTTTGTGATGTGCTCAACTTTCAATGTTGCCTTATCTTTATCTTCTGAATCGATAGTCAATGTCAATATCAGATGATGGAAATAATACCATTCGCCATATTTCCAGTTGTCATTTGTTATGCTCAGACTCGTGTCAGAGTTTACCAAGTCATACGTAAACGAATCTTTGTTAAGGGTGTGTTGAGTTCCACCGTCTCCGGTGAGCTTTGCCGTTTCGGTTGTGCCAAAGTGTATGGCCTTTTCGCCTTGAGTGCCGGTGATATAAAAATCAGAACAGATATGCTCTAATGCAAGCTGATATTCATTTTCAACACCGGTAGGCGTGAATTTTAGAAATTCTTTGTAGGTTGAGTCAAAATTTGCGCAGCTTGTCCAAGAGTTGGGCTGCACACAATTTAAGTAATAGTCGTCGGCATGTGCGGCGAGTGGTGCGACGGCAAGAAGAGTTGCTGCGCACAAAATGCGTGTAGTAATTGGCATAATAAAAGTTTATTAGTCTAGGATAAATTTGCAGTAGATTAATTCTGTGAATATTAGGTCACAAGGTTCAGTGTTAATAAACACTGAACGGAATTGCAAAGATAATACTTTTTTGGCTAAAATTTTGGTGCTTTTACGTTTTTTGCATATCTTTGTTAATTATAATCATAAAACCAACCGACGTATCATGATAAAGAGAACCTTTTTGGCATTGTTCGGCGCTACAGCCCTCGCCGCATCGGCTGTAGTACCTTCAACATCAGTCACTTGGACTACGCTTGGCAATGCTACTGACAACAGCGGCAACTACTACGTGCAACGTATCACTGTGAAAGGCGACTTAAACTTTAAACGCCTGGCTTTTAACAACTCTTTCTCTTTTAATTGCAAACCGGAAAATCCCGCCGACACCCTGCGCGAAATTTGCCCCGGATACTACTACATCGCTTCTCCCCGCTTCAATGCACAAGCCGACTCTATTGTCATTGACTTGCGCACTCGTGGCACTCTCTATAAATGCTACTTTGCCCCCGACGGCTTTCACCGCGTGAACCGTGACGGCACCACATCGCCGGTGTGGTACAAACGCCTCCCGTTCTCCGACCGCAAACAGTGGAGCACCGACAAAAGCGACGGCATGCTTTACGGCCCGCAAGTGTATGACTTCAACGAGAGCATACAAACTGATTGGCAACCTTCGCTCTACGACATCATCCCCTCATTCAAAAAAGTCACCCTCACAGGTGGCGAAGCCCCGCTCGGCAATCTCGAATTTACGTATATCAATCCCGAAAACCCCGAATACTTCCGCGCAACGGTCAATAACGGCAAATTCGTTGTTGAATGTCGCAAAGACCGCTCACTTGCCGTGGCCATCCGTCTGTTCAGCAAAGTGTTCGATAAATATAAAGGTCGCAACGTGCCCAACGCTGTGATTGAAGACTGGCCTGACTTTGGCTGGCGCGGCATACACATTGACATTGCTCGCAACTACCAATCGCCCGAGACTATGCGCAACCTGCTTGGCGTGATGGCCGCAAACGGCCTCAACCGCCTGCACTTCCACTTCTCTGACGACGAAGGTTGGCGCTTGGAAATTCCCGGCCTGCCCGAGTTGACCAATGTGGCCTCACGTCGCGGCTATTCAGAGAACGGCGAAACAGACTATGTCTATCAAATCTATTCGGGCGACGGCGACCCCAACACAAAAGGTAACTGCTCAAACGGATATTGGACTCGCGGTGACTTTGTTGCCTTCTTGCGCACTGCAAAAGAACTTGGCATTGACGTGCTGCCCGAGGTTGAATCGCCCGGCCACGCCCGCGCTGCTATCAAAGCTATGGAAGTGCGCCACCGCAACGGAGACGACACTTATCGCCTCATCCACGACGGCGACACCTCAAAATACACCTCAGCTCAATGCTTCCACGACTGCGTGATGAATCCCGCACTCCCCGGCCCGTATAAGTTCATGAGCAAAGTCATTGACGAAATTGTGAAAATGTATGCCGAAGCAGGCGTGCACTTGTTGGGCATACACATTGGCGGCGACGAGGTGCCCGGTGGCGCTTGGGGCGGCTCGCAAGTGGCTCAAGACTTTATG
>CAYSLD010000182.1:0-3017 GCA_964431795.1 uncultured Bacteroides sp.
ACACGTTAGCTGTCCACATATCATCTTTGTAGCTGCTCTTAGCTGCATAAGAGGTAGCTTGTGTGTATGATGTATAGTTGCCGAATGCGTTGGCACTCCATGAGTTCCACAATGTGTAGGGTGTAGCTGCCGAGTCGCTGTTTTGGTGACGCACGCTGTAGGTGAAGTCGGCTTGCAAGGTCAAGTCTTTGAGCAATTTAGCTTCCAACCAGCCTTGAATGCGAGTTTGTGTGGTCACTGTTTTGTCAACGTGTGAGTTTTTGCGGATACCGATATCATTGCGGAAGTCTTTGATGTTGCCGTCAGCGTCGCGCACATATCCGTAAGTTTCGAAGAACGGAGCCCAGCGCCACATATATTGATATGAGTTACGGTTGGTGTTGGGCGATGAATATTCGCGGTCACTGAAGTTGAAGCGAGCACCGGCTTTCAACCAGCTGAATATTTCGGTTTGAATGCTTGCGCTGGCCATGTAGCGGTGAAGTTTGTCGGGGTTGTATTTCATCAAGCCTTCTTTGCCGTCATATCCGAACGATGCGCGGTAAGAGGTTTTGCCCGATGTGCCTTCCAAGCTAACATTGTGCTTTTGTGAGGGAGCGGTTTGGAACAATGTTTTTTGGATGTCCCAGTCGGCATAGCGCAGCCATTTGCCGTTGATCACGCGATAGTCACCTACGTTGTTCTCGTCAACATATTCGGTGAGCTCGCGATAGCTGTCATATTTTTTGCCGTTGTGTTGCTCTTGCCAAGCTTTTGCGTAGGGCAGCAAGTCTTCATATTGCATGCCGAACACGTCTTTGTCCGTACCGGCGCGATATGCTGATTGCAGTGCTGTTGAGATGTTGTCGTAAGTGTTGGCAAATTGCGGCAGCACTGTGGCCTCATTCCACGCGAAGTTGTTGGTATAGTTGAGCGATACGCGGTCTTTGGTGGATGACCCCTTGGTGGTGATAAGGATTACACCGAATGCAGCACGTGTGCCGTATACGGCTGACGAGGCAGCGTCTTTGAGCACTGAAATTTCGGCGATATCGTCGGGGTTGAGGAATGACATGTCGTCAACGGGCACACCGTCAACCACGATGAGCGGGCTAGAAGTTGCACTGTTTGAGAGAGTACCCGTACCACGTATTTTGATACTCGGGTTTGAAGAGAAGTCACCGTTAGAGGTGGTGATTGTCAAGCCGGGCACTGTGCCTTGCAAGGCGCGTGCTGCATCCTCAACAGGACGGCTGTCCATCACTTTTGCTACGTCAACCGTAGCAACGGCGCCTGTCAAGTCGGCTTTCTTTTGTTGACCGTAACCTACAACTACCAATTGGTCAAGTTGTTCGGCTGACGGTTGCAGATTTACTACTACACCGTTTGCAGCAACAACGTCAACGGTCTTGTAGCCAACATAGCTCACTGAGAGTTTTGTGCCGGGCACAGCACGCACAGTGAATCGGCCATTTGCATCGGTGATAACACCATGGCCTTTGGAACCTTTTGGAACGATACTTGCGCCGATTATCGGCTCACTGTTCTCGTCGAGCACTGTACCTTGTAAATTTACAGCTGCTTGACCTTGCGATTGTGGCTCGGGGGTGGTCAACGCCTGTATTTGTGCGCTGAATGGCATCCCGCAAGTCAGAAGCAATGTCACTAAAAGATGTTTACTCATAAAATTATTTTTTTGAGGTATTAATGGTTTGATCTATGGTATGTTCATACTGTTTCACACTTCATAGGTAAGAGAGACGGAGCATATCATAAACTGTTTATTATTAATTATGTGTATATATCGCTTGCGCGTCTTTTGTACGTGACAAATATCTGTTTTAATAATTTTTTTGCAAATAAAGTTATTTTTTTTAAACCAACCAAACTTTTTGCAAAAAAAATTTCATCAGGCGCGCCGGGCGCGCCCAAGCGCGCCAAGTAAAGAGTAAGAAGTAAAGAGTAAAGAGTGCTGACGGTGAGTAGGGGCGCAAACTTTTGCGCCCGCATGGCTTGCCCCGGTGTATGGTATGCCCCACACCTGGCGCTGCGCGCCCAGTAACGTTTGTGTGTACGGGTAGCTGCGCTACCCTGCTTCGACAAAGCTGCGCCCCTACAGGCTGCGCTGTGCTGACGGTGACGCACCCCTTGCGGGTGCAACAACTTTAACCGGGGGATTATTCCCCCGGTAGCGAAGAAATAGGCAAATCAACCCCTTGCGGGTTGCATGTGATAATAATATGCAACCCACAAGGGGTTGCCGGATAGGGAGGGGCACTGTCCGGGGGTATGAACCCCCGGTTTAAACTGCAGCACCCGCAAGGGGTGCCACCCACACCAGGCGCTGTGCCGCGCCGCGGGTGTGCGAAATTGTCATAAAATTAACATAAAATTTTGTAACTAATTGTTTGGTAGAGTGATTTATAATGTCTACATTTGTAGCGCGTAATACTATTTATCATAGAATAAAGAAAAATCATCATTATTCATCATATAAAAGATATCGTATGAAAAAATTTTTACTCTCATTAGCATGCGTGCTGGGGCTTGCTTCTTCTGCCCTCGCCGAAGAATTTACCTTCGACTTTACAGCACAAAGTTATGACAACGAAACAGCTATTACTGACATTACAACTAATGTCGCCGGCTTGAAAATCGCAGCCGCTCAAAGCTCAGGTAGTAATGCTCCTAAGTATTTTACAAGTGGTACTGCTGTCCGTTTTTATGGTAAAAACACTCTCACTGTTACCGCTGATGCCTCTATCATCGTGACCGGTATTGAACTTACCAGCCCTTCATCTACTAGCGCAGTTTCTTCTAATGCTAAAGTTGATGGCACTTCTCTTACAATTGTAACGAACAACGACAAAACAGTAACCGGCACTTGGACCGGCAGCAAAACTGACGGTAGCGTAGTTATCACTTTCTCTCAATCATCAGGTAACCAACGCGTGAGCAAGCTCAAAGTCACTTACGAGGCAAATGGTGATGCTCCGGCTGTGTCTAAGCCGACTATTTCGTTGGGCTATGACAACAAG
>CAYSLD010000183.1:0-3016 GCA_964431795.1 uncultured Bacteroides sp.
AATACGAGTTTGGCAAACGCGACGGCAAAGTTATACTCATTGACGAAATCCACACCCCCGACTCATCACGCTACTTCTACGCTGACGGTTACGCAGAGCGCTTTGAAAAAGGCGAAGCACAACGTCAACTCTCAAAAGAGTTTGTGCGTCAATGGTTGATGGACAACGGCTTCATGGGCAAAGCCGGACAACAAGTGCCCGAAATGACCGACGAAATTTGCAACAACATTTCTGCTCGCTACATCGAACTTTATGACCACGTGACCGGCGAAAAATTTGTAGGTGCCCCCGAGGACAACTTGCAAGAACGCATATACAACAACGTGCTCAACTGTATTAACCAACTCAAAGGTTGATTGATGTCAGAAAAAGTAGAAAATATAACCCCTTACGAAACATCGAGCGCCAAGCATGAGCAAGTGCGCTCGATGTTTAACACTATCGCCCCAAAATACGACCTGATGAACCGCCTCATGACGTTTGGCATAGACAAACGTTGGCGCAGCATCACCGTAAAAACGCTGAAAAAGGCAGGCGTGCAAAACGTGCTCGACATAGCCACCGGCACCGGCGACCTCGCCATAAAATTGGCAAAAGAGATTGACGGCTCGCACATCACAGGCATTGACCTGTCGGAAGGCATGATCAGAGTTGGCAAAACAAAAGTTGAGCAAGCCGGCTTGTCAAGCCGCATCACACTCGCCACCGCCGACGCACTGCAAATGCCGTTTGCCGATAACAGTTTCGATGCCATCACCGTGGCCTACGGTGTGCGCAACTTTGAGCACCTCGACAAAGGCTATGCCGAAATGTTGCGTGTGCTCCGTCCCGGAGGTATGTTGTGTGTGCTTGAACTCACACCGCCATCATCGCCGATTGTAAAGCCTTTTTACGCCGCGTACACTCGCGGCATCATCCCCGTGGTAGGCAGACTGCTGTCAAACGACAAGCGCGCCTACACCTATCTGCCCGAAAGCATCGCCGCAGTGCCGGCACGCCAAGATATGCTCAACTTGATGAGCAAAGCCGGATTTAGCGACACCACGTATCGCTCATTCACTTTCGGTGTATGCACACTCTACACAGCACTAAAATAGGGTAGCGAAACACGCGCCCTCACCCGTTTAAGCTGACAACAAACACACTTTTTACTTATAACTTATGCGAAATATTTTACTGCTCCTTATTGCCTTATTTACACTCACAGCACAGTCACAAAACACTGCCGACCAATTGCTGTATTTCGATGAATTTGGATATCCCGTATATGCGTCAGACACAGTCAGCGTAGACGAGACCGCACCCGCCGACACATTCATTGTGATGAAGCCCATGTCGCGCTTGGCCTTTTTGCCGCCTGTGTACACACACTACAACTACTATACAGACTTCAACCCGTTTGCAAACGAATACTCCGGCAACGAAGCATTCCGCTGGATTGACGAGGGAAATGCCGTGAGCCGCAATGAGGAAATGATGCGCCAACGCATCATGATAAGCAATCCGGGCATAGTGCGCTACAACATAGCCACAATGGCCCATGCACCCAAAGAATATTTTGCAGAGGTAAATCCACGCGACCACACCATAAAAATGGTTGAGGCCGACCACTACGTTCCCCAAAAACTTGAAGAGGGAAAATTTAAAAAGCGCCATTGGCTGCGCACATTTAACGCATCGCTACAATTCTCGCAAGCTTATGTGTCGCCAAACTGGTATCAAGGTGGCAATAACAACCTCAACATGATAGCCAACGTCTACTACAACGTTAAGCTCAACCAAGCCTATCACCCCAACTTGCTGTTTGAAACAACATTTCAATACAAACTGGGCATGAATAGCGCTCCCGACGACTCGCTGCGCAACGTGTCAATTTCAGAAGACATCTTGCAAGTCAACACCACGCTTGGTATCAAAGCAGCACATAATTGGTACTATTCAGTGACAGGACAGTTTAAAACACAGGTGCTCAACTCATACGTGAAAAATTCGCAACAACTCAGTTCGGCATTCCTCTCACCGGGCGAATTGAATGTTGGTCTTGGTATGACTTACAACTACGCAAACAAAAAGAAAACATTCACATTTGATGCCTCACTGGCACCACTATCATACAACATAAAGACGTGCACAAAGCCAAATGATGTGTTGTCGCACGAGAGTTTCAACGTGAGCGCCGACCGCGACTACACGATGAGCTTCGGTTCGACTGCCGAGTGCAAAATGACATGGCAAATGACAGCTAACATATCGTTTGTGAGCCGCCTGTACGTGTTCTCCGACTACGATTACATACAAAGCGACTGGGAAAACACTCTCAGCATGGACATCAACCAATACCTCTCAACTCAATTGTACGTTCACGCTCGCTACGACTCAACAACGCCTCGCACCGACGACCCGTCGTGGCACAAATTGCAAGTAAAAGAAATACTTTCATTTGGCGTGACATACAAGTTTAGCACCATCTAACCTATTTATGCTCAAACGACTCTCTCTCCTCCTCACATTTGCCGCCGGTTTTGCTATGATTGGCCGCGCGGCAATCATTCCCGACAATATTGCAGCACAGTTCGATGGCCGCGTGACTGCAGCCATTGAAGGTGTGTGGCAGTTTGCCGACGACGGCGCCACCATAGCCATCTATGCTGATAACAACACTGTCGGCGACTACGTCATCACTTGCCTTGACAGCCCTGACTTGCGATTGGCACAAGGTGCCACACTTGGCTGGGCAAAGTCATCGCTCAACGATGGCACACACTATAAAGCCAATCTCTTTACCAACGTCACTGATGCCGGCACGCCAACAAAAGCGCATGATTTTAACGTCACGCTCAACGGCAACACCCTTGAAATGACAATTGTGAAAAGCGGCCTTAAATTTGACCTTTGGATGCTCTATCGCTTTTACGTGACCATGTCGCTCCGCCACAAAAACGACAATTCCACACTCAAAGCACGCCGCATCTACCCATCCACCCCCACCACCGACTCACCCCTCGTCCTATAAAAT
>CAYSLD010000184.1:0-2982 GCA_964431795.1 uncultured Bacteroides sp.
TTGTCACACGCAAGGCGCGATACATATTGTTGATTTCTTCGTTGTCGAAGATTTTATGCTCGAGAGCTTTTTCAACGTTGAGGATTTTACCGCGCAAGGGGAGGATGGCTTGATAGCGACGGTCGCGAGCATCTAGAGCAGTACCACCTGCCGAGTCACCCTCGACAATGAAGATTTCGCAATCTTCAGCGGTGCGCGATGAGCAGTCAGAAAGTTTGCCGGGGAGGCCACCACCGCTGAGCGGAGATTTGCGTTGCACGTTTTGGCGAGCTTTGTAAGCGGCTTGACGAGCTTGTGCGGCCAAAATCACCTTGTTGACGATGGTTTTGGCTTCGCGAGGATTTTCCTCGAGGTAGTTTGTGAGGGTTTCGCTAACAGCAGTTTGCACAGCGCCGATAACCTCGTTGTTACCGAGTTTAGTTTTAGTTTGACCTTCAAACTGGGGCTCCATCACTTTCACAGAGATGACAGCGGTGAGGCCTTCGCGGAAGTCGTCGCCGGTGATATCGACTTTGGCATTTTTGAGGAGGCCATTGTCTTCGGCGTATTTTTTGAGGGTAGATGTGAGACCGCGGCGGAAACCGGTGAGGTGCGTACCGCCCTCAATAGTGTTGATGTTATTTACGAAAGAGTAAATATTTTCGTTGAACGAGCTATTGTAAGTCAAAGCCACTTCGATGGGCACACCATTGCGCTCGGTGCGGAGGTCGATAACGCAGTTGATGAGCGACTCTTTGTTTGAGTCGATATACTCAACAAATTCTTTCAGACCTTCGTCAGAGTGGAAACGGTCAGTGTGGGGATTGCCTTCAGCATCGAGGTTACGCATATCAGTGAGAGTGAGAGTGATACCTGCATTGAGGTATGCGAGGTCACGCAGACGATTTGCGAGAGTGTTGTAGTCGTACACAGTCTCGGTGAAGATCGAAGCGTCAGGGAGGAATGTGATAGATGTACCGGTAGTGTCGGCATCACCTATGATTTTAAGCTCAGTGGTGGGGTGACCGCAAGAATATTCTTGCATGTAAATTTTGCCATTGCGGCGCACCTCGGCACGCAAATAAGTAGAGAGCGCGTTCACGCACGAAACACCCACACCGTGCAGACCGCCGGAAACTTTATAAGAGCCTTTGTCGAATTTACCACCGGCGTGGAGCACGGTGAGCACAACTTCGAGAGCGCTTTTGTGCTCTTTTTCGTGCATATCCACGGGGATACCGCGGCCGTTATCGACAACAGTGATAGAATTGTCAGAATTAATAGTTACTTCAATGTGGCTGGCATAGCCGGCAAGAGCTTCGTCGATAGAGTTATCAACAACCTCATACACAAGGTGATGCAAACCCTTAACTGAGATATCGCCAATATACATTGCAGGGCGTTTGCGAACAGCCTCCAAGCCTTCGAGCACCTGAATATTATTGGCACTATATTGTTCTTCGTTTTCGGACATATATATGCGATTTTTATTGATTTTTCGGGTAAATATTAACACACAAAGATACATTTTTTTTGCGAGATTTGCAAGCAAAAAAATGGGTTAAAAATGAAAGTTTTTGATGTAAGTGGAAAAAATTTGTGAAAATTTTTGATTAAAATTGCACATAATCCAAAATTATTTTTAACTTTGCGAAAAACACCGCTAAACCCTTATATGTCACTATCGAACAAACCGTGAAAAGATGAGACAACAAGACTTAAAAACCAAGAAAAGACACCTCAACCTGGTGGTTGTTGGCAAGTCAGGAGTCGGAAAGAGTTCATTCTTAAATTACGCTGCCGGGCGCAAGGTATTTCAGACCGGCAACGGTGACCCTGTGACTCAAAACTACTTCGACCGCATAGAAGTGAACTCGGCCTTACCGGGCATCACCTATTCATTGTTTGACACCAAGGGGCTTGTCAGCGACAACGTTGACGAGTGGACTCGCAGCATCTTCACCGAGATAGACCGACGTGACCGCACAGACGACATATACAATTGGTTTCACACCATAATCTACTGTATATCAGCCACAGGCGACGGACTCGAGGACTTTGAGGTGAAAGCTATAAAACGGCTGCTTGAACATGGCAAAGTGTCGATAGTCATCACTAAAAAAGACTTGGTGAGCCACGAGCAGCTCGACGAATTGCGACAGAGCGTGATTAGCCGCGTGGGCAACAATGTTCAAATCATAGCCGTGTGCAACGGCACGCACCACTGCACAGCTCCGGCTTCGGGGTTGGCCGAGGTGCTACGCGCCGGATTTTTAGGGCTTTGGGAGAAAGCGGCAAAGATAATACCGGCACGTGTGCTCGACGACACCACGCGCGAGGTGCACCGCATGACGTGCACACCCACACTGTCAAATTTGGTGGCTTCGATGGCTTTAGCCGGCACCACGGGCGTAGAGTTCCCCACCCTGTTTAGCGTGTTCCGCATGATAGGCTTGCCGACAACAACAAATCAATCAGATTTTGTGAGCACAGAGCGAATAAGCACAAAATACTATGAGATGCTGTGCGAAGAGAGCAATTTCAAGCTCAAAGAAGCATCGTCAAACAAAGTAGTGCTCAACTATGTGACATCGCGCAAAAACGCATTTGCATTGCCGCAAGTGATAAACCGCAATGCGCTGCAATACAGATACTATCAACAAGGATTGCTGGCATGGGCCGAGCATTGGGGCGCCACGGTTGACCGTTTGCTCAGCGTGATAAGCTCGGGACGATTGAAAGCCGGATTTTTGTATCGTGCCAAAGAGACAGTGACAGAAATACTGCAATTTTACAACGAAGTCACCAAAAACAATAAGCCAGCGCTTGTGCAGAAAAAGACAGAAGAAATACTCGAGGCGCTGCCCGAGGCATTAGATATAGATTTGGCACGCAACCGCATAGCCGACACGCTGCTCAACTTGCGCAACAGCATCAGCTCGGTAGAGCGCTGTTTGATGTTCTCGCGCAGCGAGCGCATAGAGACGGCAAATATTTATGCCT
>CAYSLD010000185.1:0-2912 GCA_964431795.1 uncultured Bacteroides sp.
ATAAAAATACTATTTAAGCTTGTGAGCGTGGTTAAACATTTAATTTTTTAAGGGTGCGAAGGGTTGCCAACACGTTGGCCACGTTTGTTGCGTGACTGATGGCGCCGCGTCCCGAGAAGGGCGGGTTGGCATCGTAGAGTTGCGACAGCGAACCTATGCAGCCTTGACTCATCTCATCTTCAAAGCCGATGAGCATACGGTCTATGTAGCCCAATCCGCTCATGCCGAACACGCGCAAATAAGCGTCGGCATAAAAACCTATCAGCCACGGGCGTGCCGGACCTTGGTGCAGGGCCAATTCGCGGTCGCGCGGTGAGCCAAGATAGAACGGACGATAGCCGTAGCTCTTTGGTGAGAGTGTGCGCAAGCCTTTTGGTGTGAGCAACTCGCGGGTCACCACGTCGAGCACGCCTTTGCGCTGACGACGGTCGAGCGGCGAGAAGTCTAAGCCGATTGCCACTGCCATGTTCGGACGCACTGACGGGTCGGCATAGTTGCCGTTCACGTAGTCGTAGAGATATCCGTAGTCGTTGAGGAACATGCTGACAAAGGCCGGTTGCAACTTGTCGGCGAGTGCACTCCAGCGCTCAACGTCAGCGGCAAATTTAGTGTCGTCGGCCAAGAGTGAAGCGCCAAAGCGCAGTGCATTGTACCAAAGTGCATTAAACTCTACAAGATATCCGGTGCGCGGTATCACGGGACGTCCGTCAAGCACTGAGTTCATCCACGATGCCGGCACTTGTGTGCCGTCGGTGCCGATGAGCCCGTCGCCTGTGACGTGCAAGTTGGGATGCTTGTCAGAGAGCACAAAGTTGATGAGCTGTGCTATCACATCGCCGTATAGCGCTTTGGCTTTTTCCGGACCTTGATTTTTTGCATATTGTTGTATTGCCCATATTGCCCACAGTGGAATGTCGGGCAGGTCTATACCGGCAATGCGGCTGTCGGTTTGGCCTGTCTCGGCGAAATGTGTGAGGGCGCCGAGGGCGGTTTTCATGATGGCCTCATAGTCGTCGAAGTGGTCAATGGCCAGGGTCAAACCCGGCACTGCCATGAAGGTGTTGCGTGCAAGCACCACTCCCCACGGATAACCTGAGAGCACATACATGTTGTCTTTTTCGCGAAGATAAAATTGCTTTGCTGCGTTTTTCAGGCAGTTAAAGAACGAGCTGCGCGGTGTGCGTGCTGCAATTTCGTTCTCATACAACTTAGAGAGGGTTTTGGTCTTCACCTCGCTTACGCCTGCCGAGAAATAAATCGACTCGCCTTTTTTGATAGGCACTTCGAAATATCCGGGCACCCACAGCGCTTCGTTGTAGGGCACGCCGCGCTCCAGGTCTTTGACGTACTCAATGTCGTGATACCAATTCGGATCGTCAACCCATTTGGGCTGTTTAGAGTATTGCATGTAGAGCGTGGGAAAGCCATCGTACATACAAGTGCTGATGCCGTTTTCAACTTCTTGTATGTTGCGGTTGACGTTGTCGTTGGCAAGACACAAGCTGTTGCTCTCGCGGAATGCCAGGAAGGGACGGAATTGCAATACTGTGGGAGAGTGAGCTTCTACCAGAGTATAGCGAATGAGGATGCGGTTCTCATGCGAGATAAACATCTTCTCTTTGGTGAGAATCACGCCGCCAACGCGGAAGGTCATGCGAGGCACACTCTCACAGTCAAATTCACGTATGTACTTGTGACCGTTCGGGCTGTACACGTTGCCTTTGTAGCGGTGTATGCCCAAGTTGAAAGGTGCGCCATGTTGTATCACTGTTTCATCAAGACTTGATAGCAGCACGTGCGGCTTGTTGCCCATCTCGGGGATAGGTATCACCAACAAACCATGCTGTTTGCGTGTGTTGCAACCAACCAGAGTGGTACAGTGATAAGCGCCGGCCTGATTGGTGCGGAGTATCTCCTTCGGTAAAGATTGCTCCAGATTGATTAGCTGGTTCTTATCAAATTTAAGATAACTCATAATTGCTATAGCTTCTGTATGTTATTTATTATCAGTTCCATTTGCGAAGAAATCAATATACAGCGTCAATTTTCTTAGTAAGAAAGCGGGGTATACGATTTATAGGTAAATTTGACCTTTATTTAGTTCGCTACGAAATTAATAATTATTATTTAATTTAGCAAATAATTTCGCCCTTTTGCTGATTTTATCTGCATTTTAATGCCTACGCCGCTCTTTTAATATGTGTTGTGTGAGCGTTTGTTTGCCCGGTTTTAACTTTTATTATCTATTGTTTGCTAATGAAAATACACAGAAACATTGATTATTAAAGAATTTTTGTAATTTTGCAAGCATAAACTAAAACAATTGTTTTTAATCTTCAAAAGTATAAGAACATTCCAACCATTTAAAACTAATTTATTTAACCTCATAAATACCCCACAGTTATGGATATTTCTCATATCGAACACATCGGCATTGCCGTACCGTCATTAGACGAAGCTATCCCCTTCTACGAAAACATTCTTGGTTTCAAATGTTTCGCTATCGAAGAAGTTGCTGACCAAAAAGTGCGCACCGCTTTCTTCAAAGTCGGTCAAACTAAACTCGAATTGCTCGAAGGCACTTCTGAAGACAGCGCTATCTCTAAATTCATCGCAAACAACGGTGGCCGCGGCGGCATCCAACACATCGCCTTCGCTGTTGAAAGTGGCGTTGCAAACGCACTCGAAGAAGTGCAAGAAAAAGGCGCTCGCGTTATCGACAAAGCTCCCCGCAAAGGCGCTGAAGGCCTCAACATCGCTTTCATGCACCCCAAATCAACTCTTGGCACCCTCATCGAATTGTGCGAAGATCCTAACAAATAATCAGAATTATAATCACCCTCTTTTTTACACATATTCAATATGAGTAGCCAACTTGAAAAGGTGAAAGAGCTCATTGAGCTGCGCACCGA
>CAYSLD010000186.1:0-2900 GCA_964431795.1 uncultured Bacteroides sp.
TGATTGCAAAAATGGGTCAAGACGGTCACGACCGCGGTGCAAAAGTTGTAGCTACCGGCTACGCTGACTGCGGCTTTGACGTTGACATGGGCCCGTTGTTCCAAACTCCGGCCGAAGCAGCTCGTCAAGCAGTAGAAAACGACGTGCACATTCTTGGTGTATCGTCACTTGCAGCAGGTCACAAGACCCTCATCCCGCAAGTTATTGCTGAGCTCAAGAAACTTGGTCGTGAGGACATCATGGTGACTGCCGGTGGTGTTATCCCCGCTCAAGACTACGACTTCCTCTACAAAGCAGGTGTCGCAGCTATCTTTGGCCCGGGCACTCGCATCCCCGTTTCAGCCATCAAGATGCTCGAAATTCTCAAAGAACAATCAGAAGACTAATCAAACAATCAGTCTTTACACCACAAAAAAATCGGGTGCACCAAACGGTGCATCCGATTTTATTATATATATGTGTGATAATTATCGGCGGAGATTGCGGAAATAGCGGCGCATAGCCGTTAGGCGGCGGAACTGTGAAGGCGAAGGCATCACAAGGTTGCGCAGCACTTCGCGGAGTTTAGACGGCGTGCTCGGATTGTTTATTTGAGCGGGGTCGTTGTTGTCTTGCTCACTGGTATATTGGTGAGCTTCGCGCTCTCCGGTCAGCACAGCAAGTGCATTCATAGCCAACGACTCGAGTTCGTTTTCGCCGGGATAAACGTATATCGGTGCAATAAAATCAATATGACTGGCAATAAAGTCAGTGAGGCGTTTGCTGTAGGCAATGCCGCCGGTGAGGAGTATCGCATCAACATGACCTTTGAGTGCAACTGCCATCTCTCCGATAACCTTGGCGGTGGTGTAGCACATGGCGCGGAGTATGAGCATAGAGTGGAGGTCGCCTTCGTCAATTTTTTCGAGGATATCGGGCACCGATGTAGTGCCAAGATGTGCTTGCAAGCCACCTTGTCCTTGTATTTTTGTCAGCATCTCCTCGCGTGTATATTTGCCGGAATAGCAAAGTTCAACCAATTGGCCTGTGGGCAACGTTCCGGCACGTTCAGGAGTGAACGGGCCATCACCGTTGAGGCCATTGTTTGTGTCGATTACACGTCCATGGCGATGAGCGCCAATTGAGCAGCCGCCACCCATGTGACAAACAATAAGGTCAAGGTCCTCATAGTTGGCGCCAATTTCTTGGGCATAACGTCGGGCCACAGCCTTTTGATTGAGGGCATGGAGGATTGACACGCGCGGTATATCAGGAAGTCCTGTTATACGGGCATAGGGTATCAATTCGTCAACCACAACGGGGTCGGCAATGTAGGCTTTTATTCCCGCTTGGTCGGCAATGTCGCGAGCAATCAAACCGCCAAGGTTTGAGGCGTGTTGACGTTGCGAATTGAGCAAGTCATAGCGCAATTCGTCGTTGACCTCGTAAGTACCACTTTCAACCGGGTGTATAAGGCCTCCACGACCAATTGTTGCATGGAGTGATTTAATATCTATATTATTTTCGGCAAGAGCATTCAACACCAAATCTCTGCGCCACTCATGCTGCTCGCCGGCATTTTTGAAGTGAGCCAGGTCTTCGCTGCTATGTTGCAAAGAGAGTGAGAATACCGGAGTTTCATCTTCATAGACAGCAATCTTTGTAGATGTTGACCCGGGGTTAATTGCCAATATGCGATAACTCATTTTTATGGATAATAGTATGTGTTACTTAGCCGACAAGCAAGCTAATGCAATTGAATAGAGTTTTGTTTGTGCGGTGTCGCCACGCGAGGTGAGCACGCAAGGCACTTTTGTGCCAACAACGATTGCAGCCATTTCGCTGCCACCAAGGTGTGTGGCTGATTTGAAAAATACGTTAGCCGACTCAATGTTGGGGAACAACAAGCAATCGGCATTTCCGGCCACGGTTGAGCCTTTCACTTTCTTTTCAGCTGCTACCTCTTTATAGAGTGCAACATCAAGCGACAGCGGGCCATCAACAACCACGTTGCCAAGCTGACCACGGTCGCCCATTTTTGCAAGTATAGCGGCCTCGGTTGACGAAAGCACACTGGGCAATACTTGCTCTGACGGGGCAATACAAGCAATTTTTGGGCAATCAATGCCAAGCGTGTTTGCTGTTTGCGAGAGGTATTTGATGAGTGTTTGTTTTTGTTTGAAGTCGGGAGCCGGAATCACGGCAGCATCAGTCATTACCAAGAGTTTATCATAGTCAGGCAGCTCTATGACAGTCACGTGGCTGAGTGTGCCTTTGGGAGGAAATAGTCCGGCATCTTTATTGAGGATGCCACGCATATATTTATCAGTTGATACGAGGCCTTTCATGAGCACGTCAGCATCGCCGGCAGCTACGGCAGCAACAGCTAAGCTCACGCATTTCAGATCGCTCTGCTCATCAACAATATTAAAAACTTCGTGATCTAAACCTTCGGTGCGACAAACATCAATGATAGTAGAACGGTCGCCATATATGGTGGGCACAACCAGGCCTTCGCGCCAAGCGTTGTAGACAGCGCTCAGAGTGTGCGAATCTTGGCCGTAGGCCACAGCTAAGCGCTTGGCACCACGACGTCGTGCTTCTTCAACTATTTGTGAGAGTTTGGTAATCATGGTTGTGTTTTTATTTATTTTTGTAAGTTAATGTTATGGTTTTACTTTAAATATTTTTAAATTGCATGAAAATGCTTTTTAATTGGTGAACTAAAAAGACTCTAATCAGAGCACAAATATAGCAAAACTACACGACATTGGCAAATGAAAGCGCCGAATAGGACAGTTTTGGGCACATATATGCAAGTGTTGTGTTAATTTTATAAGAATAAGTGTTTTTGTTGCCGATTTTTTCGTAATTTCGTGGAATAATTTTAAAACCCAACCGACATGATAATTATAGGTATT
>CAYSLD010000187.1:0-2899 GCA_964431795.1 uncultured Bacteroides sp.
TTGAGCAAATAAAATCCTTCAATCGAAGTATATTCGGGAGTAGTGACCTCAACCTCTTCGGGGATGAAGATTATGTCGTCGTTGCGACAAGCTGAAAGCAGCATGAGCGCACAAGTGATGACTATGTAAAATATGTGTCGAGTCATTTTTTATATGTCGAATTGAAGGATGAAACGATAGTTGCGTCCGGGCATGGGATAGTTGAGTATCACCTCATACTGTTGGTTGAACAGGTTGTTGACCTCGGCAGTGGCGGTGAAACTGCAGCGGTTGAGGTGGAACTTGTAGCTGACTGAAGCGTCGTGGGTGTACCACGGTTGCTCGAGGTTGGCAAGTATGTTGCTTGAGGTGTGATAGCGGCGGCCGGTGTAGATGAAACTATAGTTTAGGTTGAGGTTGCGCCAATAGGCGGCAGCAACCACCGAGCCGCTATGCTCGGGGATGTAAGCAATTTGGCCATGGTACGTGCCGGCTACGGGGTCGTTGTCGGTGGGGTCGGAATAGTCCATAGCGCGTTGGTAGGTGTACGACAGACGCAGGTTGAGAGCGATGTCGGCAGGCAAAGCAAATTCACTTTGCGCCGAGACGTCAGCGCCCCAGATGCGCACTTTGCCAATGTTCATCATCATCCAGCGATATTGTCCGGTGCCTTTGGGCACGGCAATAATTTTGTCGCTGATGCGATTGTGATAACCGTCAACATTGAGCTCAATGCTGCGCAAGAAAGATGTGTAGCTGTTGTGGCGCCAATTTATGCCGAGGTCATACTGCGTGGCATATTCGGGCGAGAGGTCGGCATTGCCGATGTCGGTGTAGTAGAGGTCGTTGAAGGTTGGCATGCGGAATATACGCTTGTAGAATGCGCGTATGTTTATGTCGCGATACTCGTACGGTTTGTATGAGAAAAATACGGCTGGGGTGAATTTGTCGTAATTTTTTGTGCGCTTGCCTAAGTTTGTAGCTCCGGAGATGATGTCAGAGCGGTCGCCGACGTGCGAGTAGAGCAAACTTGCTTGCACTTTTATGGGTGCCACGCGATATGATGTGGCCAGTGCAGCGAGCACGGTGTTGCGCACGGGGCGGGCAAAGTTTGTGAGGTTTGAGCTGAGGTGGTTCCACTGATAGTCAACCGAGAGGTCCACGTCCCAACCGGGGAGCAACTCGTAGCAGTTGGCGGTAGTGACATATATTTCGTCTTGGTGGAACGTATTGTCGAGATACATGAGCGTGGTGTCGGGGTTGAGGTAGCGCATGTAGTCGCGAGCATATTTGAAGTTTATCATCGACTTATATTTGTCGGTGATTTGACGCTGCCAAGTGCCTTGAGCGAAGAAGTTGCGGTCCCATTGGCGTTGTGAGTTTTTCCACACATTGTTGACAATTGCGCCGGGGATGCCGCGCTCCGAGTCGTAGTAGTAAAGTTTGCCGTACCAACTGCCGCCTTTGATTTTGCCAAATAGTGCGCCTTCCAAACGGTAGCTCTCAATGTCGCCGTTTTGACGTGTGGCGGTAGTGTCCCAAGCGAGTGTGCCGTCTGAGAACATTTTGTGGTAGCGAAATTTGTATTTGCCGGTGGCATGGGTGTATTCGGCATTGAACGAAGCGCTGACGCGCTCGCTGAGCTTTTGCTCAATGCGCACGGCGGGATTGAGCATGCCAAAGCTGCCGGCGCGCATGGTGGCTTGCAGATTGGTGCGCTTGCCGTCAACGAAAACCGGGCGCTTGGTGCGCAAATATATTGTGCCGGCCGAGCCAAAATCTTTGGCATTTTGAAAGATATTGCTTTTTTGGCCGTTATATAGCGATATTTCTTCGATGTTGTCGAGTGAGAATTTGCCAAGGTCAATTTGGCCGTTTTGGGCGTTGCCAAGTTGTATGCCGTCGTAGAACACGCCAAGGTGGTTTGAGCCCATTGAGCGTATGTCGAGGGTTTTCACGCCCCCCACTCCGCCGTAGTCTTTGAGCTGTACGCCCGAGAAGTAGCGCACGGCATCGGCCACACTGTGACTGTTGAGTGATTGCAAGGTTTTGCCTGAGAGAGTTTGCGTGGGTATGACTTCGCGATTGGGGTCAGACTTGCCGTAAATCACAAATTCGCCAAGAGTGCTGCCGGCAAGAGTGTCGGCCTCGTTGTCAACGGCAAACAGCTGCTGACAGCAAACAATAGATAGTAATAATGATATGATTTTGTGCACGAAAATATAGTGTGATTATCAGCGCAAAGATACAAAAAAAAGCCGTGCAAAACAAACACAAAAAAAGCTGCGCCATTCACATGGCACAACTTTTTACAAAAGATGAAATTTTTAATTATTTTAATTCATGAAAAACATTTATCTTGCAGATGAAGAGTAGTTGGGGGCTTCGCTGGTGATCGAAACGTCGTGGGGGTGACTTTCGTTGATACCGGCATTTGTGATGCGGGTGAACTGTGCTTTGTGGAGCTCGTCAATATTTGGAGCGCCGCAATAGCCCATACCGGCGCGGAGGCCGCCAAGCATTTGATATACCACTTCGTAGAGTGTGCCTTTGTAGGGCACGCGAGCGGCAATACCTTCGGGCACAAGTTTTTTGCTGTCGGTGACGTTGCCTTGGAAGTAACGGTCTTTCGAACCTTTCTCCATAGCTTCGAGTGAACCCATGCCGCGGTAAGTTTTATACTTACGGCCGTTGAAGATGATGGTGTCGCCGGGCGACTCTTCAACACCGGCAAGCATGCCGCCGAGCATCACAGAGTGAGCACCTGCAGCGAGAGCTTTGACGATGTCGCCTGAGTAGCGGATGCCACCGTCAGCGATGAGGGGCACGTCGGTGTCAGCGAGAGCTTTTGCCACGTCGTAAACAGCAGAGAGCTGGGGCACACCAACACCGGCAATGATGCGAGTGGTGCAGATTGAGC
>CAYSLD010000188.1:0-2773 GCA_964431795.1 uncultured Bacteroides sp.
GAGTGGTATCTTGATGCACAAATCAACATCCTCTCTTGGCGCATCATCACTCAAACAATTGACTTAGAGTAATATCCTCATTAACTAATTATATGTATGTATGGGCTGCGTGCCCATACATACATTACCCAAAACAAACCCCGGCGCCCCGGCGCCACACCAACAAACTAAATCATCAATTCACATCAATGAAAACAACAACAATAAACATAATCAAACAAGCCCTGTGTTTGCTTCCGCTAGCGCTAACATCGTGTCACGCAATTTACGACGACGAGGGCGACTGCTCGGCTGAATATAGAGTAAGGTTTATTGACGACTTGAACCTGAAAGCCGCCGATGCTTTCAACTCTGAGGTTAAGTCAATTTCGCTTTACGCTTTCGACGAAAGTGGCGTGTTGGTGTGGAGCGATGAAAAATCTCTTGACGACCTAAATGCCGAACCGGTGGCTCACTCGTTCGACGTTAGCTCGCTGGCTCCCGGCAAATACCACCTCATTGCGTGGGGCGGCATTGACCAATCAAACGGTTCATTCTCTTTGCCCGCTATTTCGCGCGCACAAACTCGTGTTGAAGACATGAGCTGTCGCCTCAGCCGCGAACAGGATGACACCGGCTCTGACTTTATCGATGCTAACATTGACGACCTCTTCTATGGCAGCACCGATATTTACATCCCCGACAATACAAACGGTGTGAACGACGACAAAATCTTTGACGTCCAACTCACCAAAGACACTAACCGCATCAACATAATGCTGCAACAACTCAACGGCGAAGACCTTGACCCCGACGACTATGAGTTTGTTATCGAAGCCGACAACGGTGAGCTCGACCACCAAAACAACGTGGTCAAAGAAGAGCGCAACCTTTATTATCGCGCATACGAAAAACTCAGTGGCAGCGCCGGATATGCCGATACTGACGCTACTATCAACACCGTCTCGGCTATCTTGGCTCGCTTCACCATCTCGCGCCTCCAGATCAACGACTGGAACAAGTTCACACGCCCCATGTTGTCAGTCTACAATGTCACCACCGACGAGAAGTTGCTCTCCATTCCGTTGATCGACTACGCACTCCTCGTGCGCAATAATTATGACTACGTTACCTCTGATCAAGACTACCTCGACCGCCAGGACGAATACAACATCACATTCTTCGTGCAAAACGGCCGCTGGCTCGACTCAGAGATCATTATAAATTCTTGGCGAGTAATACTCAACAACCCCAATCTTTAAACTTAATACATGCGTCAATATCTCAACATATTTACATTGCTGATGTGCTTGTGCTTGGCTTCGTGTATCAACGAGGACGGCCCCGATGTGAGCTACAACGGCGACGACGGCTACACCTTCGCCTTGACTATCAAGGTCGACAACCCCGTGTCGCGCGCTGATGGTAGCACTTGGGGCGACACCTACGATGCCGATGCCACAGACTACGACGCTGTCATCAACATCGACGACGTGCACGTTGCCATCTTCGACCAAAGCGGCAACCTTGTGCTCGATGTTGACCAACTCACTTGCTACAAAATCGGCACAGGCACTTATCAATACTATGGCAAAATAAGCGAAGACAAATTCACCGACGGCACTACTTATCGTTGCATGGTCATTGCCAACAACGGCGCTGACGTTGACTTTGCCAAAGTTGACCAACTCACATACAACGCTGCCGACCTGCCCCAGGCCGACAACCTCAACGACTACTACATACCCATGTGGGGTGTGCAATCGTTCACATTCAACAAGAGCATCGAGAGCCAAGACATAGGCACCGTCTACATGCTGCGCTCTGCCGCCAAGTGCCGCGTGCACTTCAGCGAGACCCTGCACACCGAGTCGCCCGCTCTGCAAATCACAGATGTGAAATTCAGCTACCTCACACCCACCGGCTACGTCGTTCCCACCGGCTACAGCACCGTCAACACCACCAAAGCCCTCAGCTACGTTGACTGCTTCAACCCCGGGCCCACCGTCGATGTCACAGAGATTAAAGTTGACGATGAGGGTAATATAGTGACCGATGATAATGGCATGCCTGTATATAAAAACAGTGCTTCAGTCCAAAACTTCATCTCCGAAAACGACGACAAAACCTCGTCTGTGGGCTATTTCACCGAGTTCAACGGCGGTGACGACGTCTTGGCAAGCTTGACAATTACCGTTTACGATAAGGACAAGGGCACGAGCAGTGACTACACCTTAGCCCTACAGTTTACCGGCATCACCCAAATGACGCGCAACCACGTTTACGACATCGAAATCACCAACGTTGTGCACGGCATGACTGTCAGTGTGAGCAACTATTGGGCTTATGCATTCATGTCCTCACTCGAAGTCAAAGATACAATTGTTATCGAACAAAATGGCGAAGATTACATAACTTGGAGCAGTTATGACACTATAGATACAGACAATAAGGAAATCAGGCTGATTAGTAGTACGGACTTGGTGGGCAGCATTCTTTTCCATAGCCCCGTATCAGGCACTTGGTTGGCCTCGCTGACAACTGTCGACGATGAGGACACCACTAACGCTATCGTCTTTGACAACGGATTAACTTACATATCCGGAACCATTGACGGCACAAACGCTGCCGAATTCAAAATCAGAGCTGCCACCCCCGGCAACTCTATACAGCACAAATCGCACCTTAACGTATATGTCCGGTATGCCAGCGGCCAAACTGTCAAAGTCACCGACATCGGCACCTGGACCATCATACAAACACATTAGCGCGCAAAGCAGAGGCTTTGCTCGCG
>CAYSLD010000189.1:0-2748 GCA_964431795.1 uncultured Bacteroides sp.
ATGTCAGATAGTTCACATCTTCGCGAGCCAGCACGGTGAGATTGAGGTGTGTGGTGTTTTCCTCATAATCATGCTCCACATAGTAGTGCGTGAGGCTCACGTGCTTTGATTTGAGCATTTCGTCGTAAGGGGTAATGTCGTCAACAATCACACTCACGTGCATACGTATCACGCGCGACTCTGAGCCCAGCGACACGCGGTGCTCTATGCGCTCAAGCTGCACAAGTATGAACAGTATGAGCAGTGTGGCAATTATGGCGATGATGTACAATCCGGCGCCAACGGCCATGCCTATTGCTGCCACCATCCAGATTCCGGCGGCTGTGGTGAGTCCGCGCACCGAGCCTTTCATTTGTATTATGGCGCCGGCACCGAGAAAACCGATGCCGCTCACCACTTGCGCGGCAATGCGGGTTGAGTCGCCGCGTAAGTCTTGAAATGTTTGGGGCACATATATCGACAATATCATCGACAATGCTGCGCCCATTGCTATGAGTGAGAATGTGCGCACGCCGGCACTTTGGCCGCGACGTTTGCGCTCATAGCCTACCAACGACCCCAGCAGCAAACTGAGCACAAGCTTATATATTGATGATATAGCATTGATATCGTCAACATTTATGGCTTGATATATGCTGCTGAGTAGTTCCATATATTTATTTTAGTGAGAACTGGCGTGAGGTTAAACGATAGTTGTCGGCAAAAAGTTCTACGGTGTATGTGCCGGGGTTGAGAGCGGTGCGCACGTCGTAGTAGATGTGTATGCCTCCAATTTCTTCGCCACCGTATTCTACTGTCTTTTTGGCTGAGCAGCTAACACTGCTACCTTCAAATGAGAATGAGCCGCCACCGTCAAGCAATTGGCCTTCGGGTGTGGTGATGCGCATGTAGATGGTTTTTTCGCCAACAGGGGTTGAATTGTTTTGTGGTATGGTGAACGTAACCATCAATTGTTTTGCCTTTTGCACTTTCTTCTCGGCTTTACCTTTTGAGTTGAGTGCTGACAGACCAACGCCGGTGACGTTGAGCTTTTCGGCCAACGTCATGCGTTTCGACAATTGTTCGTTTTGACGTGATGTCTCTTGCACTTGTGAGGTGAGGCGCTCGTTTTGGCCTTTTATTTCGGCATTTTCTGTGCGCAGAGCCTCGTTTTCTTTGTTCAAACGGTCAATTTCTTCGATGTAGTGTTTGAGCAATGCGCGCAAAGTTTTGATTTGGCCGCGCAGGTCTTCAAGCTCTTTAGCGCTTTTAGTCTTTGTATTTTTTAGTTCGCGTTGTAATTTTTCCACCTCCAAGCGTGCGGCCTCGTATTTTTCAGTGAGGCGCATCTTCACTGAGTCGGAAACAATCATTTGACGTGGATTTTCTATGCTTGAAAATTCTTGCTCCAAGCCTTCAAATTCGCTGTTAGCAAGGTCTTGTTGCAATGATAGTTCGGCAGCTTCGCGTGCTGTTTTTTCTGCTTCTACAGCTTCTTTGTTTGCTGCTGATGAGATGGCAAACCACACGCCAAGTCCAATGATAACTACAAGAAGTGCGGCTATCACGGCAAGCATGATGCGTTTTGAATTGTCGGGACGCGGAGTGTTGGTTTCGTCGAAATTAGTATTTTCGTTGCTCATATATTTTCTGTGTAATTTTTGCTTTGTGTTTATCCTTTTCTATTACGGATGCAAAAATACAAAATAAAATGCAAAAACTTAACGATATTTATTAACTTTGTAACATGAAACGTAAACTAATTTTATTCCTGTCGGCTTTGGCAGTGGTTGCCATCGCCATCGGACTCTCTGCATACCGCACTGCATTCAAGGGCTATCAAGGCGACAACGAACGTCGCATTTACATACCTAACCACTCTTCTGAGCAAGCTATAAGCGACACTTTGTGCTCTGCTCTTGGCGATGACTATGGCAGCGCTGTCTTCAAACTTTGGAAGATGCGCTCGTCTGATTCGCTCAAGGCTTACGGCTCGTATGTCATCTCTCCGGGCGATCGTGCTTGGTCGGTGTGCAACCGTTTGCGCACCGGCCGTCAAACACCGGTCAAAGTCACTTTTAACAACATTCGTTTGCTCGCTGACCTTGCTGACCGTGTGGGCGCAAAAATGGAGTGGGGTGCTGACGACTTTCTCGCTGCTGTCGACACCGTGCTCGCCGACCGTGGATATAATTCCCCTGCCGAATATATCGCTGCTTTCGTGCCCGATACGTATGAATTTTATTGGAACGATGCCCCCGCAAAAGTTGTGGCTGCTCTCGCCGATGAGCGCGATAAGTTTTGGACTGACGATCGTCGCGCAAAAGCTGCCGCTCTCCACCTAACTCCGGTTGAAGTGGCCACTGTCGCTTCGATTGCCGAGGAGGAAACTTCTAAGGCTGACGAGCGCGGTAAGGTGGCTCGCCTTTATCTCAATCGCTTGGCTATTGGCATGAAATTGCAAGCCGACCCAACTGTGAAATTCGCTGTCGGCGATTTCTCTATACGCCGCATAAACAGCACACATCTTCAAACTCAATCGCCTTACAACACCTATCAAGTTGTCGGCCTGCCACCGGGCCCCATACGTCTTGTTGAGCGTGCTTCGCTTGATGCTGTGCTCCATGCTCCGGCTCACGACTATCTTTATATGTGTGCTAGCAGCTCGTTCAACGGCTATCACGATTTTGCCCGCGACTTTGCCACTCATTCGGCAAATGCCCGTGCCTACCAAGCCGAGCTCAACCGCCGCAACATACACTAACCAAA
>CAYSLD010000190.1:0-2722 GCA_964431795.1 uncultured Bacteroides sp.
GTCGTAAAAAAATTCTGAAACTTACCCGCGGTTACTATGGTTGCCGTCGTAACGTATGGACCGTTGCCAAGAACACTTGGGAAAAAGGTCTTACTTACGCTTATCGCGACCGTAAAGACAAAAAACGCAACTTCCGTGCGCTCTGGATTCAACGCATCAACGCTGCAGCTCGTCTCGAAGACCTCTCTTACTCTAAGCTCATGGGCTTAATCCACAAGAGCGGCATCGAAATCAACCGCAAAGTTTTGGCCGACCTCGCTGTCAACAACCCCGCAGCTTTCAAAGCCATTGTTGATAAAGTGAAGAACGCCTAATAAATCATCCTTCGACAATTCACAATTCATAAAAAGACGTACCCCATCTTCACTCATGGCGTACGTCTTTTTATTTTTTTCTTATCTTAGCTCTTTTAGCATTTCTTGTTATCATATTTTGTACTTACCGATATGAAAAAATCACTTATTTTATTCCTTTCTGCATCTGCTATGTCGGCCCAGCTAAACGCATCTGTTATAGATGACCTACAATCGGCGGCCGAGTCGTTCACTAACTATGATTTTACTGAAACAGCCAAGGCTATTTCAACAATGTCCGGCGCAGACAATGTTGGCATGGAAGCTTTCATCGCTTCGACTCTTAAAGGTTCACTCTACGCTTCGAGCAATGGCGTGAATTTGGTGAAAAATTCGCTCACGTCAATGACAGTCGAAGGCTTCTGCAACGGCAACTTTGACCTGCCACTCAATTACAAGCTTGCCTATTTCACTGCTTCGACCGATGAGCTTACCGCCCGCGAAACCAAACCCGATGGCACCCCCGGCGACTACGTGGGCAAAAAAGCAAAAATCACTCCTTGCATAGTCATAAAAAATGTGGTCTATGTGCCTCTTGACCTCGCCACATTCTCTTCGTTGTCTATGCCTCTGTTGGGCTATTATGCCGACAATGACGCCAACGGCCTTGACAACCTTTGCTTTGATACGCTTGAAATGCCTAACCTCGCCTCAACTCTGTTGCAGTATGTCGACAAGGACACTCTTGCTTCGGTTATCAAGCAGGCCATTCAATCGCAGTCGTCAAGTAGCACGCTCGTCTCGTCAGTGATGAACTCAATCATCGACTCGCTTGTCGATTCAGATGCTGTCATCGCTTTGCTCG
Source organism: uncultured Bacteroides sp. (assembly GCA_964431795.1). Taxonomy (GTDB): domain Bacteria; phylum Bacteroidota; class Bacteroidia; order Bacteroidales; family Muribaculaceae; genus CAG-873. Next base: position 1,159 of record CAYSLD010000190.1, read on the forward strand.
ACGATGCCAAATTTAATGCTTTCAAACTCGAAATCTATGACGATAGCTCTACAACTACTGAATATTACAATGGCTATGAACTTCGCTCTATAGAAAAAACTTACGATGTCACAGACCGTGTAATCACTGATATCAAATCAGCTGATATGCCCCTCCTCGGCTACGGAACAAAAGATACGGACAATGATGTAACCCGGTCATACGGCATCGCTTATTCTCAAGATTCTGACGGCAACGTTAAAATCTACAACTTCAATAATTCAGGTTTGGCTATTCATACAGATCTTGTTACTGATTCGAGCAATGCAAAATCATTCGCTACAACATTGCATCCTGTGACCGGTCAAATTAATATTGCTGAAGGCCTATTCGCCCTCGATGACCGCCAACAACTCGATTGCACTCCTACAACTGTCTCTACTTTGCTCAACGGTAATTTCAACTCATTGGAAGTATCGTTGTTGTGGCCGGTAGAACAATATGCCATTAGCTCGCGCCTACATCCCGCTTGGTCTACATCTCGACAAATCACATCGTCGGTAACTCCCAGCTCAATAGGCCATGCAAATTCAAGCCGCTGGGCTGTGAATTGTGGCGGAGAACTCAAAACCACCCTCACCGGTGCTACTATTTCAATCGGTGACTATGCCCCCGCTACTTCAACATACTATGCCCTCGGAAATACCTCCGACCGTTTCACCACAAATGGCCCGATTGTCTACGATACCACTTGGACAATTGCTAACAGTGACACCGAATCGTTTGACTATACCACCGATGTAAAACTAAATTTGACCGGTCATTCTGTTGGCGTGCAAGATTTAGACGGCACGGAAGGCGTGTGGGGTATGGGCTATTTTGAAGATATTGTTAAGCCTGACTACGTAGACCACTATGACGTGTACGTCGTTCCTATCTCTATTGACGATGTGTCGAAACCTTATGAAAGCGCGCTTAGCAATTCATCAAGCGTGTACAAACTTGATGATGAAGCAGGTTTGCAATATCGTTTCAAAGGTAGCGTTACCTCGTCTAACTGGACCTCTGCCTATCTTGTGACTGACGAAGCTCACTCTCGCTCTTATCACTCGGATTGCGAATTTGAGTTCTTCATCCCATTCTCTGAAATGACTTGCTATAGCTACAATTGGGGTTGGAAATCGCGCAATGCTAATGCTTCAGATATCTACACTTTGTTTGTGAAAGTTACATACGCATCAGTGACACACTTGAAACCGGCATATTACGCCGCTTCAACAGTCTCAACTGATGGCCTTGGCCAATTGGAGCCGACTTTCCACTCGCTCAACAAAATCACAGCTGCCGATAACACCATTACCGGCGTTAGCGATCTTGAGGCTTCTGACGTTGTTGTCGATGGCTCAAACGGCACAATAACCGTTGAAAATGCTGATAACAAAGCAGTGAACATTTACAACCTGGCCGGTATGCTCATTCATAGCGCAACCGGCAATACAAGTTGTGCTGTAGCCCCCGGCACATACATCGTGCACGTTGGCTCAGCCGTAATAAAAACCAGCGTCAAATGACAAGTAAAGAGTAA
>CAYSLD010000191.1:0-2595 GCA_964431795.1 uncultured Bacteroides sp.
CGCTGTTTGATGTTCTCGCGCAGCGAGCGCATAGAGACGGCAAATATTTATGCCTCGTTGGTGCGCGAAATGCGAGTGTTGCGCGAGTCGCTGCGGTCAGCATTTGCGCGCGTGTCGCAAGCGTTCGAGACAGAGCTCTTGGCTTACGGGCAATATTGTTTGCAAGAGGATGAGCACAAGTCGGCAGTTGGCGATGCCGGGCGCGACTTGGTGCGACAACTTGTGTGCATAGCTCAAGGCGACGACAAACAAATCAGCTCAAAAGAGCGCTTGATGATTGAAACAGTGGCCGTAAACTATGGCATCAGCAGTGTAGATATTGATAAAATTATTGCTGAGTTGAACTGAGGGGCAGCTCAATGCGGAAAGTAGTGCCCACACCGGGTGCCGAGGTTTTCACAAAGATGTGACCGCGATGATACTGCTCAATGATGCGCTTGGCAAGCGTTAAGCCTAAACCCCAACCACGTTTTTTGGTGGTGAAACCCGGATTAAATACATTATTAAAGTTTTTGCGAGCGATGCCCTTACCGGTGTCGCTCACTTCTATATAGGCGAACGTTGGTTCGCTGCCAGTGATAACAGTGAGTTTGCCATGTCCCTCCATAGCGTCGACAGCGTTTTTAATAAGGTTTTCCATCACCCACTCAAACAGCGGGGCAGAGATTTGCACAGGCATGGCTTGCGGAGCGAAGACGGTTTTAAATTCGATGCGCGGAGAAATGCGTGTGGCCATATATTCAGCGGCACGGCGCACAATTTGTCCGGCATCGTCGAGTTCCATTTGCGGTTTAGAGCCGATTTTAGAGAAGCGCGAGGCAATGGTGCTCAGACGCTTCACATCTTTGTTCATTTCGGCACAGGTGTCGTCGTCAACGCCCATATCGGGCAGCAGCTCCATCCAAGCCATTAGCGATGAAATTGGGGTGCCCAATTGGTGCGCAGTCTCCTTCGACAAGCCCACCCACACTTTGTTTTGCTCGGCCTTTTTAGTTGAAAGCACGGCAAAATAGACCACTACGAGAAACACAATCATCACCAACAGTTGCACGTAGGGGAAGTAGCTCAAACGTTTGAGCAGCGTAGAGTCTTCGTAGTAAAGTAGCTGTTCGGTGTCGGGAGCTATTTTTATATGAATGACGTGCTCGGAATTATCGGAGAGTGCGCGCAATTTTTTGTCAAGATAAGCGCGATTTACGTCAGACAGCGCCATCGGAGCCATAGAGTCGATAGGTTCAGGCAGCTCAAAGTTACGATAGTTGAGAATGTTGCCGTCATCGTCGGTGAGGAGCACTGGAATGGTGGTGTTGCTCTCAATGATGCGCAGCAAAAAGTCAATGTCGACAACGGGCATAGGTGCTGCGGTGCTGTCAGCATCGGCATGAGTGTCTATTTCAAGCTGATTTACGATTTCTTTTGTGGCATCGGCCCAAATCTCCATGCGTTCACGTTCGCGAGCGGCAAGGTCTTTAACAAGGTTGTTAGAGACATACAAGAAAAAGGCCACCACAGAGGCAGCGGTGACAAGGAAAATCCATTTGCCGTAGCGTTGTAATTCGTAAATGTTAGCCATCGGCAACAAAAGTAGCCATTTCGCGGCATATAGCCAAACAAAACGGCAACAAAAAAGGGGCCGCAACGCATGTGCGATGCAGCCCCCGAGTGGTTAAAAAGGGTTTTCTTGTGTTTCAGGCTTAAGCTTCCGGTTCAACGCCCCATTGTTGAAGAGCTAGGCGGCGATAGTTGTTGTAGCGCCAGCGAGCATTTTCTTTAGCGGCAGCGAAGAGTTCGGCAGCTTCGTTGGGATATTGTTTGAGAACAGAAGCGTAGCGCACTTCACCTTTGAGGAAGTTTTCGAACTCGTCCCAGTTAGGAGCTTTAGAGTCGAGGGTGAAGGGGTTTTTGCCTTCAGCTTCGAGAGCGGGGTTGTAGCGCCAGAGGTGCCAGTAACCGCAATCAACAGCTTTAGCTTCTTCTTGTTGGCTCTTACCCATACCGGCTTTCAAACCGTGGTTGATACAGGGAGCGTAAGCGATGATGATAGAGGGACCATCGTAAGCTTCAGCTTCGCGGAAAGCTTTGAGGGTTTGAGCTTGGTCAGCACCCATAGCAACTTGCGCGCAATAAACGTAGCCGTAAGTAGAAGCGATGAGGCCGAGGTCTTTTTTGCGAACGCGTTTACCTGCAGCGGCAAATTTAGCGATAGCGCCAACGGGAGTAGCTTTAGAAGCTTGACCACCGGTGTTAGAGTAAACCTCAGTATCAACAACAAGGACGTTAACGTTTTTGCCTGAAGCGAGCACGTGGTCGAGACCGCCGAAGCCGATATCGTAAGCAGCACCGTCACCGGCAATGATCCATTGTGAACGAACCACGATATAAGCTTTGAGTTCTACGATACCTTTGCAGATGTCGCAAGAGCATTTTTCAGCGAGGGGCACGAGTTTGTCGGCAATTTCGCGAGTTGTAGCGGGGCAGTTTTTATTTTCGAGCCATTGAGCTGCAAGAGCTTTGATTTCGTCAGAGCAGCAGTCGCAGGTTTGAGCTTTTTGCATGAGGTCAGCGAGACGAGCGCGCATTTTCTCAGTAGCGATT
>CAYSLD010000192.1:0-2591 GCA_964431795.1 uncultured Bacteroides sp.
AACAAAAACATGGCTCATAGAGCTGCTTGACTACATCATCAAGCGCGACTATTAACTAGCAACAGACAAATTTAGCCCAAAAAATAAGGTTCAGCAGATAATCTAATTCTTTAACAAGCGGACTAACGTTAAGATATGTTAATCTCCTGTGCTTGCATAGGGGATTTTTTGTGTGGCTGCGTCATAGTGATAAAAACATAAAACATCACACTATGACTAAACCGAACAAATATGAAGAGAGTGAGCGCTTTGTAGCGCAACACTACGAGCGCGGACGCTTTGACCAAGCCTCGGCATGGAAACGTATGGGCCTTGGCAGCAGCAAGTCACACCGGTGGCGCTTTGCCGCTGCAGCTTCGGTGCTGGCCGCTATCACCGTTTCGGCTTGCATCTACTATATGAAATCATATCAACCCATGCCTATTGCAGCTGATACAGAAACAACACAGACCACAAAGACAACAAAGCCGACCACTGCAACCGTCAAATCAGAAGTTATAGAATTTAACGACGCACCACTTGTTGATGTGGTAGCAAAAATTGAAGAGGTATACGGAGTGCACATAGACAATGTGCCCAATGAAGAATACTTTGTCACTATGCGCTATGAAGGTACGGCAACCGACCTGGTGAACACTATTAACGAAACACTTGGATGTAACCTAACAATCACAGAATGAGAAAGATATTAACTTTTGCTGTTGCTCTATCGCTGGGCGCGACCACGCTGACAGCACAAAATGTGTCGGTGAAGGCAACAAACAGCCCGGCGAGCAAGGTGTTTGCGCAAATCATGCGTCAAACCGACATTAATTTCATCTATCAAGCCGACATACTCAAAAACGTTAAAGTGTCGGTAAACGCCAAAAATCAGCCTTTGAGCCGCGTGCTCGAAATGATGTTTGACGGCACTAACATTGTGTATAAAATCAGTGGTAAAAACGTCACATTGCGCGCAGTGAAAACTGCCGAGGCAAGTTTGAAATCAGTAACAATAAGCGGATTTGTGCGCGATGACGAGACAAAAGAGCCGTTGGCCGGAGCCGCAGTTGTGGCCGGTGGCATGGGTACAACCACTAATGTGCAAGGTTTCTACTCGCTGACAGTGCCCACGGGTGTGACTGCGCTGACAGTGAGCTACACCGGATATGACGATGTGCACTTCCCCACTCCCGCCATAAACCGCAACACCACACTCGACTTTACAATGATGACTGCACACCAACTCGAAGAGCTTGTGGTGGTGGGCTCGCGCAACGAAGCTATTGCTTTGGATATGCCCGAAATTGGCAGCACAAACCTTTCAAGCGCAATCATAAAATCTACACCGGTGATTTTCGGCGAAAGTGACGTTGTGAAAACCCTACAACTTGAGCCCGGAGTATCGGCCGGTGTTGAGGGATTTGCCGGAATGTATGTGCACGGTGGCAACTCAGACGAAAACCTTTATATGCTCGATAATGTGCCACTATATCAAGTGAACCACTTTGCCGGACTGTTCTCGGCATTTAACACCTCAGCGCTGCGCAATGTAGACTTCTACAAATCATCGTTCCCGGCAAAATACGACGGCCGCTTGTCATCGTACATGGACGTGCACACCAAAGACGGCTCATTGGAGTCGCACCACGGGTCGTTCACGCTGGGTTTGACCTCGGGAGCATTCAACATAGACGGCCCGATAGCGAAAGGCAAAACATCATATTCGCTAGCCGTGCGCCGCTCATGGTTTGACTTGCTCACATTGCCTGTTTGCGCCATAATCAATGCCACAAATAACCAAGACAACACAACAATACAATATGCATTTACCGACGTCAACGCCAAAATAAATCATCATTTCAACGACCGCTCACGCGCCTACGTGAATTTCTATTACGGTGACGACTTGATTAACACCACCTATAAAGATGGTAATCAAAACACCAGCCAATGGTATGAGAAAGACAAGAACCGTTTGCAATGGGGCAATATCGTGGCCTCGGCAGGTTGGAACTATGTGTTCTCTCCTAAGATTTTCGGTGAAATCACCGCGGCCTACACACGCTTTCACACAAGCATAAAACGCGATTGGCTTGACGAATTTCGCGAGTCGGAAACATCCACACAAAGTTCGCGCGACATCATTGAGACATCAAACAACATCAACGACTGGATATTTCGTGCCGACTTTGATTGGCGTCCGAATGTGAAAAACCGCATAAATTTCGGTGTTAGCTACACACTCCACTCATTTTTGCCGCAACGAGTGAGCCGCACTATCACCACAAACGAATACAACTACACCACCACTGACAGCGCATGGACCTATCGCGCCAACGAGGCTAATGCCTATATCGGCGATGACTGGACAATCAGCTCACGTCTGCGCGCCAACTTTGGCTTGCATGCAAGTTTGTTTAATATCGACAAAAACACCCACACAGCGCTATCACCGCGCGCCTCACTGCGCTACACTGTCAACAACAATGTAGCAGTTAAAGCCGGATATAGCCGCACCACACAATACATACACCAACTCACCGAAACATTCATTTCGCTGCCAACCGACCAATGGTTGCCAATCACAGGCAACTTCAAGCCGCAGACGT
>CAYSLD010000193.1:0-2516 GCA_964431795.1 uncultured Bacteroides sp.
AAGCCGGTGAAATTGCAGGTCTCAATGTTCGCCGTATCGTGAACGAGCCTACTGCTGCCGCTCTTGCTTATGGCCTTGATAAAGCTAACAAAGACCAAAAAATCGCTGTGTTCGACCTCGGTGGTGGTACATTCGATATCTCTATCCTCGAACTTGGTGACGGCGTGTTTGAAGTGAAATCAACAAACGGTGACACTCACCTCGGTGGCGATGACTTTGACCACGTAATCATCGACTGGTTGGCTGACGAATTCCAACACGATGAGGGCGTTGACCTCCGTCAAGACCCCATGGCTATGCAACGACTCAAAGAAGCTGCCGAAAAAGCTAAAATCGAGCTCTCAAGCACCACTTCTACAGAAATCAACCTTCCGTACATCATGCCAGTAAACGGTATTCCAAAACACTTGGTTAAAACCCTTTCACGCGCTAAATTTGAGCAACTTGCAGACCGTCTCATCCAAGCTACTCTCGCTCCTTGCCAACAAGCTCTTAAAGATGCCGGCATGACTGCTTCTGATATCGACGAAGTTATCCTCGTTGGCGGTTCTACTCGTATCCCCGCTATCCAGCAAATCGTAGAACGCTTCTTTGGCAAAGCTCCCTCAAAAGGCGTTAACCCCGACGAAGTTGTTGCTGTTGGTGCTGCCATTCAAGGCGGTGTGCTCTCTGGCGATGTTAAAGACGTGCTCCTCCTCGACGTTGTGCCCCTTTCTGTTGGTATCGAAACCCTCGGTGGCGTGATGACTAAACTCATCGAAGCTAACACTACAATTCCTACTCGCAAGAGCGAAGTGTTCTCTACTGCTGCCGACAACCAACCCTCTGTTGAAATCAACGTGCTTCAAGGTGAGCGCCCCATGGCTAAAGACGATAAACTCCTTGGCAAATTCCACCTCGATGGTATCGCTCCCGCTCCCCGTGGCATCCCTCAAATCGAAGTTACTTTCGAAATCGACGCTAACGGCATTCTCAACGTTACCGCTAAAGATAAAGCTACCGGCAAAGAACAATCAATCCGCATTGAAGCTTCAAGCGGCTTGACCGACGCCGAAATCAAGCGTATGAAAGAAGAAGCTGAAGCTAATGCTGCTGCCGACGCTAAAGAAAAAGAGCGTATCGACAAACTCAACCAAGCTGACGCTATCATCTTCCAAACCGAAAAACAACTTCAAGAACTTGGCGACAAGATCCCCGCTGACAAAAAATCAGCTATCGAAGCTGCTGTAGCTAAACTTAAAGACGCTCACAAAGCTCAAGATATTGCCGGCATTGACGCTGCTATCAACGAAATCCAATCAACTTTCGGCGCAGCTCAACAAGACATCCTCAACGCTCAAGCACAAGCTCAACAACAAGCAGGTGCTAACCCCGGTGCACAACAAGGCGGCCAACCTAACCAAGGTGGCGACCACGTGACTGACGTTGACTTTGAAGAAGTGAAATAAACTAAGTTTTTTTCCATAATATTGATAACACAAAAATGGGGCGGTGTCATTCTCGACATCGCCCCATTTTTTTGTTTATCCGCCTCCGCACTATTTCACCTTAATTTGATGCAATGGCACGTTGCCCAACATGGCTGCTGCCTCGTTGTAAGAGCTATAGTACGAACCGATGATGCTGCTCGTCTTTGAGAGTATAAATATCTCAGCCAGGCCGTCTATCATGCCGGCCCGCGATGCTCGCTGAGCTCCGTTGCTGTTGCTGTATATTCGCTCTGAGCCAAATTCTGTGATAAATTCACGCTTTACCGCTTCATCGTCAGTTGCAAGATAAAATTTTGCTTCCGGTTTAGTTTGCAAAATATTGCGCAACTCAGTCTTAAATGCATCAATCGGGCTGTATTGCATAGCCTTGGCATTGTCAGTGCGGCGAATATGAACACCAATATACGACTTGTCTATATCTCCGCATATTTCAGCCATGCGCTGTTTCACTTGTTGCGACGGCACAAAAATATTGCGATATTCGTCAGTGTTAAATGGATAAAATTCGATGCCACTTGTGATATATGCCTTTTTCGACGCGCGAATGATTTGCTGCAATTCATCTGCTGAAAGTTCATCGTTATAAATGAAACGTCTTAGGTCGAACTTAAAACGCTGATATATGTATGATACATACAAATTGCGCTTGCGAGGCAACTCGTAAGTGAAACTATAAGGTAGCCGGCCTATGCTGTTTACGTCAAATTTGAGACCATCAATCTCAAAAAGATCGTGAAATGAAGCTTTGAGGTCGCTGTTTATCGGCCAAATTACGCTTAACTCTTTTGAAGTTTCGTTGCATAGCGCCAATGCTGAGGCTATTGCTCTCATCCTGTTTGCAAGGCCGCTTATGGCATTAAGGTATATCATGTTTACTTATGTGTGATGAAAAATGTACACACAAAGGTAATGCTATTTTACAGAATTATCACATATCAGCAGCCCAAATTCTATTCCGCCACCTCCATTGCACTCGCAAACACTTTTTGTGCAAACATTTTTTGTAGTTACATTTTTTGTAGTTAT
>CAYSLD010000194.1:0-2498 GCA_964431795.1 uncultured Bacteroides sp.
CTTTTATTTGTAGATTGGGCCGTAGTTTTGGCAAGCGCGATAGTCGGCGCCTTCTTTGTCCATGCCGAAAGCGTTCCAAGCTGCGGGGCGGAAAATTTTGTCGTCGTCGATATTGTGCATGCACACGGGGATGCGGAGTATTGAAGCAAGTGTGATGAGGTCTTCGCCGATGTGGCCGTAGCTGATGGCACCGTGGTTAGCGCCCCAGTTGTTCATCACTGAGTAGACGTCTTTGAACGCGGGTTTATCACACAAGCGGGGTACGAACCACGTTGTGGGCCAAGTGCGGTCGGTGCGTTCGTTGAGCACTTTGTGTATTTCGGGGTCAATTTCCACAGTCCATCCTTCGGCGAGTTGAAGCACGGGGCCAAGGCCTTTCACAATGTTGACACGCATCATGGTGACGGGCATACCGCCGCGAGAGAGGAAGTTAGACGAGAAGCCACCTCCGCGGAAGTATTCGCGGCTGGCAGGATACCAAGTGGTAGCGTCGAGGCATTTTTTCACTTCTTCGTCGGTGATGTTCCACGGTTCTTTCATAGCGGGATTGCCTTGGGCATCGGTTTGTTGACCTGTTGCGTCGAGGGTAGTAGCGCCTGAGTTGATGAGGTGGATTATGCCGTTTGAGGCGAGACCGGTGAGCTCTTTGCCGGTTACGCGCTTAACAGCCTCGGGGCTCCAATAAGTGCGCACGTCAGAGAACATTTGGCCGCGGTGGCTGAGCAGGTGTCCGAAGAGCATAGCCACGCCGTTGAGGGCATCGTTTTCGGTAGCGAGCACATAAGCTTCGCGTATGCCGTTCCAGTCGAAAGAGGTGTTGAGCAGGGCTTCGCTGAAGTCGCCGTTGGGGTAGAAATCGGTCCATTGGCGTTGACCTTGGAAACCGGCAGCGATAGCGTTGTGGCCGAGTGATTCTTCTTTAAATCCCATTTCAAGGAGTTTGGGGTTGCCTTGCATGAGGTCGCGCATGATGAGAGTCATCTTGACGATAAATTCCCAATCTTCGTCTTTTTGTTGGCGCGATTTCACTTTGCCGGCGGGGTTATAGTCGTGGCCTTCGTTGGGCTTGCAATATTTTTCGGTCCAAGCCATGGCTTTTTCAAACTCTTGTTTGTCGTATATGCCTTCGGTCATGCGGCGTATGATTTCGGTGAGGTCAACCGATTCGTTGCGCATGCCAAGATATTCTTGGAAGAAGTCGGGGTTAACGATTGAGCCGGCAATGCCCATGCACACGCTGCCCATTGACAGATATGATTTGCCGCGCATGGTAGCTACAGCTTGTGCTGCGCGGGCAAAGCGCAATATTTTTTCGGCCACATCGGCGGGGATTGTGTTGTCGTCAAGGTCTTGCACATCGTGGCCGTAGATGCCAAATGCGGGCAGGCCTTTTTGAGCGTGAGCGGCGAGCACGGCGGCAAGATAAACAGCGCCGGGGCGCTCTGTGCCGTTGAAGCCCCACACGGCTTTTGGCCAATGCGGATTCATGTCCATAGTCTCAGCACCATAGCACCAGCAGCTGGTGACGGTGATTGTTGCGCCCACGCCTTCGTGCTCAAACTTCTCGGCGCAAGCAGCCGACTCGGCAACGCGGCCAATAGTGCCGTCAGCGATGACGCACTCCACGGGCGAGCCGTCGCCGTTGTGAAGATTATCAGAAATAAGTTTTGCCACAGCACGAGCTAAGCTCATGGTTTTGTCTTCAAGACTTTCGCGCACGCCACCTTGGCGGCCGTCGATAGTTGGGCGAATACCGATTTTGGGATATTTTTTCATGAGATTGTTATGGTTAGTAGTGTTATATGTTTATTGGTATTAAGTTAGAATAGTCACCACAAATTTAATAAAATAATATGAGTATCAAAAGATATGGCGATAAAAATTTAAAGCCGAAGGGCCTCGCGGACCTCCGGCTTTATAATACTTATTGGGAATGTGATGAAATGAATATATTTCTTACTAAAAAATGAAAAATATTTCTTAACCAATAAAGAGAGAATTAAAACTTGAATTTGCGGCGATTTCGAGCAACCAGTTGTAGATGGGGCTGAAAAGGCCGAGCAACATGATGCCACCAACGGTGATGATGAGGCCAAGACGTTCGGTGCAAGCAGAGCGGAAGGTTGGCACACCGGGTTCACCGGGAGTGATATACATTGCTTTAACTACCAAGAGGTAGTAGTAGAGGGAGATGATCGTGTTGATAAGAGCAATGAGCACGAGCACATAGATTGCAATTGAACCTTGGTTGATAGCCGAGGTGAAGATGAAGAATTTTGAGAAAAATCCTGCAAACGGGGGGATACCGGCCAAAGAGAACATTGCGAGCATCATGCAGAATGCCAAGCGGGGGTTAGATTTCGAGAGACCTTGATAGTCGTCCATTGAAACTTTGCCGGTAGCATTCTCGATAGCGCCGATAACGCCAAAGGCTGCAAGGTTTGAGAAGATGTAAACAAAGATGTAGTACATCATAGCAGCTGAGCCCATAGTGTTGT
>CAYSLD010000195.1:0-2474 GCA_964431795.1 uncultured Bacteroides sp.
TATTAGCGATGATGTGGGCGATGGTGGTCTGCGCGCAGACTGCCACGCAAAACTATGTCCTCTCGCAAACTACCGTATTGCTACCACTCGTAGCCAACGGTGAGGCCAAAGCCGTTTAGCGACACTGAGCTGTTGTCGCCGTAATCGTAGTGACGGTAACCCGGAGTTATTAGCTGATAGTTGACGGCAAGAGTTATAGCTGTGCGATTGGTAGGTCCGGCGGGTATGCGCACACCTATTGCCGGCTTCAAGTAGAAACATTCATCTGAGGTTATGTATCCACGATTAACTTGGATGTCCTTGTCACTAAGCAAGAAAGAACAGCCAATTTTTGTGCCGATATAATAGTTGACGCCTGCGGTATTTCCAAATGTGAAACGGAAGTCAGTGAACAGTGGAACTACCCAACCATGCTTGGTGACCGACTCTACACGATTTTCGTAGTAGCTATCCACGTCGGTAAACAGAGCATCGACACCTATACCAACGCCCATAAAAAACCAATCGGCATACTTAAAACCTTGTGATGTAGAGATGCCAACAAAATCGGCATTATTATCACCTACACCCTTAATGGCAGAAACTTCGACCAAGCCTTTATAGTTGAAGCCGCCAAACAATGCGGGTTGAATCAAGTCAGTTACACGGTCGGCAATAGCGTAGATTTGTGCATTTGCTGCTGTTGCTGATCCGAGCAACAATGCAGCAATAATATATTTGCGTATCTTTTTCATGATTATGAATATGTTATGACGCGATAAAGGTATGCAAAAAAACTAATTATTTATAGTGGCATAGAACTATTGACAATAATTTTATACAAATATGCCAATGTAGTGCGCGATAATTATATGCGCATTGAGAGGAGTATACATTCTAGTTGCAGATGAAACTTCCGGGTGAAGCCATATTCAGTGAATTGGATGTCATTGTGTGACTTACAACAGTCGTCAAGATTCCAAAATGCATCAATGGTGCAGTATCCGTTATGGAACTTACGCGTGTGCCGAGCCGTCCAATCCGGGCTATAAACAAAATGCATAACAGCCAATGCGTCGTCGCTACGCAACAGTGCGAGCAATTCGGGTTCAACGAGCATGGCCATTATATATGCCGAATCATCATCTAAAGGTAATACGGTAGGTATGCCCGACGCACTCACAAATTCATTGGGGTTTGCGAGGAATGTTTCAATCTCGGGCTGCGAATTATGGTTGGCTAAATAAGCGAAAAACTCGAAATTAGAAAATATTATCGTGCCGAAAGTGGGCCGTACCGGAATTGTCACCGAGTCATATTTATAGTCGTAGCTGTTTATGGCCGATAAAACCGTTTCGGCCGGATAATCGCATAGCCGACCTTGGCTGTAATGACGGGCTATGGTTTTTGGCTGGGGAATTTTATTTATCATTGAGCGAAATATTGGGGTATGATTTGGGGTAGTATTCGTTGCGAATTTCCTTTGCCCATTCAAAATAATGCTCTTTCAAGAAATTAAGAATTTTCTCAGAGCCGAAAATTTGCAAACAAGCATCGCAGTCGGTCGGACAGTGTTTGAAAAGCCAATTGGTGCGATCGCTCACGAACTTTAGCACATGATGCGGGCCTTGCACCGAAAGCCAAATCTTCAAGTGGTCTTGGAACGCACGTTCATAAATATCTTTAACCGGCTCAGTGTTGATGTTGCCCAATCGCAATTGAGGGATACGAGTGCACGATGTGCCGCTGCAAGCTAACACATCGCCATAGGGCGTAATATTTATTCCTTCAAACAAATGCTTGCATGGATCATCTTTAGGAACAGACACAGATCGACATCTACATTTACAGCTGTGTTTTTCTTCATTGTTATATTTCACCCATCTGATAATCTCAATTGTGAGCTGTTTTGATTCAAGAAATTTCAGAATTCGTTTATCAGCAAACAATTCATCAGCCTCTTTTGAGTCCTTGCCTTCATACTCCAAACGAATGGAAGTAAGGATTCCCAGTTTAACCGAGGCAATTGCGGCATCTATAATTTGTTTTAGCGGCACCCATTCGGCATGGTCAGCACCTGTGCTATATGTTATAAAATTTAGCCCGGCATTTTTGAGCTTGAGCAAAGTCTCGTATGCTTTTTTGTATGAAGTAGCCCAAAAGCCATTCGACACAATATTGCAAATCAAGCCTTTTCCGGTGCAATATTCCAAAATTCTGAACGCATCATCTTTGAGCAGCATGCACTCGCCTCCGGTCAGGCATATCTGCGTAATAGAGTCGCCGTAAGCATCCAAGCACTTGTCAACATAGGTTTTCATCTGCTCAAAGGTCATTGTTTTGCAGGGATGAGGGCGGCAACCGAAACAGCAGCTCTTGCACGATGAGCTGCAACTGAATGAAGTGTAAAGTCCAATAACGTAAGGCTTGTTCGGCTTAAATTGTATCATATATCAGTCTAAAATTTCCACAAAGGTAAGAATTTTTTTGTGGAT
>CAYSLD010000196.1:0-2467 GCA_964431795.1 uncultured Bacteroides sp.
GAGGCGTTTGCCTCATTTGCGGTGCAAAGGTAGTCACTTTTTTTGAATTGTGCAAATATTTACCCTAAAAAATCGCCTCCGCCACCGAAAAATATGTTTTATAGCATACTTTCTCTTTCAAATTGCGCCAGCGCTTGGTTGAATGATTGGAGTGGCGAGTTGCCCGGTAGCCATACCACTGAATTGTCACGGCGCAGCCATGTGAGTTGCTTTTTGGCATAGACACGCGTGTTTTTGGCTATACGTGCTATGCAGGTCTCGCGGTCAAGTGTGCCGTCAAAGTGAGCAAACCATTCTTTAAAACCCACGGTGTTGAGCGAATTTAGATGTCGCAGATGGTACAACCCGCGTGCTTCTTGCTCCATGCCTTCGTCAACCATTATGTCTACGCGGCGGTTTATGCGGTCAAACAGCACATCGCGCGGGTGGTCGATGGCCACTTTTAGCGTGCGAAACGGGCGTTCTTTTGTGCTGCCGGTGCGCAGAGTGGAGTAGGGCACTCCGGCTTGCATGGTCACCTCAAGGGCGTGCATCACGCGCTTTGTGTTTGATTTGTCAACCTCGGCATAAAATGTGGGGTCGTTTATCTCAAGCATTGCTAACAGCCCGTCAACGCCATGTTGAGCATATAGCTCTATCACCCGATTGCGCACTGCATCGGTGATGGTGGGCATATCGTCAATGCCGTTTATCAGCGCATCAACATACATCATCGAGCCGCCGCAGACAACTGCGCAGCCATATTTGTCGAAAAGTGTGGTGAGAATTTGCATGGCATCCGTCTCGAAGCATGCAGCGCTATAGTATTGATCAAGGTTTAGCACCTCAACAAGGTGGTGCTTCACTCGTGCTCGCTCTTCAGCTGTGGGCACAGCTGTTGTGATTGGAACACCTTTGTATATTTGGCGAGAGTCGGCCGATATAATTTCTGTGCCCAATTGTTGGGCTATCTCTATGGCCAGTGACGTCTTGCCTGAGGCCGTAGCTCCGGTGACCACCACAAGCAATGGCTTGGGTGTGGTGGTCACGTTGGCTTGGGCTGATATGTTATTTTGCGGCAACAAGGCGCGCAATGTTTACTATTACTTGCATTGCCTTCTCCATCGACGGGATGGGGAGGAATTCGTAGCGGCCGTGGAAATTCAAACCACCGGCAAAAATGTTGGGGCAGGGCAGACCTTTGAATGAGAGTTGAGCTCCGTCTGTGCCACCGCGTATGGGCACTACTTTGGGCACGATATTGGCCTCGCGCATTGCTTGCTCGGCAATGTTGATGATGTGCATCACCGGCTCAATTTTCTCGCGCATGTTGTAGTATTGGTCTTTGATTTCGAGATGACAGCAGTCGGCATACTCTTTATTGATTTTGCGCGACAGGTGCTCAAACTCTTTTTTGCGACGTTCGAAGCGGTCACGGTCGTGGTCGCGGATGATGTAGGTCAGCACTGTCTTTTCAACCGAGCCTTCCATGCCTACCAAGTGGTAAAATCCTTCGTAGCCTTCGGTGTGCTCCGGAGTCTCCCAGCGCGGCAACATGATGGCGAATTGGTTGGCAACACGCATTGAGTTGATCATTTTGTGTTTGGCATAACCGGGGTGCACGTTGCGGCCGTTGAATGTCACACGTGCTACGGCTGCGTTGAAGTTCTCATATTCGAGCTCGCCTATTTCGCCGCCGTCCATGGTGTAGCCCCACTCAGCGCCAAAGCGCTCGACATCAAATTTGTGCGCGCCTTGGCCGATTTCTTCATCCGGATTAAATGCAATGCGAATGTCGCCGTGCTCAATTTCGGGATGAGCCATCAAATATTCTACGGCAGAGATTATCTCTGCAATGCCGGCTTTGTCATCAGCACCGAGCAATGAGTTGCCGTCGGTGACGATGAGTGCTTGGTCGCGGTAGTGCAAAAGCTCGGGAAATTCTGACGGCGAGAGCACAATATTTTTTTCGGCATTGAGCACGATGTCTCCGCCGGTATAATTTTCAATAATGCGAGGATTGACGTTGCGGCCTGACATGTCGGGGCTGGTGTCGAGGTGTGCAATGAAGCCCACTGTGGGCACTTTGCGTCCTGATACGTTACCGGGCAATGTGGCCATCAAATAACCGTTCTCGTCAAGTGATATATTTGTCAAACCGAGTTGTTTTAACTCTTTTTCCAGGGCTTGAGCAAAAATCATCTGACCGGGAGTTGACGGGGTCATATTGGTGAGTTCGTCACTTTGTGTGTCGAACTTCACATATTGCAAAAAGCGGTCAACTATGTTCATGGTGAGGTTAAATGTTATAGTTTATATTTGTGTTTGATTATGATTTTAAAGTTATTAGTTTCTAACTATTTGCGAGGAGATGTGACAATGCACGCACAAAATTACTAAAAATATTGCACTTAGCACCCACATTGTCTGTTTTTTATGAATTATTGTGTTTCAACATAGCTATTTATGCCGTATCTTTGCCCTCAAA
>CAYSLD010000197.1:0-2438 GCA_964431795.1 uncultured Bacteroides sp.
CAAGCATCATACTGCCTGACGGCACCGAAATCACTGAAGGCATTGTCAGCGACGACGAAGACGGCGAATGGTACTCATTCGTAATGCCCTCAGGCATCACCGCCGGTGGCTCGCTGCTCTCTACCGGCGCTAACGGCCAAGCCAAAACCCCGGCTTACTTCAACAATAGCGACTGCATGATTCTCGACTTTGACGGCACAGGCAGCCAAGGCTATTGGAGCTGGAAAGAAACAGGCTCAATGATCAACGGCGATGACCTTGCCAGCGACCCCCTCAACTCAGGCCGCGGCAAATGCTTCCAAGTTGTGCCCGACCGCTTGCTCGAAACAGGCGTATCGTCAGGCAAACCTCGTGCTACTGAATGTTGGACCGCAGGTAACGACGACGAAATGGACGATTGGACTCGCATGACAAAATACATCGACCCCACAACTCCGCTCACCGAAGTAGCATTCCAATTTGACATCTACGTGCCCGAGCCCTGGAGCGGCACCGGCCACATCCAAATCTCTCTCATCAATAACTACAACATCGCAGGTATCGGCTCAGACGACGATAACAAAGCTTGCATGACTGCATTCTACGTGCCCTGGATTGTGAACGACGTGGTTGTTCCGTTCAGCACCACAGGTTGGACAACAGTCACCATACCCTTCTCACAAATGGGCAAATATGCAGCACTCATCGCCGACAGCGAAGAGACTGATCCAACATTCCAAACTGTTATTGACGACCGCAACTCAGCCAGCTACCGCAACTTTGGTATGGGCTTTGTCAACACCGACTTCACCTACAACAAAATTGACTACGTTTCAACCGCATTCACCGGCCCGAAAATTTACGTAGACAACTGGCGCGTGGTTCCTTGCAAGAGCTTCACTATCTCTGACTACCCCTCAGCAGATGAAGAATAAGATTAACCGATAATTATGCATCACAACATGAATACTAAATATATTTTACCGTTAGCATTGGTTTCGCTCGCCCTTGCCGGTTGCGATGATCAAATCATGCAATGGCAAGAAAAAGACGGCACCGTCGGCGTTGCCGACCTGCCTCTTGAACTCAAAGAGAAGATTGCTAACTATGCACCTATCAAAACATACGTGCAACAATATCACCCCAACCTCAACTTCGGCTTGGGCATGGGCGCTGATATGTACCTTGGCAGCGACACTTACAAAGCTCTTGTTGACGAAAACTTCACCGGCGTCACCCTCGGCAACGCTATGAAATTTGGTGTAGTTTGCAGCAATAGCGGCTCGCTCAACTTTACCACTATCGACCAAGTTGTTGCCGCTCTGCCATCAGATATGAAGCTCTATGGTCACAACCTTTTGTGGCACACTCAGCAACCTCAATCATACCTCAAATCGCTCATCGCCCCCAAGATGAACATCAAA
The DNA here is from genome assembly GCA_964431795.1 of uncultured Bacteroides sp. Lineage (GTDB taxonomy): Bacteria > Bacteroidota > Bacteroidia > Bacteroidales > Muribaculaceae > CAG-873. The sequence continues at coordinate 1,404 of CAYSLD010000197.1, forward strand.
TCTGACGGCGGTGGCGTGGCTAACTTGCTCACCGGCGACTCAAACAACTTCAACGGCGGCACAACCGGCGGTTGGGGCTCTTGGGGCTCTAACAAAGACGAAGGTGTGATTGACGCCACAGGCGGTAAAGACGGATCTCCGTGTGTAAAACTCACCAACAAAGGTGACGGCAATGCGTGGGAAGCTCAGTTCGCTTACACTTTCGACACTCCGCTCAGCAGCTCTGAAACTTACGTGCTTAAGTTTAAAGCCAAATCAACATCTGCCGCAGGTCAACTGCAATTCCAATATCAAAACAGCACAACTTACGGCAGCCAAGGTGGTTACAACACATTCAACGTAGGCACATCGTGGACTGAATTCGAATACGAATTTACACCCACTCCCGACGACGCAAACCGCATCATCCTCAACTTTGGTGCTGTTGACGGCACATACTGGATTGACGATATCGAATTCGGTCAAAAAGTTGAAGATAGCATGAACAACGTGCTCACCGGCGACTCATACGACTTTGAAGGCGGCACAACCGGCGGTTGGGGCTCTTGGGGCTCAGGCAAAAAAGACGTTTCTGTTGTTGAAGGTGCAGGTGCCGACAACTCATACGGTGCTGTGCTCCAAAACAACGGTGACGGCAACGCTTGGGAAGCTCAGTTCGCTTACACATTCGACGAACCTTTGAAACAAGGCACAATCTATGTGCTTGCATTCTCTGCTAAATCAAGCTCTGCTGCAGGTCAAATTCAATTCCAATATCAAAACAGCACAACCTACGGCAGCCAAGGTGGTTACAACACATTCAACATCGGCACAGATTGGCAAGACTTTGAATATGAATTCACTCCCTCGCCCGAAGATGCAAACCGCATTATCTTCAACTTTGGTGCTGTTGGCGCTACTTACTACCTCGACAACATCAAATTCGGTGAGAAGAAAGACCAATCAAGCGCAGCTGCCGCTCCTCGTCGCCGCGGTGTGAAACACCGTGCTACAACAGTCACCTACGAACTCAAAACCGCTGCCGAAAAACGCGAA
>CAYSLD010000198.1:0-2398 GCA_964431795.1 uncultured Bacteroides sp.
TGGGCTACTATCTTTTCGCCGCGATGCGGCTTATCTCGCGGCTCTGCCGCGTGCCTGATCACTTATTACTTCTTACTTTTTACTTGGCGCGCAGCGCCCTCGCTTTTTACTTGGCGCGCAGCGCCTTTACTTTTTCTTATTGTTTTCGTTCGAAAAAGAGTAGGGCATATCAGCATCGGCTGTGCCGCGTGATGTGTTAGGTGTAGCGCCCATATCAACATCAATCACACCGCCTTGCAGCATATCAAAGTGCTCAAGATAGTTCTTCGTATAGTCAGCACCATTGTACTTCATTGATTGAATATAGATGTTGTTAGCATCATTTTTCGGCGCATTTATGGTGAGACTATTGCCATTCTCAAAGTGCATCACCGCCTTTTTGAAAAGTGGAGCACCAACAATATATTGAGTGGTGCCCGGCGCTACCGGATAAAATCCAAGAGCAGAAAATACATACCATGCCGAAGTTTGACCATTATCTTCATCGCCGCAATATCCGTCAGGGTAGGGGGTGTACATACGGTTCATCACTTGACGCACCCAATATTGCGCCTTCCACGGTTGTCCGGCATAGTCATACAAATATATCATGTGCTGGATGGGCTGATTGCCGTGCGCATAGTTGCCCATGCCCATGATTTGCATTTCGCGTATTTCGTGTATCACTTGGCCATAATAGCTCTCGTCAAACACCGGCGGCACCGCGAATACCGAGTCAAGCATATTCACAAATGTGTCTTTGCCGCCCATAAGATTGATGAGCCCTTGAGGGTCGTGAAACACTGACCATGTGTAGTGCCAACTATTGCCTTCGGTGAATGCATCGCCCCATTTCAAAGGTGAGAATGGTTTCATGAATGTGCCGTCTTGATTGCGACCGCGCATCAAATTCGTTTCCTTGTCAAACAAGTTTCTGTAGTTGAGTGCACGTTGAGCATATAGCTTTTGCTCCTTCTTTGGCTTGCCAAGCTTTTTTGCAAGTTGGTAAATGCACCAATCATCGTAAGCATACTCAAGCGTGCGCGCTGCATTCTCATTGATTTTTACATCGTAAGGCACATATCCGAGTTTGTTGTAATATTCATATCCAAGGCGTCCGGTGCTGCTCACTTCGGGGTGCACATTCTCTGTGCCGTGTATCAACCCTTCATACAGCGTATTGACATCGTCAACCTTGATGCCCTTGATATATGCGTCAACCAACACTGAGGCTGAATTGTTGCCAACCATGCAACCACGGTGTCCGGGGCTTGCCCATTCCGGGAAAAATCCACTCTCTTTATAGGTGTTTATCAATCCTTCTTGCATCTCTTTTGCCATTGACGGATACATCAAATTGACAAAGGGGAATAGGCTGCGGAAGGTGTCCCAAAAACCGGTATCGGTGAATAGGTATCCGTCGCACACTTTGCCGTTGAATGGACTATAGTGCACTGTCTTGCCTGTTGCGTCAATCTCATAAAATTTGCGCGGGAAAAGCAGTGAACGGTACATGCACGAATAGAATGTGCGCATTTGGTCAGTAGTGCCGCCATCAACCTCTATGCGGTTGAGAGCATCGTTCCATGCTTTGCGTCCATGTTCGGCCACGGTGTCAAAACTATTGTTGGCAAGCTCACGCAGGTTTACCTCAGCTTGTTCGGCACTAATAAACGATGAAGCCACACGTGCGTGCACGCGTTCGCCTTTCGTTGTCTTAAAGCCAATCACAGCTCCGGCATGAGCAGTCTCTTGTTCGAGTGCTTGTGTGAGTGTGTTGTCGCTGAATGTTGCCGCATAAGTGATGGGCTTGTCAAAAACCACAACAAAATAGTTTTTGAAATTCTCAGGCACACCACCGCTATTTTTTGTTGTGTAACCTACTATCTTATTTTCTGACGGTATGACTTTAACGTACGAGCCGTTATCAAACGCATCGACAATAATATAAGAGTTTTCGCTCTCCGGAAAGGTGAAGCGGAACATTGCCGCGCGCTCTGTTGGCGCAATCTCAGTGGTCACATCGTGCTCGGCAAGATACACCGAGTAGTAATAAGGCTTGGCAATTTCGCTCTTGTGGCTAAACCAGCTGGCTCGCTCATCCTCGCCAAATCGCAAATCGCCGGTGATGGGCATAATAGAAAATTGGCCATAGTCATTTATCCACGGACTCGGTTGATGCGTTTGCTTAAACCCGCGTATCTTGTTCGCCGTATAGGTGTAAGCCCATCCGTCGCCCATTTTGCCGGTTTGTGGAGTCCAAAAATTCATGCCCCATGGTAGCGCTATCGCCGGATATGTGTTGCCCGTTGATAGCTCGTAGGTTGACTGTGACCCTACTAGTGGGTTCACATAGTCAACTGCGTCATCAGCAAATGCTGCATTTGCAAATGAAATAGCATAAGTGGTGACTAAAACA
>CAYSLD010000199.1:0-2389 GCA_964431795.1 uncultured Bacteroides sp.
CAAGAGATATTTTTGGCCTACTAACGACAAACTCAACTTCTATGCCTACCACTTCGCAAACGCTAATGAAACGACGCCCGGTATCGAGTTGAATAAATTTGACTCAGCCGGTTTCAGCTACGACTCAACCAACGGCGTCACGTTCAAGCTGAAAGGTGTTGAGCCGCTAATCGCCACAAACTTCACGCTCGCAGACGGACTTAGCATAGAAAACCTCAATACGTATCAAGACGATTTGCTATATGCTGCTGCACTTAATAAATCCAGATCGTATTCCGTCCCCCTCAACTTCCGCCACGCGTTGTCGCAAATTCAATTGGGTGTGAGCGTTGACGCTTCATCGCCAAATTTAGTTGTGTACATCCCGCAAGGGGGCATCACTATTTGTGGATTTAATAACAAAGGCGATTTGACGTTTGGCACAACTGAAACAGACACCAATTTCGCCAACAACAAAACAAATGATAACTACACCTATTCAAGCGATTGCGCTTGGACATTCGATAGCTCGGAAAATTTGGCTGACAACTACACATATTTGGACTATCAAGCCGCCACACTTTTGAGTAGTGCAGCCGCATTTACGGCAACATCTTTCAACCCGGCACTGCTCATCCCGCAAACGTGGAATACTTCTTACACCGACAGTTGGGACGGTGTGGTCTATCTGAAAATAAAATGTTATGTCGCATCAATTGACAATGCCGATGAGCGCGATTACATAAAGAATTATGCCGCAACAACCGACCCCACCGCCGCAATCTTCAACGACACCGACGACCACTCGGCTTGCGGAGTGCTGCTGTATGGCGACCCCACTGATGCCACTCACCTTAAAGAGCTCTACGTACCGCTACCCAACGGAAAGTGGGAGGCCGGTAAAAAATACATCTACAACTTGGTGTTTAACACCACCCCCGGCTCGGGGCCGGCCACCGACCCTGACGGCAACCCAATCGAAAAAGTTGGCATAGACCTCAACGTCACCACTGCTGATTGGCTGAACGGCAATGTAAACGATTCTGGTGGCACCGCAGTACCTGATTTAAACCTTTAAACATCATACACTCAAAAATTAAATTATCTCTTTCAAAGTCAAGGTTATGAAAAAGATTGCATACATAATTACGCTGCTCGCACTCACGGCTTGCTCAAACGACGATGTGGTACAAACCTCGTCGAACGATGAGATTAAGCTTAGCGTGGTCACTAACACCGCCTCGCGTGCCATCAGTGTGTTTGACAGCAAAACTAAACCGTCTTCGGCTTATCTGTGGGCTTACACTGTGCACAAATCGAGTGATAACACCACAGCTGACGGCATTGCCTATATTGACAATCAACAAATTGTGCCTAGTACTGCCACCGATGCCTCTGCAAACACATGGGTGTTTGCTGATAGTAAGCATTACATTTGGCCCACCTACGACAACCTCAACTTCTTTGCCTATCGCAACGGCGACGCTGCCCCGACCGGCCTCAAGTATTTGACGGTGACTGACAATAAATTGACATTGCCAAACGGCGAGGGCTATAATGCCTCTTTTTATTTCGGTAGCAATTGCAAAAATGTGATGCTCACCGACGACATTGTGCTCGATGAAGATGCTGCTGATGGCAAAGACATACTCTATAGCGCGGCTCTCGGCCAAACTAATAGCGAGTCGAACACGGCAGTGTCGTTGACCTTGAAACATGCCTTGGCTTTGCTTGAGTTCCAGTTTGTGAACAATACCACAAACTATAAGATGGAAGTGCAATCAATTGCTGTAACAAATGTTTATGAACAAGGCAATTTCTTCTTTAGCAGCAATGGTACCGCTCCTTCTTGTGTGTGGACCGAAAAGTCGGTAGAAAGCCAAAACGAAACATTCACAGCCGCTTCAACAAGAAAGTGCAACTTCACAGACAATAACTTGGTGGTCAATCCGAAAGCCGATGACGACTCCGAAGCCGTTATCAGCTATCCCAACGGTGTGAACCCTCAGATGTTTGTCATTCCTGAAGTTTTCAGCGCGGGCACAAAAGCTCAAGCTGACGATGGCAGTTATGTCTTTTTGAACAAATGGATAGAACTTAAGTGCCGCATATACGATGACTCAGCGTGTGTATTTCCCGAAGGCGCTGCCGACGGTGTTTATGGCACAGCTCACATAGCCATACCGGCTATATACAACGGCGAATTTCCACAGCCCATCGGCTGGAAAGCCGGGTATAAGTATATATACAAAATTGTGATTGGTAATGGCGAAGGCCAGGGCGTTGATGACAATGGCGACCCTGTGCTGCAAGTGCCAATGTCGCTCCTCTTCACCATCGACGACATCTACGACACCACCGCCAAAACAATCACCCCCGACCCAAACCTGTAGAGGCCCGGTCGCTCCGC
>CAYSLD010000200.1:0-2327 GCA_964431795.1 uncultured Bacteroides sp.
GCAGCGGCAACTTCGACAAGTTTGACGGCGTGTTGGCAATGTACCACGACCAAGGCCTGTCGGCATTCAAAACCATGGCTATGGACCAAGGTGTGAACTACACAGCCGGATTGCCCGTGGTGCGCACATCGCCCGATCATGGCACCGGATATGACATTGCCGGACAAGGCATTGCCTCGCCCGACTCAATGCGCAATGCCATCTATGCCGCTATCGACATAGTACGCTCACGCAAAAACGACGAAATAGCGCACCGCAACCCGTTGCGCAAACAATATCACGACAAAGGCGGCGCCGATATCACTATCGCGCTCACTGCCGATGACGAATAAAAAATTTTATTATGAATTTTGCAATAATAGCAGCCGGTGAAGGTTCGCGCCTCGTGCAAGAAGGCGTGGCAATGCCCAAACCGCTAGTAGACCTTGACGGTCGCCCAATGATACGCCGCCTCATCGACATATTCTGCGAATGTGGCGCTGAAAACATCTCAATCATCGTGAACGAGCAAATGACTCAGGTGCGCGAATATCTTGAGCAAGTAAAAGCAGAGATAAACGTGCCGCTAAATTTGGTGGTGAAATCTACACCCAGCTCAATGCACAGTTTTTATGAGGTGTCGAGCATATTCCCCGAAGGCTCGAAATTTATTCTTACAACAGTCGACACAATCTTTAAAGCCGACGAATTTAAGAAATATGCCAACGCATTTGCTGCCGACAGCAATGCTGACGGATATATGGCCGTGACTTCGTTTATCGACGACGAAAAGCCACTGTATATCGACGTTGACGCAGACAACACCATCACCGCATTTCGCGACCAACCTTGGGAAGGTGTGCGCTACATTTCAGGTGGTGTGTACGGCCTCACCTCGCCGGCGCTCACAGTGCTGCAAAACTGCATGAACAACGGTGTGAGCCGCATGCGCAACTATCAACGTGCACTCGTTGAGGCCGGACTCAAGCTCAAAGCCTATCCATTCAACAAAATAGTAGATGTTGACCACGCCGGCGACATCGCCACAGCTAAAGCATTTATAAACGAATAATGGCAATATCTACGCGCCGCGGGCTGGCCGCAGTATCTCCGGCTATAGTGTTTTTGACACTCTATGTGATTGTGTCGCTGATTATCGGCGACTTTTACGTTATGCCTATCACTGTGGCAATCGTAGCAGCCTCGGTGTGGGGCGTAGCTATTTTCCGCGGCAAAACTCTTGCCGAGCGCATAGAGATATTTTCAAAATCAGCCGGGCACTCAAACATACTCTACATGGTGTGGATTTTTGTGCTCGCCGGTGCATTTGCCAACTTAGCGAAGGGTATGGGGGCAATAGATGCCACCGTGCAACTCACTTTGCAATTTTTCCCGCCACAGTTTTTGCTGCCTGCCATATTTGTGGCTGCCTGCTTCATCTCCATGTCGATAGGCACATCAGTGGGTACGGTAGTGGCCATAGTGCCGCTGATTGTTGAGTTGGCACACAGCGGAGGTGGCAATGTAGCGCTATTTGTAGCTACGGCTATGGGCGGTGCCTTTTTTGGCGACAACCTTTCGTTTATCTCCGACACCACAATTGCAGCCACGCGCACACAAGGGTGCACGATGGCCGAAAAATTTAAAGCGAACTTCATAATAGTGCTCCCGGCGGCGCTCATCACACTTGGCCTATACATTTTCATCGGCCAAGAGTCAACATACAACGTGATGACGACCGGGGCGGCAAATCCGTGGTTGATATTGCCCTACATGGTAATTATTGTGTCGGCACTCTGCGGCGTGAATGTGTTGTTAGTGCTCATTATGGGTATCGTTAGCGCTATTGTAATGGCACTTTTAGCAACCGATATTTCGCTGCTCGACATGTGCAAACTCATGGGCGACGGCATCGACTCGATGGGTCAGCTCATCATCATCACGCTACTCGCAGCCGGCATGTTGGGGCTTATAAATGAGATGGGCGGCATACAATTTCTGCTCAACACCATGACCAAGCGCATCACCGGCAGCCGCGGAGCTCAAGCCTGCATAGCCGTGATTGTGGCGCTGGTGAATATGTGCACGGCAAACAACACCGTGGCAATCATCACTGTTGGCTCAATCAGCAAATCAATTGCCGAGCGCTACGGCATCACGCCGCGCAAGACGGCCTCGCTGCTCGACACGTGCTCATGCATCACGCAATGCCTGATACCATACGGTGCTCAAACACTTATGGCCACCGGATTGGCACACATATCGCCTGCGGCTCCCTGGCCCTATCTCTACTATCCCTGGGCCCTCGCCGCAATGGTAATCATCTCAATCATCGTCCGCCGCAAAAA
>CAYSLD010000201.1:0-2320 GCA_964431795.1 uncultured Bacteroides sp.
TCTCAACCGCCGCCTTCAATGCCTTTTTGAAGACACTTGAAGAGCCGCCGGCACACGCAATATTCATACTCGCCACAACCGAGAAACACAAAATCATTCCAACCATACTTTCGCGCTGCCAAATCTACGACTTCAACCGCATCACCATAAAAGATATGGTTGAGCACTTGACGATGGTGGCCGGCAAAGAAGGAATCACCGCCGAGCCGCAAGCGTTGGGCGTGATTGCCCGCTATGCCGACGGCGCCATGCGCGATGCCCTCTCAATATTCGACCAAGTGGCCGCATCATCGCGCGGCAACATCACCTACGCCTCAACAATCGAAAACCTCAACGTGCTCGACAATAGCTATTTCGAGCGCTTGACCGATGCGTTTAAGGCTGTAGACATACCCGGCGCACTCAACATATATCGCGAGGTGCGCGACAAAGGTTTCGACTCACTGTTCTTTATCAACGGCATAGCCCGTTACATTCGCGACCTCATGGTGGCTCGCGACCCCTCGACTATAGGCCTTCTCGAAGCTACAGACGACGTGCGCCAAGCCATGGCCGCACGCGCTGCACAATTTGCTCCCGACTTCTTTTACAGAGCTATGAGTTTGCTCAACGATGCCGACCTCAACTTTCGCACATCGTCAAACAAACAATTTCTTGTGGAGCTGACACTTATTAAATTGTGCCAACTACTCTGCCCCTCGACCCCGGCGATGACGCCGAGGGGCAACTAAAACCCATCGCCGAATTTAGCCAACCTGCGCCCGCACCTGTGCAAAAGCCCGCACCGGCTGCCACAGTTGCGCCCGCACCGCAGCCGACACCCGCGGCGCCTGCTCCGGCGCAGCGTCAGCAGGTGACAATAGCTCCGGCGCAGCCACACGGCACCATACGCACCACGCTCAACGCTCCGTCGCTGAGTCTGCGTCGCCACAACGCAGCCGCAGCCGCCACAACCACAGCCGCACCCGCGGCCACCGAGCACAGCAACCGCACATTCACCGATGCCGAGTTGGCACAAGCGTGGACACAATATATTGACAACCATGCCACAGACCGCTTGCTCATAAACACTATGCGCGTGTCGCATCCGCAGCGCACAGGCGCCGAAAACGTGTTTGAAATGGTGGTGGAAAGTGAAATACAGGTAGAACTGATAAACGAGGCCCTGCCAGATTTGTTGGCCTCACTGCGCGGCACATTGCAAAACGACCTGATTCAAATACATGTGCGCGCAAACAACGGCGCCAGCTCGCCGATGACATGGAATGAGCGCGAAGTGCTTGCCGATATGATCAAGCGCCACCCCGCAATCAAGTCGTTTGTTGACGACTTGGGTTTGTCACTGCTTTAATTCGATGGTTTGACGCAATCCGGGACGCACGTGCAGAGTGAAAGCTGCAAAGCGTCCTGTCTTTTCGTCTACATACTTTATGTGATACCAATCTTGCGCCATGAACGTGAGCGTAGACACCGCCTCGTGCACAGCCGCGCCGTCAACGGGTGTGCCCTCAACTATGCGCTCCTTTATCTCAAGGTCAAATCCGATTTGTGTGATAGCCAGCGACACCGCTCCGGTGGCATATACCCCTTGCAGCCCGGTGCGGCGCAGTTGCACATCGCCGTTGTCAAGGCACTCCACGTGCAGCGCTGCAGCAGCCTCGGCATCGCCGTCGGCCAGCCATCCGGCTACGAGGTGAGTGAGCGCCGCCCCACGTTGCGACGGACGCGCACAAAGTGCTATGACGGCTGCCGCAGCAAACATCATAATCACATAAAATTCTACGCTATGAAAAAAGGCGATGTAGCAGGTCATACACACAGAGGGCGCGCATCAACTGAACACTCCGAGGAAGAATGTTGACACGTAGACGTAGATGATGAGGCCCACAAGGTCGTTAGATATCTGTATGAACGGGCCGGTGGCAAGGGCCGGGTTGATGTGCAGCTTTTCAAGCGTGAGCGGCACCACAGTGCCCAGTATCGTTGCAAACATCACCACTACGAACAACGACACGGCAACGCTGATTGTCACAGCAAAACAGTCGGGCAGCATGATGAGGTTGTAGACAAATATCACTGCCGAAATGATTGAGGCATTTACCAAGCCAATGAGCACTTCCTTGCCCAATTGTTTGGTGAACTCTTTGACTTCGAGTGTGCCGTTAGCCAGTGATTGAACGACGATAGCCGATGATTGCACACCCACATTACCTCCGGTGCCACCGATGATGGGGATGAAGAGTGCCAGCGCGGTCACTGCTTGTATTTTTGCCTCGAAAGTGCCAAGGATGACAGAGGCCAGGATGCCCGACACAATGCC
>CAYSLD010000202.1:0-2314 GCA_964431795.1 uncultured Bacteroides sp.
GTGCTTGGCAAAATTTCATCACTGTTTTGCGCACTTGCTCGTTTTTGGTGATAAGTGCACCGATGCGTATGCCGCACTCCGAGTAGCGTTTGCTCACTGAGTCGATGAGGATAACATTCTCCTCGATGCCCTCAAGGTGCATGGCCGAAATGTAGGGCGAGCCTGAGTAGATAAATTCGCGATAAACCTCGTCAGAGAACAGATAGAGGTTGTATTTTTTCACGATGTCGCGAATTTGCTCCATCTCGCGGTGGTTATATAGATAACCTGTGGGGTTGTTGGGGTTGCAAATGAGTATTGCACGTGTGCGCTCGTTGATAAGTTCTTCAAACTTCTCAACTTTTGGCAACGAGAAACCTTCTTCGATAGTTGTGGGAATGGTGCGTATCACTGCGCCGGCGCTCACGGCAAAGGCCATGTAGTTGGCGTAGGCGGGTTCGGGCACAATTATTTCGTCGCCCGGGTTCAGACACGACATGAAGGCAAACAGCACAGCCTCCGAGCCTCCCGTGGTGATGATGATATCGCTTGGAGTGAGGTCTATGTTAAATCGGCTGTAGTATCCAACTAACTTCTCACGTAGCGACAAGTATCCTTGTGAGGGGCTATATTCGAGGGTGGTGCGGTCTATTTTTTTCAGCACATCAAGTGCTTTTTTGGGCGTAGGAAGGTCTGGTTGACCGATATTAAGACGATAGACTTTCAGTCCGCGTTGTTCGGCGGCGAAAGCTAGCGGTGCAAGTTTGCGGATTGGTGATTGAGGCATCTCTATGCCTCGGCTTGAAATTTGTAAGTCGCTCATAAGTTAATTAAACTGTAATGCTTAGAACTTGCGGATGCCCATGATGTGGCGCACCTCGGCAAGTGTTTTTGATGCGCGTTCACGAGCACGTTCGGCACCGCGAGCAAGCACACGACGTATGTATTCGTCGTCGTTGAGTATGTCGGTCACACGTTCGCGTATGGGTGTGGTGACTTTGAGTATGTCTTCGGCAAGTTGCTTTTTGAGGTCACCGTAGCGAATAGAGCAGTCGGCATAGGCATCGCGGAATTGTTGCACAACTGCGGGGTCGGAGGTGAGTTCGAGCAAGGTGAAGAGGTTTGCTACCGGTTCTGACATGGGTGAGTTGGGGGCTTGAGGGCCTTCGTCGGTGACTGCGCGCATCACTTTTTTGCGTAGCACTTTGGGGTCGTCAACCAAGTATATGCAGTTGCCTTCGCTCTTACCCATTTTGCCTGAGCCGTCAAGACCGGGCACTTTCACGGGTTTGCCGCCAAAGTCAAAGCTATCTGGCTCGGGAAATTCTTCAACGTTGTAGAATGAGTTGAAGCGGCGAGCAAAGCGGCGGGTGAGCTCAAGGTGTTGCAATTGGTCTTTGCCTACGGGCACTTTGTTGGCTTTTTGTATGAGTATGTCAACAGCCATGAGTGTGGGGTAGGTGAGCAAACCGGCATTTACGCGCTTGTTTGTTTCGGCGCCGATGATTTGTTTTTCGATATCTTCGTCGCTTTCGGCAGTGTTGTTACCAATGCCGAGAGCTTTGCGTGCTTTGTCTTTGAACGATGCTGTGCGCATGAGTTCGCCGATGCCTACGTGCATATTCAGCAACAGATACATTTCTGAGACTTCGGGCACGTCGCTCTGCATGAAGATTGTTGCTTTTTCGGGGTCGATGCCTGCAGCAAGATATTCTGCGATTATATTTTTAGCATTGGCGTGCAATGCGTTGGGGTCGGGATTGGTGGTGAGTGCGTGTAGGTCAGCTACGAAGAAGAGGCAGTCATAGTCGTCTTGCATACGCACAAATTTGCCAAGTGCACCATAGTAGTTACCTAAGTGAAGGTTGCCGGTGGCACGAATTCCACTAAGCACTATTTCTTTGCTCATAGTTATATAGTCGTTTTTTGATTAATATTCTAATTTTCGCAAATTTACAAAATATTACGCAAATAGCAAACAAAAAAACGCCCCGGCATCATCAAGATGCCAAGGGCGCGGGAATTGTAAATATTATGGGCAATTATTTCTTGAAGTAGCGGTTGAAGAGGCCTTCAAAACCTTTGCCGTGACGAGCTTCGTCTTTTGCCATTTCGTGAACGGTGTCGTGGATGGCATCGAGACCTGCTTGTTTTGCGTTGCGTGCAATACGCATCTTATCTTCACATGCACCTGATTCGGCAAGCATACGTTTTTGGAGGTTTGTTTTGGTGTCCCAAACTACTTCGCCAAGGAGCTCGGCAAATTTTGCTGCGTGCTCGGCTTCTTCCCAAGCGTAGCGTTTGAATGCTTCGGCAATTTCGGGATAGCCTTCGC
>CAYSLD010000203.1:0-2305 GCA_964431795.1 uncultured Bacteroides sp.
TTTGTAACTTAAAGTATCCACTTTTTAATTTGTTGATTAATAGTTAATTAAACTTGACTGTTCTGTCTTATGCCCTCGGCCAAGAAGCGCACAGACTTCGCAGTTGATTTAGTTTTGGACATAATCGGTCTGCAAAGGTACTAATTTTCTCATTCATAACCAAATATTTTCCCAAAATTTCTGTGTGATGAGCACACACCACTCCTTCGCAAGCCCTTTGCTACTCTTATTTTATCACTCTTCTTGCCCCAAGATAGCGCTGCGAGTAATACCCTCCGTCAGGATATACATCGTGACGTATGCCTCCACTGTTTGATGCATGTATGAACTTTATCGTGCCATTCTCGCTCACTGACACTGCCATTGCTACGTGTCCAACTGTCTTACCTCCTCTATGTCCGGCAAAAAACAATAAATCACCGGGCTTTATGTCGGCTGTCGACACATACTCACCTTGATTAAATTGGTCTCGTGATGACGGACTGAGCGATATATTGAAATTCCCAAATACAAAACTTGTAAATCCTGAGCAATCAAATGCATTCGGTCCCTTTGCTCCGCTGCGATACGGCTTGCCTAAATATTGCGTTGCATAATCTATAATTTCACTGGCTAATGCCGGATTTGTGGGATGTGCAATATATTTTGAACCTACCTCTTTCGTGGCTATATAGTCTAAGCTTAGAAATGCTGTGGTGGGGTCTTCGATGGTGCTTTGTAAGGTTGATAGGTTATCAGTCTCTTCTGCAGACGCATCCGTAGCACGCACAACCGGTATGGCGCACGCAACTATAAACGCAGCTGCTTTGAGTAGTGATGCTTTCATGTATATTTATTATACCTATTTTTTATTATAAATGTGAGTGTAATGCTCAACCGGGATTAGATTGTCAAATCATTGGTTGAAGACGGTCAAGCGGTATTATGTAATTGTTACCACCTACAAATTTAGCAAAAATCAACCCCTAAATCAAGCCTTCTGAACATTGTTTAGAATGATTTCACAAGACTTAACCTTTATGTTTTGCCAAAAAATCTTACATTTTGCGCGGTGTGATAATGCGTTCGCCAAGGTATTTGGCGAAGTCTCCTTTCAAATTGTTAAGGTCTATTAACTCTTTGATTAGCCCGCTCAAACGCGCTGTGTCGTTCTCTGCTGACGCTTGTTGTATTTGTTGCTGTGTGTCGGTGATATCACAGGTGAGTATGGCATTCTTCAGCTCATACACGGCACGCGGCACAAGGTCGGGCAGCTTCTCTTCTTCGGTCTCAATACGTGCATATTTGGTGTGAACCTTGCTCAATGTGTATTTGTCGCTGACAAGGTCGGTGGTGAGTCTGCGCACTGCATCGTCGCTATCAGAGCACAATATGCGTTCTATATAATGTCGCGCATAAAAATTGCGGGCATTCAACACACGTTGCTCCAACGACTCTTTTAGTTGTATTTCTCGTGCGTGTATGTCTGACAGATTTGTGGCCTCCTGACGTATCTTTTCTTCTCCTTCTTTCTCTGCCTCGGCCCGCTTTTGTGCAATCACTTCTTCATAAGCCTGGGCATCGGCGCTCCACGAGCCTCGTGCTATGCCTACGGCTTTTTGCCATGTGGCATTGTTTGCTGCGCCCACAAATGTTATGCTGTCGGTGTTTAGCTCGTTCTCTATGAAGTCGATTACGGTCATTGTGCGCGGCTTGCCTTCTTCATCAATAGCCTCGCAAAGCGGCAGCACTCCGTATCGCAATGCATATCGCAGCACCTCGCGCTCATAAGTGTTCAGATACGCCATGCGTCGCGCATTCACGGCCGTAGCCGGTTGCTGCACTTGTTGCTGCTCCGGTTGCGTTGGCTGCTCTGATTGCTCTGTTGTGGTTTCGGTCGGTTGACTTGGCTCAATTGTTACTGTTGGCGCTTCAATTATAGGCTTAATGCTCTCTTCAGCGGCACTGCGCTCTCTGCGCTCTGCCTCTTTCTCAAGCCGCTCGGCCATGAATTTTTTCATCTGCTGAGCCAACACTGAGTCTGAAATGTTGAGCATTCGTGAACACTCATCTATATATACCTGGCGTGTGATGCCATCGGGTATCACTGAGATTGTGCGCACAATCTCTGATATCACTCCGGCACGACGTATGGGGTCGTTTTGTGCATCCTTAAGCAATATGTCGCTCTTGAACCGTATAAAGTCGGTTTCGTGCTCCGATAGATATCGCTCAAGCTCTTCACTCGTGTGATTTTGTGAGTACGAGTCGGGGTCGTCGCCTTCGGGCAATTGCAACACTTTCACGTTTATGCCCTCGGCAAGCA
>CAYSLD010000204.1:0-2286 GCA_964431795.1 uncultured Bacteroides sp.
TCGTAAGTAGTAGTCGGTGGCATGAGCAGCCAGGGTGGGGGCGGCAATAAGACAAGCCGTGCACAGAGTGCGTAAAAGTTGTTTCATAAGTTTTTTATTGTTTTTTGGTTTGTGAATTACAGGTTTGGGTAAGCAGTTTTGCTTAGGTAAGAATAGCAAGTGAGTATAGGTCAGTTACATATTCGAATTGCAAATGTAACACTTTTTCTGCAAAATCCTAATATTTCCTCCACAAAATTAACAAAAATTATAGCGCTTCGCGCCATTACTTTTTAAAGGTTACCAGTCGGTTGTAGACGAAGTTGCAGAGGGTGTAGCACACGTTGCCGATGAGCGTGGCTATGCCGTAGCCTGAGAGCGTCATCACCACAATGTGCAACTCCACGTCTTTGAGCACGAATTGGTTGAGCGTCCACACCACAAGAAATTGCACTGCATAGCACACCAAAAAGCCGATGATGAAGTGCACAGCCTGACGCGAGAGCGCGCCGTTGCTGCGGAACACCCACTGGCGGTTCCATATAAACGAATTGATCACGCCCACAATATATCCGATAGCGTTCGACACGTATGCGTTGATGCCGAACACAGACTTGCACAAAAATATCACTATCAGAGTGAGCAGCGTGTTCATCACGCCAACAATGGCGTATTTAGCAAATTGAATGATTGGTGATTGGCTATTGAGGTTCATCGTCTAGTTATTGTTGATTGGTGTGCTGTGGTCTTCGTCGTCAGGCAGCGACTTCTCGTCGACATGGAGTATTGGTAGCGACCATCCATATTTGTTGGCGAGTATGCGCAGGCCTATCACGGTGAGAGCACAGTTTATTTGCGCTATTATGGGGTTGTGAAGTTGCATGGTAGTAAGCCAGTAGACTATGCCGCCGCCCAAGCATGCCGTGGCATAGATGTCTTTGCGGAAGAAGAGGGGCACCTCGCGCAGCAGTATGTCGCGTATCACACCGCCAAACGAGCCGGTGATGATGCCCATGATGATGGCCACCCACATGTCAAAGCCGTAGGTCAGCGTCTTTTCTATGCCCACAACTGTGAACAGTGCCAAGCCGATGGCGTCGAACAAAAACAGTGAGCGAAAGCCCTTTATCAAGAAATTGCGAAACAATATCACCGCAACCAGCGACAGCCCGGTTGCCACGATGTACATCCACGAGTTCATCCAAAACACCGGGGCGCCGATGAGCAAGTCGCGCAGTGTGCCGCCGCCTATGGCAGTGACCATGCCCACAACGTAGGCACCAAACCAGTCAAAACGCTTGGCTGCGGCCAGACGTATGCCTGAGATGGCAAAGGCCACGGTGCCTATAATCTCTATTATATATGTGAAAGTTGTTAGTTCCAAAATTGTGTGCGTTATTATTTTTTTGCGGCACGAAGCTCGTGCTCATAGTGTTTGCAGTATTCTTTCAAGTAGCAGATGTCGCACTCCGGCTTGCGCGCTTTGCAGATGTAGCGACCGTGCAAAATCAGCCAGTGGTGGGCCTTGGGCACCTCGTCGCCGGGGATGTGACGCATCAGGGTGCGCTCGGTCTCGAGCGGCGTCTTTGAGTTGAGGGTGAGGCCTATGCGGTTCGACACCCTGAACACGTGCGTGTCAACAGCCATAGCGGCCTTACCAAAGACTATGGCCAAAATCACATTCGCCGTTTTGCGGCCCACACCGGGCACCGTGAGCAGGTCGTCGATGTTGCCCGGCACTTGGCTGTCAAAACGCTCAACCAGCGCCTTGGCCATGCCTATCAGCGAACGTGTTTTGTTGTTGGGATATGAGATGGATTTTATATACTCATACAGCTCCTGGGGCTCGGCTTGCGCCATGCGCTCAGGGGTGGGGAAGGCCCTGAACAGCTCGGGGGTGACAATGTTCACGCGCTTATCGGTGCACTGAGCCGACAAAATCACAGCCACAAGCAACTCAAACGGGTTTGAGTAGTGCAGCTCCGTCTCTGGCCAGGGCATTTCGCGTCGAAATGCCTCAAGCACACGTTCATATCGCTCAGCAATCTTCATTGTCACTTAAAAATAAAAAATACGGCTCGGAGAGCAAGAGTGCCGGGAAGGCTCTCGTTGGTGATGTGGTTGGTGCAACCTCTATGCGAGGTTGCTTGTTCGAGATGTCTAGCTATCCCCACATAGAGTCTCCGCTGAGGCTCCGACTCAATGCGGGGTTTCTAAACTGCAAGCTGCTCCGCAGCTTGACTACGCGCCCCCGCTGCACTGCGGATGGTGCCACAGCTTGTAGGGGCGCAAACTTTTGCGCCCGCC
>CAYSLD010000205.1:0-2228 GCA_964431795.1 uncultured Bacteroides sp.
TTAGAAGGGGAGCGATTGGGTGTTGCCCCACGAGGCTCGGTCAAGGCTGCGATATCCCACAGCTTCGCGCACATGTCGCGGCTCGATTGATGGTGAGCCTTCGAGGTCGGCAATAGTGCGTGCCACGCGTAGAATGCGGTCGTAGGCGCGTGCCGACATATCGTAGTGGTTCATTGCTTGCTCAACAATAGCTAAACAGTCTGCTGACAGCGCACAATATTGCCTCATCAGACGGCTTGTGATTTGCGCATTACAGTGTATGCCCGGCTCGTTTTTATAGCGTTCAGCTTGAATGTTGCGAGCGCGCACCACACGCTCACGTATAGTTGCCGAACTTTCGCCTTGTTCCATAGATGATAGCTTTTCAAATGGCACGGGCATTATTTCACATTGTATGTCTATGCGGTCAAGCAGCGGGCCGGAAATGCGATTTTTATATTTTGCCACTGCACCCGGTGGACAAGTGCATTGTTTGGTCGGATGGTTGTAGTATCCGCACGGGCATGGGTTCATTGAGGCCACCAGCATCACTCCAGCCGGATAGTCTATGCTATATTTTGCGCGCGATACGGTGATATGTCTATCCTCCAGCGGTTGACGCATAACCTCGAGCACCGAGCGCGAAAATTCAGGGAATTCGTCCAAGAAGAGAATGCCGTTGTGTGCAAGTGAAATTTCACCCGGCATAGGGTTAGAGCCACCGCCAACCAACGCTACCGGAGAAATGGTGTGGTGCGGAGAGCGAAAAGGGCGCTGTGTGAGCAACCGTGAGCCTCTGCCCAACTTACCTGCCACCGAGTGTATTTTAGTCGTCTCAAGAGCCTCAGAGAGCGTCAGTGGCGGCATTATAGATGGCAGACGTTTAGCCATCATTGATTTGCCTGAGCCGGGAGGGCCCACGAGCAGTATATTGTGTCCGCCGGCGCAAGCAACTTCAAATGCTCTTTTCACGTTATCTTGCCCTTTCACGTCGGCAAAGTCATAGTCAAAATTTGCTTGTGCCTCGGCAAATTCGCGGCGTGTGTCGACTATTGTAGGCTGCAGTGTTGCTACACCTGAGAAGAAGTCTATGACTTGGTGCAAGTTATCCACACCATATACGTCAAGATTGTTTACGACTGCGGCTTCATGAGCATTTGCCGACGGTAAAATCATGCCTTTAAACCCGGCAGCACGCGCAGTGATTGCCATTGGCAATGCACCGCGAATGGGGAGCACCGTACCGTCAAGGCTAAGCTCGCCCATCATGTAATATTTGTCCATGTCGTTGGCGGTTATGCTGCCGTTAGCGGCAAGTATGCCAAGGGCTATAGGCAGGTCGTAGGCCGAGCCTTCTTTTTTCACGTCGGCAGGCGCTAAATTTACAACGATGTTGCAGCGAGGAAACTCAAAGCCGCTCTCATTGATAGCCGAGCGTACACGTTCGGCCGATTCTTTGATAGCAGTGTCGGCAAGACCAACAATGGTGAACATAGTGCCGCGACCTGCGGCCACTTCTATAGTTACAGTGATGGCGTCTATGCCTTGCAAGGCGCCGCCATAGGTTTTGATGAGCATTTTAGGTAAGAATATGTTTTAACAACAACAAAATAACAAACAATTTTTCTAAATTCCTAATATACCGACAAAAAAAGCGCCCCAAGCAATTTTTTATTTGTCTGCAAATCTTGCCGTTATCGGCAAATTTTACTACTTTTGTGGCATTACTAATAAAAAAACTTGCCGATAAATGAACTTCATATCTGTAAAAATATGGGCTGAAAAACATGGTGTTTCTGAGCGTACCGCCCGAAACTATTGCGCTACCGGCAAAATTGAAGGTGCTTATCTTGTTGGAAAAACATGGAATATTCCACAAGAAGCCGACTTGCCTCAGCGTAAAAAACGCGTGCGCATTTCGCCGTTATTGACGGCATTGCGTGAGCAAAAGGCTGCCAAGACAAAGGGCGGCATATATCATCGCATTCAAATAGATTTAACTTACAATTCCAATCACATTGAGGGGAGCAGATTGACGCACGATCAAACCCGTTACATCTTTGAAACAAACACAATTGGCATTACGGATGTTGCTGTAAAAGTAGATGATATTATTGAAACGACCAATCACTTCCGTGCCATAGATTATATCATTGATAATACTGAATGCAAATTAACAGAGAGTTTCATCAAACAATTGCATTTATTACTAAAATCAGGCACATCTGATGCGTCGAAAGCATGGTTCA
>CAYSLD010000206.1:0-2216 GCA_964431795.1 uncultured Bacteroides sp.
CATCTCACGAGTGTTCACGAGGCCTAATTCTTTGTAACTTACCATTGGAATATTTTATTTATGGGTTTGAGTGTCTAAAAACAAGTCTTTTTCACGTGCAAAGATACTAATTAATTTTTAATTAGTCAATACAAAAACACATATTATATATGTAGTTCGCATTGCACGTTGGCCATCACTGAGTTAATGGCGTCGATATTGCCGGCAAACGGGCCTGATGCGCCCAGTTTGAGCGTGCACATGGCGGCGGCAAATTTTCCGGCTTCGATGTACGAGGCGCCCATGGTGCGTTGATACAGATATCCGGCCATGTATGTGTCGCCGCAGCCTGTGGCATCAACGATGTCGTCGGCACGATATGCCGGTATTTCATAAAATACGCCGTCGGCATAGATCAGTGAGCCTTCGCTGCCAAGCGTGATGAGCACCTCTTTCACGCCGTATTCTGCCAATCGTGCGGCGGCAATGCGAGGGTCGGAACAGCCGGTGAGGGCTTCCATCTCATGTTCGTTGACTTTGAGTATGTCAACATATTTCAGCGCCTCTTCTTTGCCGGCCCAGTCTACAGCATAAACCTTTTCGCCGCGCACTTCGCGCAGATAGCCTTGGGCATCGACTGACAGACGTCCTTTCGATGATAGATATTTTATTACGTCGAGTGAAAAATCGTCGGCAAGCAAAGTGCCGAGGTGAAAAATGTCGGCTTGCACGTCTTTGAGTGCGTCAATGGTGAAGGGGTCGGCCTTCGCGAGCACGCGTTGAGTGCGATTGTTGCTGTTTTCGCCATACGTGTTCTCAAAATATACAGAGTGCTTGCTGGGCATCACTTGCACAGCAATGCCGCGTTTGCGTATATCTTCAACAGCTTGCATCTCGCTTTGCGCAAGAGCAGTGACAAGTGTGCACACTTTGGGGTTGAGACTGGCCAAAGCGTGAGCAAAGTAGTAGGATGTGCCGCCGGGCATGTGCACTTGGTGTCGAGGAGTGATAATCTTATCGAGTGTGATGTGCCCAACGCAGCATAGTTTATAATTCATATTTAGCATTTGCTGATAAAATGGTAATAATGAATGATCACTAATTAAGAATCAGTAGTTTTGCAATGCAAAGGTACGCAGATTTTTTTGAATTATTAAGCGAACAGGCCAAAAAGTAGAATTTTGCAGGCGCAATATAACAAATTCGCAGTTTTGCACCGAAAAATATTGCGAATTATCATATTTTTTTGGCAGAATGATTTTTTTTTCATAATTTTGGCGCGGATAAAAGAAGCAACCAATCGGACGCCATGAAAGAAAGTAAAAGTCTAATCCATCAGCCGCCCGCTTAGTAAATCTCAATCCTAAAAAACGAATTAATTAACATATCTCATAACCCTCTAATTCCACCATGGATCAATCTATTAAAACAACATGTCTTCATGACATACACTGCGAAATGGGCGCACTCATGAGCCCCTTCGCCGGTTTTGACATGCCTATCGAGTATGCCGGCATTGTAGAAGAACATAATGCCGTGCGCAACCATGTCGGCGTGTTCGACGTTAGTCACATGGGCGAAGTGCTTGTTACAGGTGCTGACGCTCAAAAATTCGTAAACCACATATTCACGAATGACGTGACACCCCTTGCCGACGGCGCTATACTTTATGGTATGATGCTCTATCCCAACGGCGGTGTTGTCGATGACTTGTTGGTTTATCGCCGCAAAGAGCAAGAATACTTCCTCGTTATCAATGCCGGTAATATCGACAAAGACGTAGCTTGGATTTATGAAAATGCCAAAGGTTTTGACGTTGACATCAAACATCTCAGCGACCAATACGGTGAGCTCGCCATCCAAGGCCCCGAGGCAGAACGCACTCTCAAAGAAGTGCTCGGCATTGACGGCTCTGCTCTCGGTTTCTACACATTTATGGACATTGAGAAAAACGGTGAACAAATGGTTGTCAGCCGCACCGGATACACCGGCGAAGACGGTTTTGAAGTCTACTCTTCAAATGAGTCGACCGTGCGTTTCTGGAAAGCTCTCATGGCTGCCGGTGTGCAACCCTGTGGCCTCGGCTGCCGCGACACTCTCCGCTTCGAAGCCGGTCTGCCCCTCTATGGCGACGAACTTACCGCCGAAATCACTCCGGTTGAAGCTGCTCTCTCTATGTTCTGCAAACTCGACAAAGAAGAGTTTATCGGTAAAGAAGTTGTTGCAAAACAAAAAGC
>CAYSLD010000207.1:0-2157 GCA_964431795.1 uncultured Bacteroides sp.
TGCAGATGTCGCCGGTGTTCATCCAACCGTCGCGCATCACAGCGTTTGTAGCCTCGTCGTTTTTGTAATATCCGAGCATCACGTTAGCACCGCGCACCCAGAGCACGCCCGGAGTTACAGCCGGGTTGTCGCTGTCGGCGCGCACCTCCATGCGGTCAACGATGCGGCCACACGATGCTTCGCGCTGTTTGGCCCACGGACAATAAGAAATGAGCGGGCCACATTCGGTCATGCCATATCCCACGGTAAATGGGAATTTAATGCGGCGCAAGAAGGTCTCAACTTCTTTGTTCACACCGGCACCACCGAGTATGAGTTCGAGGAGGTTACCACCAAAAGCATCAATAATTTTAGACTTAATTTTGCCATAGATGATATTATTGACCACGGGCAGTTTGAGCAGGAATTTCATTTTTGGCTGCTCGAGCATGGGGAATATGCGCGTCTTGATAATCTTTTCGATAATCAACGGCACGGCTACAATAAGTTTGGGGCGCACGGTGGCAAGAGCCTCCATGATGATTTTTGGCGAGGGTGTACGTGCCAAGAAAGTGATGTGGCAACCTTTTGCCAAGGGGTGTATCATTTCAACCATAAAGCCGAACATGTGAGCCAAAGGCAGCATGCTCAGCATTTCGTCGCCGGGCAACAAAAAGCCGAGGCCGTCAATGCAATATTGCAAGTTCGACCACAAGGCACGTTCGCTGAGCATCACACCTTTTGAAAATCCGGTTGAGCCGGATGTGTAGTTGATAAGTGCGAGCGAGTCGGGTGCGACAGTTGTGTAGTTGACATCTGCGGCAGCAAAATTAGCATATTTTGCAGCAAATGCATCAGCCAAGCCCGAGTGCGCTTGTTGTGCGGCAGCACTGCGCTGATGTGGCATAGAGTAATCATTGATGAGCACCACAGCCTCAAGGTTGGGCATTTGCTCGAACTGCAAATTTTTGAGTGTATTTGTGTCGGCAAAGAGTATGCGGGCATCGCAGTGAGTGACCAAGTGGTGAATGGTGTCGGGGTGGAAATCGTGCAAGATAGGCACGGCCACAGCGCCATAAGTTACTACTGACAGAGCGGAAATGGCCCACTGTGAAGAGTTGCGGCCACAAAGGGCTATTTTGTCGCCGGGTTTTAGGCCCGATTGCGCAAAAAGGAGGTGCAACTCGGCAATTTTGCGGGCAACATCGCCATAGGTAAAAGTCTGACCTTTAAAGTCAGAGAAAGCATTTCGCGACCAATTGTCGCGAAATGCTTGTTGCAAATATGCGTTAAGAGTGGATTGAGGATTCATTTAATTTGTAGATAGTTAACTATTCGAGGAATGTAGTCACCGAAGCGCTATTGTCGCGATAGTAACGTGCTCTAATCTTGTCGTTTGAGTTATATTCAAAAGGCATGAGGTATAGAGCAGAGTCTTTGGTGGGCTCAGAGCCGTCGAGTGTGTATCGGATTTCGCCACCTGAATAGGGAGCGTTCATGTAAACTTTGTTGTCGATAACCTTTATGCCGGGTTGGCGCATGTGGACAGCCAATTTAAGTTCGCCGCCATAGAGGGGTAACTCTTTTTCGCCGATAAGCTTGTTAAATTGCTGGTCGGTGTAAGTTTGTTTGCTGTTCCAACCGCGTTCAACAAGGCCGAGGGCTTTAGGCAACATATATTCAAACATCATTTCGGGTGAGCGCAAGGTTTCAGACCACATTTGACCTTGCACGCCAAGTATTTTACCGGGAACGGCAGTAGTGTCAACGGGGCAAAGGTCGTCAAGATATCCGCCGAGGGCTTTAAATTCGTCAACGGTGCCGCCCCAAGTGAGGCCGGGCTCTTCAGGATGCCAGTTGTAGGCGAGGTCGAGGTAGAAACGGTTCACGTTGCTAAGTATGACGTTGTATCCACGTTTCACAGCCGAGAGAGCAGCTTCGGGAGTATCGTGCCAGCAGTTCACACCGCCAACTGTAGGCGCAACCTCTGCGTCTAAGTCGCCATGTCCGACGGCAATTTCTTCCCAGCCGTACATTGGCAGGTCGCGTTCTTTGAGCATTTTGGCTATTTCGCGCACGAAATAAGCATGGAGAGCACTTTCGCTTTCGAGTCCTTTTTCAGCCATAAAGTCTTGAGCCACTTGCGAGCCGCCCCAAGCGCCACCGGGCACCTCGTCG
>CAYSLD010000208.1:0-2111 GCA_964431795.1 uncultured Bacteroides sp.
CCGTAGAAGAATAATCATTGCTTGTTAGCAACCTTATTCAGCTGTGCTGCACCCTATCAGGGCGCAGCACAGCTTTTTTTTGTAAGTAAAAAGTAAAAAAAGTAAAGAGTAAAGAGTGAAGAGTGAAGAGTAACCTAACGGATAGGCGCAGCCGGTAGGGGCGCAAACTTTTGCGCCCGCACGGCTTGCACAACTATTATTTGGTGATTTGACCAATTATCACTATTTTTGCAGTAATTATGCAAAGTATGCAAACAACAAAGACACCGTTGGTGGGTATGACCCTGACACAACTGCAGCAAATGGTTGCAGCTGAGGGCCTTCCCCGCTTCACAGCCGCACAAATAGCGCGTTGGCTGTACGTGAGCCGCGTGACCGACATAAACGATATGACCAACCTCTCGAAGGTGGCACGCCAACTCTTGGCAGAGCGATATTGCGTGGGCCGCGAAGAGCCGCTGGCAGCAGCACGCTCTGTAGACGGCACTGTGAAATATCTGTTTGACAGCGGCTGCAACCACAACGTTGAGGCCGTATATATTCCTGACCATGACCGCGCAACCTTGTGCGTATCGTCGCAAGCCGGATGCAAAATGCGCTGCGTGTTTTGCATGACTGGCCGACAAGGATGGCACGGCAACCTCACCGCACACCGCATCATCAACCAAGTGCTCAGTGTGGAAAACTCAGAGAAGCTCACAAACATAGTGTTTATGGGCATGGGCGAGCCTCTCGACAACCTTGGCGAAGTGTTGCAAGCCATCGAAGTGCTCACTGCCGATTGGGGCTTGGCTTGGAGTCCGAAGCGCATCACTGTGTCGAGCATCGGCAAATTGCCCGAACTGCGCACCTTGCTTGAGCAAACACGTGTGCACGTCGCAATAAGTGTGCACGCACCGTATGCCGAGCAACGCGCCTCGCTGATGCCCTCAGAAAAAGCATGGCCACTCACCGACATCTTTGCACTACTCAAACAATACGACTTTGCCCACCAGCGCCGTCTGTCGGTAGAATACATCATGTGGCAAGGCATAAACTCGCACATCAGCCATGCCGATGCATTGGCACGTTTGCTGCGCGGCACATCATCGCGCGTAAACTTGATACGCTTTCATGCCATACCCGACAGCACTCTGCGCCCCTGCCCCACTCAATTGATGGAAGCATTTCGCGACCGACTCAATGCCCTTGGCGTGACAGCTACCATCCGCGCCTCTCGCGGCGAGGACATCATGGCAGCGTGCGGCATGCTCGCCGGCAAGTCAAAAACTAACGACAATACCATAACATCAACAAACACTGATGAAAATTAAAATAGCAATCACTCACGGCGATATTAACGGCGTGGGTTACGAAGTAATATTAAAGACCATTGAAGATAATCGCATGCTCGAGCTTTGCACACCGGTGATATACGGCTCGGCTAAAATTGCCGCTTTTTACCGCAAAGTGCTGGGTATGCAAAACATTAATCTCTGCCAAATCGAAGATGCCTCGCAAGCTCGCGATGGCGTGGTGAACATTATAAATGTTGTTGGCGAGGACGTGAAAGTTGAGCCCGGTGTGAGCACCGAAGCAGCCGGAAAGGCAGCATTCATAGCCTTGGAGCGCGCTGTGGCCGACATACGCAACCACAAAGTTGACGCCCTAGTCACTGCCCCCATCAACAAGCACAACATACAGAGCGAAACATTCGTATTTCCCGGCCACACCGAATATCTTGAGTCAGCTCTCGGCGACGGCAACAAAGCACTGATGGTGCTATTCTCTGAAAATATGCGCGTAGCCCTGGTGACCACACACTTGCCCATAGCAAAAGTGCCCGCAGCTATCACTAAAGACTCTATCGTTGAGAAGTTGCGCATATTCAACACATCGCTGCACCGCGACTTTGGCATTGTGGCTCCGCGCATAGCAGTGTTGGCACTCAACCCTCATGCCGGCGAAAACGGATTGCTTGGTAGCGAGGAGACTGACATCATCATCCCGGCTATAAACCAAGCCAAAGAGGAGAAAATACTCGCATTCGGCCCGTATGCAGCCGACGGATTTTTTGGCAGCGGCAACTTCGACAAGTTTGACGGCGTGTTGGCAATGTACCACGACCAAGG
>CAYSLD010000209.1:0-2105 GCA_964431795.1 uncultured Bacteroides sp.
GTATCCGGATCTTCCGACGTTATGCGTGGCATAAATTCAAATAACCTAACGGTTTATGGCTCTAATTTCTCCGACTCAAAACAACGTGTGAGCTCAACCATGCCGCATCCTGCCGAGGTCTTTGTTTACGAACTTACAGAAAAACTGAAAAAAGCAGGCATAACCGTTGCGGCAAAATCGGTCGCCAATAACGGCGAAACTATAAACCTGTATGAACATAAGTCCCCAAAACTGCTAAATATACTGCAAAGCCTCATGGAACGTAGCGATAATATGTTCGCAGAAGGCATTTTGCGCGCAATAGCCAAAGGTAAAAGCCGTAATGAAGCTATAAAAGCAGAACTTAGTCTGTGGGCCGGCCGTAATCTTAATACGGAGTACATAACAATTAAAGATGGTAGCGGTTTGGCTCGTGTTAATAGAGTATCTGCACACTTCATGGGCGATATGCTCGCTTGGATGGCTCGTAGTAACATGTCAAAAGATTATGTGAGCCTATTCCCGGTTGCGGGCAAAACCGGTACCGTAAAATCATTTATGCTTAACACTCGATTGAGCGGCAAATTAGTGCTCAAAACCGGTAGTATGAATGGTGTGCAGTGTTATGCCGGCTACAAAATAGATGATAATGGCAAGCCCACACACGTTGTCGTTATTATGGCTAATAGTTTCTTTGGTACGCGTGCTGATTTGCGTGCCGCTATTTCTAATTTATTATTGAATAACTTATAATTTTATTATCAATGGATATACAAAAATTAATACAACTAAACGTTGAGATAGAAGGCTTGTTGCGCATTATTGCTGCCCGAGAGAGCGATGATGCAAAACAATTGCTATTTTCAAAATATGCTGAATTTAAAACTATTTTCGAGCAAGAAAATCAAGAAACTGAGGCAGAAACCGAAGCATCAACTCAATCTGATGTGCAACCTATAACTGAAATAGTTACCGAAGTTGAAGCCGAACCTCAAGCATCACCCTCACAAAATGTTGCTGAAGTTCTAACTCCTTCTGAGCAACTGCAGCCGGAATTGTCATCATCAACCGTATCGCAGCAATATCAAAGTAACGATTTGACAACTGCCGAAGAAATTGCAGCAAGTCGCCCTAACGAGATGCGTGTCGACGAAATGCTCACCCGTCGCGAAGCCCGTGACTTGCGCAAAGCTTTCACGCTAAATGATAAATTCCGTTTCCGTCGCGAACTTTTTGCCAATAATGATGCGCAGTTCGCCGAAACGCTTAACATCCTCTCTGCAATGAAAAATATGGAAGAAGCAGTTGAGTATATGAGCGATGATTTGGGCTGGAATATGGATAGCGACGAAGTTAAAGACTTTGTGAATATTATTAGTAATCATTTCGATTAAAAAACATCAATTATGGCTGGTAAATTATACATCGTACCAACACCCGTAGGAAACCTTGACGATATGACGCCACGCGCCATACGAGTGCTTAAGGAGGTTACTACTATTCTTGCTGAAGACACTCGCACCAGCGCAGTGCTGATGCGCCATTTCGGCATTGATACGCCTATGATTAGCCATCATAAATTCAACGAGCATACGTCTGTGTCTCCTATCGTTGAGCGCTTGCTCGGCGGCGAGATTATTGCTCTTGTTTCTGACGCCGGCACTCCGGGTATTTCTGACCCCGGATTTATGCTGTCTCGTGAATGCAGACGATTTAACATCGAAGTCGAAACATTACCCGGAGCAACTGCTTTTGTCCCCGCTTTGGTCAACTCAGGCCTCCCTTGTGACCGTTTTACCTTCGAAGGCTTTCTACCACCTAAAAAAGGCCGTGCTACTCGCATACAAGCCATCGCTGATAGCAATGTAACTTCTATTGTATATGAGTCACCGGTGAGACTTGTAAAAACTTTGCAGCAATTCGCTGAAGTATGTGGAAATGATCGACAAGCTTCTGTCTCGCGCGAGATATCAAAATTGCATGACACCACTGTGCGCGGGTCACTTGCTGAGCTAATTGAGCACTTTACTGCTAATGCTCCGCGTGGAGAAATTGTGCTTATAATTGGCCCGGCTGAAGAACAAAAAGGCACAAAAGTGCACAAAAATAAATATAAAGATGTAGAC
>CAYSLD010000210.1:0-2004 GCA_964431795.1 uncultured Bacteroides sp.
ATTTGCCCTTGTTGCTTAAACCAGACGGCAAAGGTAAGCTCTCTAAACGCGATGGAGATCGTCTCGGTTTTCCTGTTTTCCCACTCGAATGGCACGATCCCAAAACCGGTGCTGTTTCAACTGGCTATCGTGAAAGTGGTTATTTGCCTCAAGCTGTTGTAAACTTCTTGGCTCTCCTTGGATGGAATCCCGGAGATGACACAGAAGTGATGACTATGCAAGAGCTTATTAATAAATTCTCTTTCGAACATTGCTCACGCTCAGGAGCTAAGTTCGCTTTTGAAAAAGGAAAATGGTTTAACCACACTTATTTGCAAAATCTCGGAGATGTTGAGCTTGCTCAGCTATTTAAACCTGTGATGGAAAAACATGGTGTTAATCCATCAGATTTTTCGGATGAGTATATAGCAAAAGCTGTTTCTCTAGTTAAGAGCCGCATTAATTTTGTTAGTGACCTTTGGGAACAAGCTCGTTTCTTCTTTGTTGCACCTGAAACATACGATGCTAAGGCAGTGAAAAAACGTTGGTCTGAAGAAATGCCTGCGTTGATGACACAATTGGTGGAAGTGCTGAAAAATATCCCCGATTTTGCTTCTCAAGCAGCAGAGCCTATTGTGCTCAATTGGATAACCGACAACGGATATCACATGGGTAACGTTATGAATGCATTCCGTCTAACTGTTGTTGGAGAATGTAAAGGCCCACATATGTTCGATATCACCGAACTTATAGGTCGCGAAGAAACAATAAAACGTATTCTCGCTGGCGTACAACGTATCTCAAATGAACCCGCTTTATAATTTCGCTATTTCGGCGTATAGCTTTGGCGCGAAAGTCGCTGCTATACGTTCACATAAAATAAAAACTATGCTCGAAGGACAACATCAGTCCTTTGAGCATATTGAAAGCTGCCGAAAATCGGTGGCGCCAAACGGTTTTGACCTTTGGTTTCATGCAGCCTCTCTAGGCGAATTTGAGCAAGCCCGACCGCTCATAGAACTTTATCGCGCAGAGCATCCGCAGCTGACAATTTTGCTCACATTTTTCTCACCTTCAGGTTATGAAGTCCGTAAAAACTATAAAAATGTTGACTGTGTGGCTTATTTACCATTCGATAAACCTAGTCTTGTTACATGTTTTTTAGATGTAGCAGCGCCACACAGAGCAATATTTGTGAAGTATGAGTTTTGGGGCAATTATTTGCAACAACTGCGAGAAAGAAATATCCCTACATACATTATTTCTTCTATTTTCCGCCGCAATCAAATCTTTTTCAAGTCGTGGGGTGGCATGTTCCGCAAAATGTTGCATTGTTACGACCACCTTTTTGTTCAAGATGAAGATTCAAAAAAGCTGCTAGAATCAGTAAATATAGACAATGTAACTGTTGCCGGTGATACTCGTTTTGATAGGGTTACCGATATTATGCGCAATACCTTCGATATATCATCTATAGATAAATGGTGCTCGAATGCGAAGTTCACATTGGTAGTTGGTAGCTCGTGGCAACCTGATGAAGCGAGATATACTCCGTGGCTAAATGCTCATCATGAAGTAAAAGCTATCATAGCTCCACATGAGTTTGATGCGCAACGTCTAAAATCAATACAACAATTGCTGACAGGTAAATCTGTGCTTTGGTCGCAAGTGAAAGATGATGATGTTATCGCAGATGATGTTCAAGTAATAATCATAGATTGCTTTGGTTTATTATCTAGTCTCTATAGATATGGTGATGTGGCAATAATTGGTGGCGGCTTTGGTGCCGGAATCCATAATATAAATGAGGCTGCGGTTTATGGTATGCCTGTTATATTTGGACCAAAGCATCAAAAGTTCAAAGAAGCAGCCGATTTGATAGCTTGTAAAGGCGGTTTTTGTTATAGCACGGACGACGATATCGCAAAAATACTCGATAATTGGTTAGCGAATCCGACCACTGAGCTAAAAAAATCAGGGCAGGCAGCAGCTGATTATATAAAAAGTAATCTAGGAGCTACCGAT
>CAYSLD010000211.1:0-1975 GCA_964431795.1 uncultured Bacteroides sp.
GATGCTTGCTCACTGATGATGCAGAGGTGACCATCATTCGGAGTTTCATCCCAAAGCAGTGTACCGAGTGTATCAAGCGAGATGCTATAACGATTGGCTTTCTTTGCTACATAAATACACTCTTTGTTCACACTTTCGACTACAGAAGGTTTATACTTATCAAATCCACAGTAGTGAATCTGATAAGTGTGCTTGCCCTCGATGAAGGCAGTACACTCCAACGAATCAAGTGCGGCGTAATATTCGTCGCCGCTGATTTTATCAACCATATCGCAGTCGATTTTGCCATCAATGCTTTGCATCATGTGGCAAACAATGTAAGGTTTATTCATAGCGCATACTATTTTTGATTTACTTTTCCTGCAATTGCTGCCGCTTGGCGGTCAGCCTGCTGTGCTGTGGAGCCATGTATGGGCGTGCCGTCAAGTACTGTTGCACCCGGACACATTTGCTTGATGTCACTTACAGAGTGTCCCATGCCGCTGCCCTCGTGGGTGCAGAACGGGATAATAGTTTTGCCGGTGAAGTCGTATGACTCCAAGAAAGTGAATACCGCCATAGGCATTGTTCCCCACCAGTTGGGATAACCTAAGATGATAGTGTCATATTGCGACATATTCTCTACCTCTGTCGTTAGTTCCGGACGAGTCTCGCGACGAAGTTCATCCTTTGCGACTTCTGTTGTTTCCATATAGTCAATCGGATATGACTTTACAGTTTCAATTTTGAATAGGTCGGCATCGTCAAGCAGTCGCTGAATTTTGTTAGCAACAACTTCGGTGTTACCCACTTCCAAATCCACAATGTCGCCGCTCACGTAATTCTGTCCGGCGCGTGAATAAAATGCTATCAATGTTCTTGCCATATTGCTAATGCTATAATTTTGCTACAAATTTAGTCATTTTATTCGATGTGGACCTTTCACTTTTTGCTGACAAATTTGCCATTTTCGCAGAATCGAAGATGCGATTATTGACACATCTGACGATGTTCACGAATAGAGACCATATTTTCTCGTGCCTTGCGAGTTGTGCTTTTTTTAATGCTTTCAGGCTCAATATGAACGTACGATTTAATGCCATAATATAAAGCACGTGTTAGATTTTTTGTTATCTCAAGACGATATTCGTTGTCTTTGAGCAAGATTGCGCTTTTCGCTTTAGCACTTATTTCTTCGCAATATTATGTTATCTCGCCCTTTTTTTGTAATTTTGCGTTGTTATTAACCAAAAAATCAAAGATAAAGACATGAATCGCGAAGTACGCGTTAGATTTGCGCCATCGCCTACCGGCCCTCTGCATATCGGAGGCGTTCGCACCGCACTATATAACTATCTCTTTGCTCGTCGCAACGGCGGCAAGATGATTTTACGTATCGAAGACACTGACTCTCAACGTTTCGTGCCCGGAGCTGAAGACTATATCAACGAGGCTCTCGCTTGGCTCGGCATCGGCATCGACGAAGGTGTTCGCGAAGGCGGCCCTTACGGCCCTTACAAACAAAGTGAACGTCGCGATATCTATCGCGAACACGTCAAAATTTTGCTCGACAACGGCAAGGCTTACATCGCTTTTGATACCCCCGCTGAGCTCGAAGCTCAACGTGCTGCGACTGCCAACTTCCAATATGACGCTTCAACTCGTCTCAAAATGCGCAACTCTTTGACAATGCCCAAAGAGGAAGTCGACAAGCTCATCGCTGATGGAACCCCCTACGTCGTACGTTTCAAAATCGAACCCGGTCGCGATGTCGAAGTCCACGACCTCATTCGTGGCAAAGTCGTTATCAAAAGCGACGTCCTCGATGACAAAGTCCTCTACAAGAGCGCAGACGACCTGCCAACATACCACTTGGCTAACATCGTTGATGACCACTTGATGCTCATCAGCCATGTCATCCGTGGCGAAGAATGGTTGCCCTCTGCTCCGCTACACGTATTATTATATGAAGCATTCGGCTGGACAGACACCATGC
>CAYSLD010000212.1:0-1955 GCA_964431795.1 uncultured Bacteroides sp.
TGCCGAGGAAGATTGAACCGGGCAAGGTGATGCGTGACATGATGGTGTCGAGGTACTCAGCGGTTTTTTTGCCGGGTTTAACGCCGGGGATGAAGCCGTTGTTGCGTTTCATTTCTTCTGCCATCTGAGTGGGGCGCACTGTGATGGCTGTGTAGAAGTAAGTGAACGCTACAATCATCAAGAAGAAGATTGCGTTGTACCAGAAGCCGTTGATGTTAGTGAGGGCTTGGAAGAAGCCGCGACCTGCGTCAGAGCCTGAGCCGAAACCTGAGAGGGTGATGGGGATGAACATGATTGCTTGTGCAAAGATGATCGGCATCACACCGGCTGCATTAACTTTGAGGGGGATGTATTGACGGGCGCCACCAAATTGACGGTTGCCAACAATACGTTTGGCGTATTGCACGGGTACTTTGCGAGTGCCTTGTACGAGTGCTACGGCACCAACTGTTACAGCGAAGAGGAGTACGATTTCGACAACGAACATTACGAGACCGCCTTCAGAGCCAGAGGCGCCGGGGAGACGGCTGGTGAATTCGTAGACGAAAGCTCCCGGGAGGCGAGCAATGATACCGACGAGGATGATGAACGAGATGCCGTTGCCGATGCCACGGTCTGTGATGCGCTCACCGAGCCACATGATGAACATTGAGCCTGCTGCGAGGATTATTGTCAGGTAGACAATAGTCAGGAAGTTGAATGAGGTGCCTACGCCACCTGCTGCGCTAACTTGGTATTGCAAGTTGAGCAGGTAGGCCGGAGCCTGGAGTACCAATATAAGCACTGTGAGATAGCGGGTATATTGGTTGAGTTTTTGGCGACCGCTTTCGCCTTCGCGCTGCATTTTTTGGAAAGAAGGCAGCACCATGCCGAGGAGTTGGATCACGATAGAGGCTGTGATGTATGGCATGATACCGAGGGCGAATATAGAGGCTTGCGAGAATGCACCGCCGGAGAACATATCGAGAAGCTGCATCATACCGGTTTTGTTGGTGAAAGCCGACAAAGCGTCGATGGCAGCCGGAGAAACTCCGGGGAGCACCACATAACAGCCGAGGCGGTAGATGAGTACCAAGAGGCAGGTTATGAGGAGTCGTTTGCGGAGCTCTTCGATTGTCCAGATATTCTTTAATGTTTCGACAAATCTCATGGTTGAATTAGAATTTATACTTTGACGATAGAGCCACCTGCAGCCTCGATAGCAGCTTGAGCAGCTGCAGAGAATGCATGTGCTTCAACGGTAACGGCAGCAGAGAGGGTGCCGTTAGCAAGAATTTTCACGAGTTGAGCGCCGTTAACGTAGCCAGCTGCGCGAAGTTCTTCGAGACCTATTTTTTGGAGGCCTTTAGATTCGGCCAACAATTGGATGAGGTCAAGGTTGATGGGTTTATATTCTACACGGTTAATGTTTTTGAAACCGAATTTAGGCAAACGGCGTTGCAAAGGCATTTGACCGCCTTCGAAACCGATTTTACGTTTGTAACCTGAACGCGATTTAGCACCTTTGTGACCGCGGGTTGATGTGCCACCTTTGCCTGAACCCGGACCACGTCCGATACGAGTTTTGCGTTGTACTGAGCCAACGGCGGGTTGTAAATTACTTAAATCCATGTTTCTAATGTCTTTAATGTTAATTATTACGTTCAAGCTTTGGTCACTTCAACGAGGTGATGAACTTTCTTAACCATGCCCATAACGCTGGGGGTGTCTTCTTTAACCACAGTATGGTTCATTTTTTTGAGACCGAGAGCGTCGAGGGTGCGCTTTTGCACTGCGGGGCAGTTGATGCGACTTTTTGTTTGTTTGATTTTAATCTGTGCCATATTAATGAGTAAGATTAATAGTTATCAATTAGGGAAAGACGTTGAGTCTTAGCCTTTGAAAACTTGTTCGACGCTGATGCCGCGGTTTTGAGCCACTTGAGCGGGTGAGCGCATTTCGTCGAGGGCGGCAAT
>CAYSLD010000213.1:0-1946 GCA_964431795.1 uncultured Bacteroides sp.
CGCGCCGGATTTAAGTTTGCCGACTACGAGCTCAAAGGTGTGCCCGTACGCTTGGTGCTTGGTGCTCGCGACATTGCCAACGGCACAGTTGAAGTTATGCGCCGCGACACACTCGAAAAACACGAGGCACAACTTGCCGGCATTGAAGAGTATGTTGCAAACTTGCTCGAAGAAATTCAAGCAAACATCTACGCAAAAGCTCTCAAACTTCGCGAACAAAAAACATACATCTGCGACTCGTACGACGAATTTAAGGAGCGCATCGAGGACGGCGGTTTCTTCCTCTGCCACTGGGACGGCACAACCGAAACAGAAGAACGCATCAAAGAAGAGACAAAAGCCACCATTCGCTGCATACCCTTGGATGGCGACGAAACTCCGGGCAAGTGCATGGTTACAGGCCGCCCGTCAGCACGCCGCGTGATCATTGCTCGCAGCTACTAAGCCACACGTCACATACAGAAAATATGATAAGCCTCCGGTTGGGGGCTTATTTTTTTGTGTGAAATTAAAAATTTCTGTATTTTTGTGGTTATGAAACCAACAAATCCCATAATTGCAATTGTAGTGCCATGCTATAATGAGCAAGAAGCACTACCCATAACGATGCCGCAACTGCTGAGCCGTCTTGATGATATGGCTGAGCGTGGCATTATTTCATCGGAAAGCTATGTGCTGTGCTCAAACGATGGCAGCCGCGACAACACGTGGGCCGTCATAGAAAGCTTGCACGCAAAAGATGCGCGAGTGAAAGGTATATCGCTGGCACACAACCGCGGGCACCAAAATGCGCTGCTAGCCGGACTGATGAGCGTGCGCGGCAAGTGCGATGCAGCAGTGTCGATCGACGCTGATTTGCAAGATGACCCGTCGGCTATCAACAAGATGGTTGAAAATTTCATCAACGGCGATGACATTGTGTATGGAGTGCGCTCAAGTCGTAAGACCGACACATGGTTCAAGCGCACAACGGCGCATACATTCTACAAGGTGCAAAACAGTCTTGGTGCCGAGACAATCTATGACCATGCCGACTATCGTTTGATGAGCAACCGCGCACTCGATTTGCTTGCCGAATATGGCGAGGAGAATTTGTTTTTGCGCGGCATCATTCCTCAAATCGGATTGAAGAGCTCAATAGTTGAATACGAGCGCAGCGAACGGTGTGCAGGTGAGTCGAAATATCCGCTTGGCAAGATGCTGAGTTTTTCGATTGACGGCATCACATCGTTTTCGGCCAAGCCGATGCGCTACATATTTTTAACCGGACTCACTTTTTTGCTTATAGACATAGCCGTGGCAGCATGGGTGTTCATAGCACATTTTTTCCGCGACACAATATCGGGTTGGGCGTCACTAATGTTGTCGGTATGGTTTTTGGGCAGCTTGATACTTATGGGCATCGGCATTGTTGGTGAATATATCGGCAAGATATTTATAGAAGTGAAACAACGACCACGCTATGCCGTGGCTGAAACAATATGGTGATTATGCGCGAAAAAGAAGTAAGTGTAGATATATTTCTTCCGGACCTTTCAACGCACATGCCGTTGCCGTATGCCGACCAAGGCATACAAGCCGGATTTCCCTCGCCGGCGCAAGATTATATCAGTGAGAGCATCGACCTCAACCGAGAGATTGTGATGCACCCTGCATCAACTTTTTATGGCAGAGTGGCCGGTGAGTCGATGATTGGCGACGGAATAGACCCCGGTGATATCATTGTTATTGACCGCTCTATTGAGCCTGACGACGGTGATTTGGCGGTGTGCTGTCTTGACGGAGATTTCACGCTAAAGCGCATACGCCTTGAGAAAGACCGAATATGGCTCATTCCATCTAATGAGAAGTTCGACCCTATACTTGTGACTCCCGACTCGCAATTTGAAGTTTGGGGTGTGGTGACGCACACCATAAAGAGAAACAGGAGGAAGAGTAAGAAGTAA
>CAYSLD010000214.1:0-1945 GCA_964431795.1 uncultured Bacteroides sp.
CATCTCACGAGTGTTCACGAGGCCTAATTCTTTGTAACTTACCATTGGAATATTTGTTTATATGGGTTTGAGTCTTAAAACAGTCTTTTCTGTATGCAAAGATACTAATTTATTTTCAATCCGTCAACATTGTTAGCCAACTTAGATGTGAAGCTCGCATTGCACGTTTTGCATCACGTTGTTGATGGCATCCAAGTTGCCTGAGAATGGCCCTGATGCGCCGAGCTTGAGGGTACACATTGCGGCTGCAAATTTTCCGGCTTCGATGTATGATGCGCCTTTTGTGCGCATATAAAGGTAGCCTGCCATGTATGTGTCGCCACAACCGGTGGCATCAACTATATCTTCGGCTTTGTAAGCGGGGATTTCGTAGAATGCGCCGTCTGCATAAATCAGAGAGCCTTGGCTGCCGAGAGTGATGAGCACTTCTTTTACGCCATATTCAGCAAGACGTGCAGCAGCGATGCGTGGATCGGTGCAGCCGGTGAGTGCTTCCATCTCGTGCTCGTTGACTTTGAGTATGTCAACATACTTCAAAGCTTCTTCTTTGCCCACCCAGTCAACGGCATACACTTTTTCGCCGCGCACTTCGCGCAGATAGCCTTGAGCGTCAACCGAGAGGCGACCTTTTGATGAGAGATATTTTATAACGTCGAGTGAAAAATCGTCGGCGAGGAGTGTGCCAAGGTGAAAAATCTCGGCTTCAACGTTGCGCAAAGCATCAACAGTGAAGGGGTCGGCTTTTGCGAGCACGCGCTGTGTGCGGTTGTCGCTGTTTTCGCCGTAAGAATTTTCAAAGTAAACCGAGTGTTTGCTGGGCATCACCGACACGGCGATGCCGCGTTTGCGAATATCCTCAACAGCTTGCATTTCAGACTCTGCAAGAGCTGTGACGAGTGTGCAAACCTTAGGGTCGAGGCTTGCTAATGCGTGGGCAAAATAATATGAAGTGCCGCCGGGCATGTGCACCTGATGGCGGGGGGTTATAATTTTATCTAAAGTTATATGCCCTACACAGCATAATTTTGAGTTCATTTTCAGCATTCGAGATTATTATATGATAATGTGTGTGCAAAGGTACATAGTTTTTTGTAATTATCTATCAATAAATTGCAAAAAAAGAGTTGCAACCCCGATATGAGAGGTTGCAACTCTTTATAAATTGCGATGAGATAAGCTTATTTCACTTCTTCAAAGTCAACATCGGTCACGTGGTCGCCACCTTGGTCAGAACCGGGTTGAGCGCCTGCGTTTGCACCGGGTTGTTGTTGCTGTGCTTGAGCTTGAGCATTGAGGATGTCTTGCTGAGCTGCACCGAAAGTTGATTGGATTTCGTTGATAGCAGCGTCAATGCCTGCAATGTCTTGTGCTTTGTGAGCATCTTTGAGTTTAGCAACAGCGGCTTCGATAGCAGCTTTCTTGTCGGCAGGGATTTTGTCGCCGAGCTCAGAGAGTTGTTTCTCGGTTTGGAAGATGATAGCGTCAGCTTGGTTGAGTTTGTCGATGCGCTCTTTTTCTTTAGCGTCGGCAGCAGCGTTAGCTTCAGCTTCTTCTTTCATACGTTTGATTTCGGCGTCGGTCAAGCCGCTTGAAGCTTCGATGCGGATTGATTGCTCTTTGCCGGTAGCTTTATCTTTAGCGGTAACGTTGAGGATACCGTTAGCGTCGATTTCGAAAGTAACTTCGATTTGAGGAATGCCACGGGGAGCGGGAGCGATGCCATCGAGGTGGAATTTGCCAAGGAGTTTGTCGTCTTTAGCCATGGGGCGTTCACCTTGCAGCACGTTGATTTCAACTGAGGGTTGATTGTCGGCAGCAGTTGAGAACACTTCGCTCTTGCGGGTAGGAATTGTGGTGTTAGCTTCGATAAGCTTGGTCATTACGCCACCGAGAGTTTCGATACCAACTGAAAGGGGCACAACGTCGAGGAGGAGCACGTCTTTAA
>CAYSLD010000215.1:0-1922 GCA_964431795.1 uncultured Bacteroides sp.
TTAGAGAAAATCATATAAAGCTAAAGATATATCAACTTAAATATAGTTAATATTTTAAACACCGAGCCACCTTGCCTAAGTGTCACCAAAAAATAATTCATACTGATACATAATACAAAATTTTATTTGCCACAAAATAACAAAAAAAATCGTCCTATGTCAACACCCTTTGATTATCAATCACTTGCAGAAACGAAAGTGTCCGAAAACGGACACATCACTTGTTTTGCTTCAAATCCGGGCTGATAAGTGCAACGCTTAGTATGTGCTATTATCCGTGCCGGGAGGCACGATTTTGTATGTAACCGAGTAGAGAGCGAGGCACGAGCGATCTGCCCGGACTGCCATCCCCTTGGTCGTGTGTGACGACAGGTACACATTCGTGGTGGAAACGCTGCCACAAAGCGTACCGTCGGCATGTAGGGTCTATGCTTGACTGTGTATGTTACCTCGGAGACGTTGCACTGCCGCTGCGCGGAAGTAAAAAGTAATGAGTAATGAGTAATGAGTAATGAAGTAATGAAGTAAGGAGTAAAAAGTAGCCGTTACTCTTTACTCTTTACTCCTTACTTTTTACTTCGCGCGAAGCGCGATTAGTCATTGCTCTTTGTTTGTGACGGGTCGGTGATTTTGCCCATAAAGAGGATTGCCTTGCTTGCACTCTCGCGTATCACGTATGCAAAGGTGCGGTTGGCTGTAAATACTTTCTTGTCGTTAGCGGTTGAGAAATCTGTAGTGTTTGTGATTGCCGCTGCTTCTGTGCCTTCTTCGTCTACCTTTATCTTAGCAGTTTGCGCCACAATAATATTATCAACTTTTTGATTTATTGCGGGCAAGTTAACATTCCATAATTTAATGCCGCTTTGTGCAAAATATTTGCCGAAATACTTTTTGTTGAAGAATTCAAATTTTGGCAATGTCACATCAACATTATAATATTCTGAGCTTGTGCTTGCGAGAGCTGAGCGCAAGGCAGCGGTCAAGTCGGTGTCGTCTTTGGGCAACACAATCAACATTTCATACGATTGTCCTCCTTTGTTTTGACCATAGCCTAATGTAACAGACTGCATCAATTCATTTTCAGAATAAAGCGCATTAACACTTTGTTTCATCAAGTCTGCATTGCATACAACCGCTCCGGTTTGGTCATAAAACTCGCCGGTTTTGGTGTTCGCTTTTTTGAAAGGAGTGCGCCATTTGCCGTTGAAATATAGTGCATTATAAATGTACATTACTTCGGCTGATGATATTTCATCGCTTGTTACAACTTTCTTAATGAAGTTATTAGTGTTTTCTGCAGCCCAATTGTTTATTTCGCCTGCAATTGCGTCTGTGTCAGAGAAATCGCGCATATACACTAAACCGGAATAGTTGTTTGTATATGCTTGAGTGAAGTCATCAGAAACATTTTTGACCATTGAGTTGTTGCACCACATGGCATTGGCAAGATTCACAGTCACGCGCGAGGGGTCAACTTTGGGCAAATTTTGCATCAAGTATTGGTTAAAATCGTTTAGCTCAGCAAGAGAGTTAAAGCCCAAAGCATCTGTGATAACAGTTTGTATGCTATCATCGGCTGCATTGGCAACAACACTTGTAACCATTGACACACCAAGAGGCGAAACGATGAAGTTATCAGCGAAATCGTTGTTCATACCCTCAAAAATATTGAGGCAGAATTGCTGCTGAGTATTGAGCGCATTCAGCTGAGTAGCACTCACTTGCAGCGGAGTGATTTCTTCGCTCGCATTATCAACACCATCAACTGTGGCATCGTCACTGCAAGCCGACAATGTAACTGCTGCCAAAAATGTAAAAATGGCTTTAGTGAGTTTTTTCATTTTATAGAATAATAAAGATATATTAAGCCTACTCGTATCGCTTTTCGGCATCCGCGCTTTTTGTGCCAGTTTAGTCTGAAT
>CAYSLD010000216.1:0-1861 GCA_964431795.1 uncultured Bacteroides sp.
GGTTCGGTTTGTGGCTGGTCATTAAGCTCATTGTCAGAAAGTTCTACGGCTGAGAATGCTTCAAACGGAGCGTTTACGGTCGACGCCAAGGCGCTGTCAACGACATACACCACCGGGCCTGTTTCGTCGCCTGTAAGCTTAAATGTGCCAATGCCTTTGATAGTTACGTTTTCGCCTGCTGAAAGTGTTGCCTCGATAAGTCCGAAGTATTCTTTCACAAATTTAGTGCACACGTCAACGTCTTTGCCGGTCTTTGCGGCAAGCAGTTCGCCAAGTCGGCTGGCAGGTATGATATTGTTCATGATTTGTGCGGAGATGTAGATTTTTTCAGACGGCTGCCTGCCCTGAAATTAATGTTTATAGATGGTGGCATGAGCATACGTTTGCCCGTATCGCTATCTGTGGCCACATATTCGTCGGTTTTGGCGGGTACAAAAGTGCCAAATCCGGGTATCGCTATGGTGTCGAGCTGTGCAAGGTGATTGCGCAGCAATTCAGTTAGCGCATCGGCCATGCTCGATGCTGTTTGTATGTCTGCATCGAGTCGCTGTGATAGATTGGCGTTAAATGATTGACTATTCATATTTTATGGAGTGTTGACTATTATTATATCTGATAGACGAGTGGTGTATTGGCGCGTCATTTTTTCGCTGCGCACGCACGACTCTATTGGGGCTTGCGTGGCCACGTGCACGGTGTCGCGAGCCATCGACCCGGCATTGATTTGGTCTACAACATTCATCAACTTGGCCCTACGCTCGCGGTCTGCTGCCGAGCCGAAAAGTGATGGTTGCACTTTGGCCGAGTCGATGATTTCTGTAATCATCACCCCGGCTTTTTTGAAGGCATAGCCGCGACGGTATATGTGTCGCAATGCGTCGACAGCTGCAGCGGTCAGTGTCATTGTGTCGTTTGTGGCCTCATCAAGCGTGCGATGCGAGCAATTGTAGTATTGCTCTTGGTCTTCGCGAAATGCATTTGTGTGGATAAATACCGATAGCGACACGGCACACGATTTTTGCTGACGCAGTTTGCGCGCGGCAATGGCTGTGAAGGCTGCCACAGCCTCGCTGAGTTGAGCAAAGTCAGTGATAGCTTTGCCGAAAGAGCGTGAACAGCATATCTGTTTGCGATTTGCTACCTCAGTCTCAAAGCCTATGCATGGCTCGCCGTTAAGCTCTCGCCATGTGCGCTCACCGGTGATATTCACCAAACGTAGCACGCGCTCCTTGGGCAAATCGGCAAATTGCAGCGCCGTGTTTATGTGTGCTGCGCGCATCTTCACCGCCAATCGTCGACCTATGCCCCACACATCATCAATTGGTGTGAGCTCAAGCGCTTTGCGTCGCTTTGTCTCGTTGTCAATAAGGCAAACACCGTGATAAGCCGGATGCTTTTTTGCAAACTTCGATGCTATTTTTGCCAATGTTTTTGTTGACGCTATGCCCAGCGATGTGGGTATGCCTGTGTTGCGGAGTACACGCCGCACTATGTCGCGGCCAACGGCCGGCAACTTCTCGGTTTGCCACCCGTCGAAATGCATGAAACATTCGTCTACCGAATAAATCTCAATCTCGGGAACTATGCCGGCAATTGTTGCCATCACACGTGTTGACATATCGCCATACAAACGATGGTTGCCCGAGAAGGCAAACACACCATTTTGCTCGCACAGTTGGCGTATCTGAAAGTATGGCGAGCCGCGTTTTATGCCTAAAGCTTTGGCCTCATTCGACATGGCAACAGCGCAGCCGTCATTGTTGCTGAGCACAATGACAGGACGATTGCGTAGTGCCGGGTTAAACACCCTTTCGCACGACACAAAAAAATTGTTGCAATCTATAAGGCCAATCATTTACTT
>CAYSLD010000217.1:0-1805 GCA_964431795.1 uncultured Bacteroides sp.
CTGCAAACAATTATCATTTTATGATGCGCAGGTTGGCCACGCCGGCCATTTGTGCGGCGGCAATGGTGCTCGGTGACGGATTGATGAGTATATTTTGTCGAGCTCCGCACATCAGCAGAGCAAGGTCGTCGGAGTGGTCGGTTATCACGGCATATAGTTCTTGATTGTGTTGCTGAGCGTATTGCAACACTGCATTGCGCTTAGTTTCGCCACGCAATTCGCGGCGTTGCTTATTGTTAGCCATAGGTGTGGCCAAGCTTATGCCTTGCCATATCCAGCCAACATATATATCAGCTGCCGCCGTTGCCAAAATTATGTCGTAGTTGTTGTCGCTAAAGTCTTTTAGCAATTGTTCAACCTCTGGGCGGCGAAGTCTTTCTATTTTTTTGCAAAACTCGTTGCGCAGTTCGTTGGTGGGCTCAATCAGTTGCAAGGCGGCAAATTTCATGCGTCGATGGCTGACGATGCGCAGCACGCGCAGGCCGCCCAGCAAGAGCACGCGCAAGGCTTTGCCCCACTTACCGTCGTGCAGCAGCGACATCACACCGCACTTCAAGTATATGTGCAGCGAATTTCCGGCAATGAGTGTGCCGTCTAAATCTACAACTACGAGTTTGCGTCGGCTGACCATGGAAATCTGATTAAAGTGTGATTAGTATATATAGTGTAGTCGGGCATCAACAGCGGAGTGTCGGTTGTGACAGTGATTGCCGCTGAGCGCACCACAGCCGTTTTGTTGACTGATTTGATTGCGTCGACCACCGTTTTGAGTGTAGCCCCACTGTCAACGGCATCGTCAACAACAAGTATGCGCTCGGCTCGGCTCAGAGCCGCCCGCTCGGTCTCGCCAATGGTGAGTGTGCGCGCTCCCGGTTTGCGTGATGCCAGCCACTTCGATTCGACAATTCGCAGCAAATTGTTCGCACATCGTGGCAAATGTTTAACGATATGGCTGAAAATGCTGCTTTTTTGCTTTGATTTAGTGGTGTTGCGCTGGCAATGTAGCGATATGTGTGGCAAATTGTTAAAAATGTTATTTCCCACAAAATCGCCTCCGGTGGCTATAGTCACCACAAAATCAGGCGCAAAGCCGCTTGCCAAGAGCTCCAGCTGCCGGCAATGATGCAAAAAACTTTCATTATATAATGTTAATACTCGCATTACAGCGCAAAAGTAGCAATAAATTTTCAAAAATGTCAAAAATAATTATTAACTTTGCGTGCAATAAAATTTATAAGACTTTATTACTATGTCGTTTATTGCTGATCGCGTAAAAATG
This sequence comes from uncultured Bacteroides sp., assembly GCA_964431795.1. Lineage (GTDB taxonomy): Bacteria > Bacteroidota > Bacteroidia > Bacteroidales > Muribaculaceae > CAG-873. Next base: position 1,280 of record CAYSLD010000217.1, read on the forward strand.
GATGGACTTACGTTTGACGATGTCCTCCTCATTCCGGCTTATTCTGAGGTTTTACCCCGAGAAATAAACCTCAAAACCCGTTTCTCACGTAATATCACTCTCAATGTTCCCATTGTTTCGGCGGCTATGGACACTGTCACCGAGGCTCAACTTGCTATCGCTATAGCTCGTGAGGGTGGTATCGGTGTTATTCACAAAAACATGTCTATTGCCGAGCAAGCTCGTCAGGTGCACACTGTGAAACGTGCTGAGAACGGTATGATTTACGATCCCGTCACCATACAACGTGAAAAGACCGTTGCCGACGCCCTCCGCATGATGGAAGAATATCACATCGGCGGTATCCCTGTGGTTGACAACAACGGATATCTTGTTGGTATTGTCACTAACCGTGACCTCCGCTTTGAGCAAAACCTTCAGCGCCCAATCGCTGAGGTGATGACCTCTGAAAATCTTATAACTACTAAACAGTCTACCAACCTCGAAGAAGCTGCAAACATTTTGCAACAACACAAAATCGAGAAAT
>CAYSLD010000218.1:0-1775 GCA_964431795.1 uncultured Bacteroides sp.
TCAATCCGCTCATCGGCAATGCCGGTGTATCAGCAGTGCCCATGTCTGCACGTATCTCAAACAACCTTGGTTTGGAATACGATCCGCAAAACTATCTGCTCATGCACGCTATGGGCCCGAACGTGGCCGGTGTTATCGGCTCGGCTGTTGCTGCCGGTGTGCTCCTCGGATTCCTTGGTTAAACACTCACGTTGCAACCACAATAAAAAATGCTGCGTCAATGTTGGCGCAGCATTTTTTTATTGTGATTACTTGTAATTGTAATATTAATATCCGGTGTAGGTGTGGGGCGACAGGCGGTGCAATTCAGCTTTCACTGCATCGCTAACCTCGAGTGTGTCGATAAATGCAGCAATCGACTCGCCGGTGACCTTCGTATTAGTGCGTGTGAGCGCTTTGAGTGTCTCGTATGGGTTGGGGTAGCCTTCGCGACGAAGTATGGTTTGTATGCCTTCGGCAACCACGTTCCACATATTGTCGAGGTCGCGGTCAATAGCCTCTTTGTTTAGCAACAATTTGTTGAGGCCTTTGAGCGTAGAGGCGATTGAGATGAGCATGTGAGCCAAGGGCACGCCAACGTTGCGCAGCACGGTTGAGTCGGTGAGGTCGCGTTGCAAGCGTGATACGGGCAGTTTTTGCGCCAAGTGTGCGAGTATGGCGTTTGCCATGCCAAGGTTGCCCTCTGAGTTCTCAAAGTCAATAGGATTAACTTTGTGGGGCATTGCTGACGAACCAACCTCTCCGGCTTTGATGCGTTGTTTGAAGTATTCCATTGAGATGTACATCCACATGTCGCGGTCAAGGTCGAGTATGATAGTGTTTATGCGGCGTAGTGCGTCGAACAGAGCGGCGAGGTTGTCGTAGTTTGATATTTGTGTGGTGAGCTCTTCACGCTGTATGCCTAAGCTTTCGCTGAGGAATTTTGCACCAAACTCGCGCCAATCATATTCGGGGAAGGCTGTGAGGTGTGCGTTGAAGTTACCTGTAGCACCACCAAATTTGCCGCTCACGGGCACTGCATCGAGCGCAGCAAGTTGTGTTTTCAGACGATAAGCAAACACGCCGATTTCTTTGCCCAAGCGAGTGGGCGAGGCGGGTTGGCCGTGTGTCTTTGCGAGCATAGGCAGGTCGGCCCATTCGTCGGCGAGGGCTGAGAGTTTGTCGATAAGTTCTACCAATGCGGGGCGATATACGTTGGCTATGGCTTCTTTTACCGACATGGGCACTGAGGTGTTGTTGATGTCTTGCGAGGTGAGACCGAAGTGTATGAACTCTTTAAATTGCGACAATCCGCGTGCGTCAAATTGTTCCTTGAGGAAATATTCAACAGCTTTCACGTCGTGGTTAGTCACTGACTCGATTTCTTTGATGCGCTGTGCATCGGCAACAGAGAAATTCTCATAGATTGAACGCAGATTTTCTACTTCTGTCAAATTTGCTGCTGCCAGTTGCGGCAAGCCCAATTTGCACAGAGCAATGAAATATTCCACTTCTACGCGCACGCGGTAGCGTATCAAGGCGTATTCTGAAAAATACTCATCGAGTTTTTCACACTTGCCGCGATAGCGGCCATCAATAGGGGAAATTGCAGTTAGAGTTGATAGTTCCATAAAAACAATTTTGTGCTGCGGCGTTTTGGTGCCGCTTTAATAAATATATGTGCAAAGGTACGAAATAACTACGAGAAATGTAAAAAAATGAGAAAAAATCAGCTTTTCCGCATTTTTTTGCCCGAAAAGTTTGCAGGTTCAAAAAAAGTTCGTACCTTTGCAACG
>CAYSLD010000219.1:0-1756 GCA_964431795.1 uncultured Bacteroides sp.
TGTTTAGTGCCCGCCTGAGGTATCTCCAAATAAAAATCGCAGTCAGCAACAATAGCCGGGTCAACACCAGCCACCTCATTGCCCGCAATGATGGCTATTTTCTCGCCCTCTTGCGGTGTGTATTGCTCAAGCGATATCGACCCGTGCACCTGCTCAAGGCAGCACACACGCCATCCCTCGGCCCGCAGCGCAGCCACAGCCTCAGCTGTCGTGGCGAAATATTGCCAATCTACCGAGTCCTCAGCTCCGAGAGCCGTCTTGTGTATCTCAGGCGACGGTGGCGTGGCCGATATGCCGCAAAGCAGCACACGGTCAACCATAAACGCATCGCTCGTGCGAAATATACTGCCAATATTGTTGAGCGAGCGCACATTGTCGAGCACCACACGTATCGGCAACTTCTTCTTGGCATGAAACTGCTCAACTGTGTCGCGGCCCATGTCGGCAATAGTCTTTTTCAAGTGCGCCGCACCGCGTCTTTGAGGATGCCATCCCGGACACAAAAACTGCATGGGACCCATCACAAACTCACGAGCCTCAGCGCGCGGATGCGGCACCGTCAGCTCCGGAGTGTTGAGTGTTACACCGTCAATGTCGATGATGTCAATATCAATGTCGCGGTCAATGTAGTTGCCGGCTCCGTCGCGGTGTGGCGAGTTGGCACTCACCTTGTGCTCGGCAGCTTGCGTGACGGCAAGCACAGCCTGCGGCTCGGGCATATCACCGTCGGCAAAGTCGATGGCAACGCCTAAATTCAAATATGGCTGCTGCGAGTCGTAGCCCCATGGCTCGCTCTCTACAACCGGCGCAGTGCGCAGCGTACCCTTGCCAAAAGCCTTTGACAACACATCAACAGCTTGCGCCAAAAAAGCAGCGCGGTCGCCACGATTGCTCCCTATGTTTAGATATACGGTTTTCATATTTAGAAAAGAAAAAACGACACAAAAGACCTATGTGAATCTTTTGTGTCGTTCTGTATAGTGTTATCTTAGAGTGTGCGGTTCACTTCAACCTCTTCGAAGGCTTCAATCATGTCGCCAACTTGTATGTCGTTGTAACCTGCTATTGACAGACCGCAGTCGTAGCCCATAGCCACCTCTTTAACGTCGTCTTTGAAGCGTTTCAAGCTGCCAAGATCACCGGTGTAGCGCACAATACCATCGCGTATGAGGCGCACCTTGCAACCGCGTTTCATCTTACCCTCGCGCACCATACCACCGGCAATTGTGCCGACCTTGCTGATGCGGTAAGTTTCCATAACCTCGGTTGTACCAATGATTTCTTCCTTGATTTCCGGAGCAAGCATACCCGACATTGCGTCTTTAACTTCCTCAATAGCTTGATAGATGACTGAGTACAAACGTATTTCAACACCATCACGCTCTGCGGCACGTCGTGCTGCTTGCGAAGGACGAACCTGGAAGCCGATAATCACAGCATTTGATGCTGCTGCAAGTGTCACATCGCTCTCCGAAATTTCACCAACGGCTTTGTGAAGCACGTTAACTTGAATCTCTTCGGTTGAGAGCTTGATGAGTGAGTCGCTAAGTGCCTCGATTGAACCGTCAACGTCACCCTTAACAATGATGTTAAGCTCTTGGAAGTTGCCGATAGCACGGCGACGAGCAATATCGTCGAGTGTGAGTATCTTAGTGGTGCGAAGACCTTGCTCACGTTGCAATTGCTCACGTTTGTTGGCAATCTCGCGTGCCTCTTGTTCGCTGTCGAGCACGTTGAATGTGTCGCCGGCGGTGGG
>CAYSLD010000220.1:0-1739 GCA_964431795.1 uncultured Bacteroides sp.
CAACGACTGAGTGATCACAAAGTCAGCGAGCATTTCAGTTTGTGGCTCGAGGGCAATCGTGCCTAATTCGGCTTTGGGAACGATGACAGCATCCTTATAGCCAATAAAGCTGATTGTTAAAGTTTTTGCTTTTGCCGGAACACTCACTGAGAATTGTCCGTCAACGTCTGTAGTGCCAAGTGGTTGACCATTAGTGACTACAACACCGGCACCAATAATGGGTTCGCCGGTTTCGTCTACTACTGTTCCGTGGCATTTGAGGGTGTTGTTTTGGGCAAAGGCTATGCCTGCGCACATACATAACACCATGAAAACAGAAATAAGCTTTCTCATTACAGTTTTACAATTAGTTATATGATTTTGTTAACGATGAAATGTGCTAATATATATACTCTTTTTGTCGTGTGTGTTAATAATTTGCAAAGATAGCTAAAAACTCTAATATACAAAAACTTTAACCCCTAAAAATTAGCATTTTGCTCAAAAAAAAGGCTATCGCAGCCGGTTTTGCAGCAAATTTGTAAACTGATAGTTTTTCAGCCCCCAGCGCGGAGCTATGAGCAACGAGTCGGGCGATTGCGACACAAATCGCTCAATGGCGATATCGGGGCGCAAACGTCGCACTATCTCGCTACATAGGTCAACATACTCGTCAACGGTGAACAGATGCACGTCGAGAGTGCCGGCCTCATATTCGGCGGCAAGACGCGTGTGGCGCACTATTTGCAGCTGATGAAATTTCACCGTGTCGACGGGCAATTGGTTTATGCGGTCAATGGTTTGCATCATCATGGCATGAGTTTCGCCTGGCAAACCGAGTATAAAGTGCAAGCCCACGCGCAGTCCGGCGCTATGAGTGCGCATCACGGCATCGACCGTGGTTTGCCACGTGTGGCAACGGTTCACGCGCTCAAGCGATGCGTTGTGGCTGCTCTCGGCGCCATACTCTATAATTATAGGCAGCTGTTCATTCAGCCGGGCAAGGCGCTGCAGCAATTCGTCGGGCATACAGTCAGGACGCGTGCCTATGATTATGCCCACCACATCGGGCACATCCGCGGCCTCGGCATACATAGCCATGATGCTATCAATGTTGCCATGCGTTGACGTGTATGATTGGAAATACGCAAGATAGCGCATCGTGGGATATTTGCGTGCAAAAAATTGCTTCCCGGCTTCAAGCTGGGCGGTCACTGATTGGGCTCCGCTGCTATAGGCCGGCGAGAAGGCTTGGTTGTTGCAATACGCGCAGCCGCCACGGCCGATGGTGCCGTCGCGGTTGGGGCAAGCAAAGCCTGCATTTATGCTGATTTTTTGTACTTTACCGTCAAAAATGTCGGCTAGAAAGTCGGCGTAATCGCGATATAATTTGCTCACAGATGCACGGTTTTATTAAGTAGATAAGCGTCGAGAATGGTCATTGCCGCCATAGCCTCAACAATGGGTATAGCGCGAGGCACCACACACGGGTCGTGGCGACCTTTGGCTTTGAGCACGGTGGCTTGACCTTGGTCGTCAACGGTCGCAACATCGCGCAACAATGTGGCCACGGGCTTGAAAGCCACGCGCATCACAATGTCCTCACCGTTGCTGATGCCGGCCTGTATGCCGCCCGAATGGTTTGTGGCAGCGTGCATGCCGCGAGGATCGTTGGCATCGGGCACCCAGTTGTCGAGCACCTCGCTGCCCAGGTGAGCGGCGCCGTCAAAGCCCATGCCTATTTCAAAGCCTTTGGCTGC
>CAYSLD010000221.1:0-1737 GCA_964431795.1 uncultured Bacteroides sp.
CCATACGTCCCACGTCAAATGATATTGACTTGAGGCGGGTGAGCGCCCGTTCGGCCTTAAATTTATATGCTATAGCCCAACGCGGAGATTTGGCGGTGAAGCCCAAGTTCAGCTGCTGACGCAGTGAGTTGATTTTAAACACCAAGCCGTCAGTGGCTACCGGCAATTCTTTGCGCGCTGTGTCCCAATGGTTGATATACTCGTCAACCTCGTTGATATTGTGCAATAAGGTCATTGCATCGCTCACCTTGAAACCCCATGAGCGGGCAGCCATCATATTGTCGTAGTGATTGTCGCAAGGCAGATTTTCGCCCAGCAAATAGTAGAAATAGGCATCGAGCTCGCGACGCGACACTTCTGCCGGATTTAGCAATTTTATTGTGCCGGCTGCGGCATTGCGCGGGTTGGCAAAAAGCGGCTCCTCATTAAATGCACGCTCTGCATTTATACGCTCAAACGACTTCCACGGCAACACTATCTCACCGCGAATTTCAAAGAAATCAGGCCAACCTTCGCCCGAAAGCGTCAGCGGTATTGACTTGATGGTTTTCACGTTGTCGGTGACAACATCGCCTTTTTCGCCGTCGCCGCGAGTGACAGCGCGCACCAATCGGCCATGCTCATAGATAAGTGATATGCCGGTGCCGTCAAACTTCATTTCGCCAACCATCACTGTCTTTTCGCCGGCAATCTCCACACGGTTCACCCATGCGTCAACCTCCTCGATAGAGTAGGTGTTGCCTAGTGAGAGCATAGGGTAGATGTGCGGTGTTTGCTCAAACCCGGTGGTGATGTCGCTGCCCACGCGCTGTGTAGGCGACAGTGGGTCGGCATATTCCGGATGCTCGCGCTCCAATGCCTCGAGCTCGTGCATGAGTTGGTCGAAATCGTAGTCGGAAATCTGCGGATTGTTAAGTACGTAATAATTATAGTTGTGCTGATTGAGCTGACTGCGCAGCAAATCAATTCGTTCTTTGATATCCATAGCTGAATGTGTAAATAATCATACAAATTTAGACAAAATCTCGCAGATTATCACTAAATTTGCACAAAAAGAACTATTTATGATATTTTACCGTATATACCAACTTTTCATTATGATGCCTGTGATGTTAGTTGCAACATTTCTTGCGTCAGCTGCGTGTGCAATCGGCTCTATTTGTGGCGGCCAAAGGTTTTGGGGGTACTACCCCGCAATGATTTGGGGGCGCGTCATGGCCTGGAGCTCTCTTGTGAGTGTGCAAGTGCGTGGACATGAAAATGTTGAAAAGGGCAAATCGTATGTCTTTGTCGCCAACCACCAAGGCGCATACGACATCTTCGCTATATACGGTTGGATTGGCCACAATTTTAAGTGGATGATGAAAAAAAGCCTTGAACGCATACCCATGGTGGGCTTCGCTTGCCGCAAGGCCGGTCACATCTTCGTTGACAAATCATCGCCGCGTGCCATTCACGAGACCATGCAAAAGGCCGAAAAACAACTTGCCGGTGGCATGAGCGTTGTGGTGTTCCCCGAAGGATCACGCACCCGAAACGGCAAAATTTCACGCTTCAAACGCGGCGCTTTTTTGCTCGCCGAGGAATTTAACTTGCCCGTTGTGCCTATCACCATTGACGGCGCCTATGACGTGTTGCCAACAACAGCAAAAATACCTCGTCCCGGTAAAATCATCGTAACAATACACAAACCCATCACTGCTCCGGCTGAAGGCTACGACATCAACGCTCTCATGC
>CAYSLD010000222.1:0-1712 GCA_964431795.1 uncultured Bacteroides sp.
GACCGACTTCAAGTTTCATACCCTGCGAGATGAACTCCGGGCAGTCCCAAAAACTCGCCGTTGGTTCGATAGTCAGCAGATAGGTCACGGCGGCTATCACGAAGCAAAGCCAGCCGAGAGCATTGTTGATAAGGTTATATCTTTTCATTCAAAGTAAGAATAATAAATTTTCAGTTTTACAGCCTTAGAAGGGGCATATTAGCCGCTCTATACACTATTAACTCACAAAATTACATAAAACAATGCGCATAACTTCCTAATTTAACTATAATTAAGGCAAAAAGAGGGCGATATGGGCTATTTTGAGCCGATTAGTCCAATAAGTCTAATTGGGTTGATTAGGCTAATTGGCAGTGGCGTAGAGAGTTGTCACTTAGTCTTTGAGGCAGCCGATAGGAACGACTTTGACACCGTCTTCGCGCTCGTAGGCGTAGTCGCCAACACCGATGACGACCATCATGAATGACGGCTTTTTCATCTTGTCGGTGTCAATTTTTGCTGCGAGTTTGAGCAGGGTTTCTGCGCCTTCGTTGATGAGTTCCTTGCCGCCCAATTTTATCTCGATTAGTCCATAGGAGCCGTTCGGCAGATGTATCACGGCGTCACATTCCAGACCGTTCTTGTCGCGGTAGTGATAGACTGTGCCGTTGAGAGCTTCGGCATAGACGCGCAAGTCTCTGACGCATAAAGTCTCGAAGAGCAAACCAAATGTATTCAAGTCGTTAATCAAATCTTCAGGACCGACACCAAGTGCTGCGGTGGCTATTGACGGGTCAGTGTAATAGCGAGTATCAGCTGTACGAATAGCTGTCTTGCTGCGTAGGTTGGGGTTCCACGCGGTAGAGTCTTCGATGACGAATATCTTCTTTAGAGCTTTGATGTAGGAGTATATTGTGTTCTCGCTAATGGTCGTTTGTTCGTTGGCTTGGATGTCAGCCAGAATTGTTCCCGCACTGACTTGCGCACCTTGATGACGGGCATAAGAGCGCATTATGCGCTTTGTCAAATCTTCGTTGCGTGTAACGTCATCTACTCTTGAAATATCAAAACGAGTGACGGCTTCGAAGTATTCGCGAGCGTGTCCCAAAGCGGCGGCTTCGCTTTTGGCAAGGACTGCACGAGGCCAGCCGCCACGGCAGGTGATATATGCTAACTGTTCGATTGACTGAACTTTACTCTCACCATCAGTGAAATTATTCATTTTGAATAATTCTGAAAGGCTTATGTTGCCTGACGATTCACCGGACTCCCAGAGGCTCATTGTGCGTAGTTTCAGCCAAGAGACACGCCCTGTCCCGGTGTGAAAGATTTCATCGCTGTTGACCGGAACAGCAGAGCCGGTGAGGATGAATTGCCCTTCTTCACCGCGCACGTCGACTTCGTGTCGGATGGCATCCCAAAGTTGAGGTGCGATTTGCCATTCATCGATAAGCCGTGGAGCTTCGCCGACAAGCAAGCGTTTGATGTTTGTGCGAGAAAGCAAGAGGTACTGCTCGCGCTTCTCGGGATCAGCCATGTCGAGTATGCTCTTGGCTTGGTGCATACCCAAAGTTGTCTTGCCGCAATATTTGGCACCTTCGATAAGAACAGCACCTGTAATATCCAGTTTTTCTTGTAGAATTTTGTCGGCTACACGCGGTCTATATTGTATCATAATGATGAGATTTTTGGAGTCGATGCAAATTTATAAATAAATTATTGAATTACAAAGC
>CAYSLD010000223.1:0-1694 GCA_964431795.1 uncultured Bacteroides sp.
GCTTAGAGTAGGTCTTGGATGACCAAACCGGCGAGCATAAAGCCAAATATGGCGGTTGTGTGAGCCATTGTACCATTGATTTGTGCCTTTGATGAGCACCATTCATGGTTCACAAGGTTGGGGTCACCGGGGCCTACTTTTGCTTTAGGACATAGGCACACCGATGTGCCGCAAGTGTGATTTTCTCCGCGGTTATTCACCAATTCCGGACTATATACGCACAGAAATTTGCGCTTCGGAAATTGCTTGCTGCGCTTGAATTTGTTGCGCAGAGCACGAGCCAGAGGGCATCCCTGCACCTTCCAAAACTCGGCAACAGCAATTTTTGTGGGGTCGAGCTTTAGCGCTGCCCCCATTGACGAAAAGAATTTGCATTTCGAGGCTGTGGCATGGCGTATGAGCATAGCTTTATTCTCCAGGCTATCTATAGCGTCGATAACATAGTCATATTCGTCGAGGTTGAACGAGTCGGCAGTCTCGGCAGAATAGATTTTCTGCTGTGCGTCGACTTCAACTTTAGGATTTATATCGAGCAACCGGGCTTTAAGGGCTTCAACTTTCACTTGCCCTACGGTTTTCATAGTTGCCATGAGTTGACGGTTAACATTTGTCACGCACACGCGGTCTGAGTCTACAATAGTGATATGGCGGATGCCGCTGCGCACCAAGCTCTCGGCGCACCAACTGCCAACACCACCAACACCAAAAATAATAACTCGCGCATCGCTGATAGTGCGCATTGCCTCGTTGCCAACCAACAATTCTGTACGGCGAAAAATTCCTTGTTCGATACCCATTTAAGTAGTAATATAAATAATTATGCTGCAAAGTTACGCAATAAATGTGTAATTTTGTCTTGAACCGGAAAAACTTAACACTTTTGATATACAAATTCGAAAGAGCAAATAATATTTTTTTGTTCCTCAACCGTGAGTTTGAGGTGATAAAATTATTATCTTTTTACCGAAAGTCAATCAATCGATTAAATAGTGCTAAATATTCCGCATTATTGATTTGTGTATATTATGTATATTTTATATCTTTGCATCGTATAAATTATAGAACTATGGCAACAGCAATAAATATTAAGCGTAAGAATATTGACCTTCCTGTTGATACGCTGCAAAAGCTATCTATTATGGCCGTGGCACAGGGTAGGAGTCTGAAGAACTATATCGAGACAATTCTTATTAATAAGGCAAACTCGGTGTCAGTGGAGGTAAGTGAAAACCCATCACCTTCCGGAGATACGTGGTTTGACGATCCTGAAAATATGGCATCCGTACACCGTGGTATCGAGGAGATGAAAGCAGGGAAGGGCCGTGCATATACAATGGATGAGATACGGACACTATTAGGGGTATGATTTACGAATTGATTTTGCTGCCTGAAGCTGAACAGCATTTGGAAGAGTGGAAGAAATCAGGACAAAAGAAAATTCTTAAAAAGATAGTTGATTTGTTTTCAGAACTACGAGTGCACCCAACTACTGGCACCGGGCAAGTTGAACAGCTTAAAGGAAATTTGTCAGGTTTTTGGAGCCGGAGAATAGACAAGGGGTCACGTATGGTTTACACTATTGAAAATGAAAGAGTAGTTGTTACAGTCGTTTCTCTAAAGGGACATTATCGAAACAAATAATGAAATTTTCCTAACCAGATATTCTTGCCTCTTGTATCGTTGAATGTGTATGA
>CAYSLD010000224.1:0-1664 GCA_964431795.1 uncultured Bacteroides sp.
TTACTTGCGCGCAGCGCAGCGCGTTGCTGAGTCGTTCGGGTGAGAGCGGTTCTACGCCGGCCAGGGGATAGGCAATGCCGAGTTTTTCGTATTTGAAGGTGCCCATGGTGTGGTAGGGCAGAAGTTCCACTTTTTCGATGACAGAATAGCCGTTCACGAATTGTCCAAGCGCCTCCAGCCACTCGTCGTTGTCGGTGAGTCCGGGTACCACCACGTGGCGTATCCACGTTTTTATGCCGCGTTGTTGCAGCTCATCGAGAAATTTGCGGGGGTTGTCGCCGGGGTGTCCGGTGAGGCGTTTGTGTAGGTCAGGGTCGAGAGTTTTAATGTCGAGGAGCACGAGGTTGGTATGGTCGAGCACACTCAGGGCTGTGGATGTGACGTATATGCCCGAGGTGTCGAGTGCGGTGTGTATGCCGTCGGCTTGGCATAGCGCAAAATATTCGCGCACAAATTCGGCTTGCATGAGCGGTTCGCCGCCGGTCACAGTCACGCCGCCGTTGGCAATAAAGCTGCGATAGCGCACTGTTTCGTCGAATAGCTCTTGCGGAGTCATGTGGTATTGACATTCGGCAGCGGGGTCCCAAGTGTCGGGATTGTGGCAAAACAGACAGCGCAGCGGGCAACCTTGCATGAATGTCACAAAGCGTATGCCGGGGCCGTCAACGGTGCCAAAACTTTCAAGCGAATGAATATTTCCAATCATAGTATTACGTAAAAAAAAGCACCTCGGCGGGCGCGACGCATCGCTCCACACACGAGGTGCATAAATTGTATATTTAGAGTGAATGGTTGATTGTGCGCGAGATAACGTCGAGTTGTTGTTCGCGAGTCAACTTAGTGAAGTTTACGGCATAACCCGAAACGCGGATGGTGAGCTGCGGATATTTTTCGGGGTGCTCCATAGCATCTTCGAGCAACTCTTTGTCAAACACGTTGACGTTGAGGTGTTGGCCGCCATCGGGAGTGAAATATCCGTTGAGCAAGCCAACGAGGTTGTTGATGCGTGTTTCGCGCTCTTTGCCGAGTGTAGCCGGCGAGATTGCGAAGGTGTATGAGATGCCGTCGTGAGCGTGTTGGAACGGAAGTTTTGCCACTGATGAGAGTGCGGCAACGGCGCCTTTGCAGTCGCGGCCGTTCATGGGGTTGGCACCGGGTGCGAAGGGAGCGCCGGCAGGACGTCCGTCGGGGGTAGAACCGGTGTTTTTGCCGTACACCACATTTGAGGTGATAGTCAAAATAGACTGAGTGGGCACAGCGTTGCGGTATGTTTGGTGCTGACGCAGATACTCCATGAAGCGCTCGGTGATGTCAACGGCGATGCTGTCGGTGCTCTCGTTGTTGTTACCGTAGGGCACATATTCGCCTTCGCGCTCAAAGTCTACGGCAAGACCGCGTTCGTCGCGGATGATGCGCACTTTGGTGTCGCGGATGGCAGCGATTGAGTCGGCAACGATAGAGAGGCCGGCAATACCGGTGGCGCGGATGCGCTCAACGTCGCCATCGTGGAGAGCCATTTCGTATGCCTCGTATGCGTATTTGTCGTGCATGTAGTGGATAATCTTCAATGCATTGACATATACTTTTGCCAACCAGCGCATCATTTGCTCAAACTTGGGCATGAACTCATCGAGGGTGAGATATTCGCCGCTGATGGGCTCGAA
>CAYSLD010000225.1:0-1630 GCA_964431795.1 uncultured Bacteroides sp.
GACAGAAACTATTTGCCATATTTATACGGGAAACAGCACACTGTGCACCGATTATCTGATGCCGAGAGAGTGGCCGAGGCTACTGCGGTTCGGGGGGAGATGGCTCAGAGCAGGGGAGTCATGTAGACGGGCAGATAGGTCATGTTGTTGTCACATCTGAGGTCCTTTGTGTAGATAAGGAAACGTTTGTTGATGCGTTGATGGAACACACGGCAAAACTCGTCAAGCGAGGCGTGTGTGGCATACCCGCTTGACTTGACTTCGATGGGCTGAATTTTGGGGCCTCGTGACAAAAGAAAATCTATTTCGTAGTTGTGTTTCTCATCTCTCGGCCAAGTGTAGAAAAACAGTTGATTGCCGGATGATGTTAACAGTTGTGCCACTAAATTCTCATACACATAGCCAAGATTGGCCGAAAGTTTATCGGAAAGCAACTTTTGGTATATCACATTCTCGGTGAATGCTTTATCCCAGAAGGCCAATGTGACAAACAGTCCGGTGTCGCAAAGAAAAATTTTGTAGCGCGAAACATCCTTCGTGAGCGACATTCCAACATTCGGGTCGTTGGAGTGGTATTGAATAATCACCGTTTTGCTATCTTCCAAATTGTGCAAAAGGTCATGTAACTTATCCTCATTAGTTGCGCCAATGACGCGTTGAGGGCGATATCGGCAACTATTGGCACTCAGTTGTGCCGGGATGTTTTTAAACAGATTGGAGATACGTCCCGACGAATCCAATTTCTGAAAATCGTCGAGATAGAGCCGTAAGATATCGCGCTTAACCAGGTCAACCTTACTCAAGTCGTTGGTGTTGAGATATTCACTCACAGCTTGAGGCATTCCACCCACAAGCATATAAAGGCGCATTTCACGCATCTTGGTTTGATGGGCTGCACCAAGTGGAAGTCCTTTTTCATAATACCGTTTCAGCAAAGGCACTGTCGTTTCATCGCCTAATGCCCAACGAAATTCCTCCATATCCAAGGGATATAGTTGCACACGCTCCTCCTCACTTGGAATGGTTATATCTTTGGTGTTTCGTTTGATACTGATTAAAGAACCGGTTTCGATATAGTCATAGCGACCATCTTTGACCAAGTACTTTATTGCCTGACGCGCTTTGGGACAGTTTTGCACCTCATCAAAAATGATAACCGACCGTCGATTGGTTAATGAAACATGGTAGATGGTTTGCAGCTGAAGAAACAGCATATCCATATTCATGAGATCGTCAAACAAGTTTAAGACCTGCTTTGATGCAATGTTAAAATCGATAAGCAGATAGGAGTCGTATTCCCGGCGAGCAAATTCCTCAACTAACGTTGATTTGCCAACACGTCGGGCGCCCTCAACCAGCAATGCAGTTCTCCCTTGCCGTTGATGTTTCCATTCGAGCATTCTGTTGTAAAGCTTTCGCTTGAATATCAGCTCCATAGCTACGCGGATTTAGTTAATGTTTCGATTGCAAAAATACAAAAAAAACCATTTCCCACAAATTTAAAATGGTATTTTGTTGCGTTACCCACAAATTTAGAACGCCATTTTGTTGCGTTACCCACAAATTTAAAATGGTATTTCGTTGCGTTACCCACAAATTTGAGCGGTGTTTTTCGGAGCAAAACGGGGGC
>CAYSLD010000226.1:0-1597 GCA_964431795.1 uncultured Bacteroides sp.
TGTCAACGAGCAGGTCAGCGAGCTTGATGCCGTCGGCAAGGTCAGCGCGGCTGATTTCGAATTGGGGCACACCTTCAAACACGGCGAGCAGAGTGTCTTCGTCGATTTTGTGAAGTGTTTCGTGTGCTTTGTTGCTGAAGAGTATTTGCGAAGCTTCAACTGCAGCCTCATAGTCGGCGGCAGAGTGCACCATGGTGGTGATTTCTTTAGCCAAACGTTTTTGCAAGGGGCGTTGACCGGGGTCGGCAGCTTGCTCGGCAACGAGTGCTTTGATTTCTTCTTCGGTGAGTTCGGTGAAGATTTTGATGTATTTTTCGGCATCGGCATCGCTAACGTTCAACCAGAATTGGTAGAATTTGTAGGGAGAAGTGTAGCGAGGGTCGAGCCAAACGTTTCCGCTTTCGGTTTTACCGAATTTGCCGCCGTCAGCTTTAGTGATTAGCGGGCAAGTGATGGCATACACGCCTTCTTCGCCGGTGATGCGGCGGATGAGCTCGGTGCCGGTAGTCATGTTGCCCCATTGGTCAGAGCCGCCAAGTTGCACGCGGCAGCCTTTGTCTTGGAACAAGTGCAAGAAGTCGTAACCTTGCAGCAATTGGTAAGAGAATTCAGTGAAGCTCATGCCTTCGCGGCTTTCGCCTGACAAGCGTTTTTTCACTGAGTCTTTAGCCATCATGTAGTTGACGGTGATATGTTTGCCGATGTCGCGGATAAAGCCGAGGAAAGTGAAATCTTTCATCCAATCATAGTTGTTGACCATGATAGCGGCATTTGGGGCATCGCTGTCAAAATCGAGGAATTTAGAGAGTTGGGCTTTGATAGCTTCTTGGTTGTGGCGCAAAGTTTCTTCGTCGATAAGTTTGCGCTCTTGGCTTTTCATTGAGGGGTCGCCAATCATACCGGTAGCGCCGCCAACGAGAGCAATGGGACGGTGTCCGGCGCGTTGGAAATGTTTGAGCATCATCACTCCCACAAGGTGACCGATGTGCAGAGAGTCGGCTGTGGGGTCAATGCCCAGGTAAGCCGTAGTCATTTCTTTGTTGAGCTGTTCTTCTACGCCGGGCATCATTGAGTGTATCATGCCGCGCCAAGTCAGTTCTTTAATAAAATCCATAGATGTTGTGGAGTTGTTGTTATGTTACGGTTTTGTTTTATTTTTGGAGTTTTGCCAAGGCCTCGGCAATGCGGCGCAAAGCTTCAACGATGTTTTCGTCAGAGGTAGCGTAGCTTAGGCGGATGTAACCGGGAGCGCAGAAAGCAGCACCGTCAACGGTGGCCACGTGAGCTTCTTCGAGCAGATACATAGCCAAGTCGCCTGAGTTGTTGATTTGACGGTCGCCGTAGTGAGTGCCGTAGTATGAAGTGACCTCGGGGAAGAGATAGAATGCACCGTCGGGACGGTTAACTTTCAATCCGGGGATTGCGCTTGCCAATTTCACCACTAAGTCGCGGCGACGTTCAAAAGCTTGGCGCATTTGCTCTATGCAGTCTTGTGAGCCGGTGTAGGCTGCTTCAGCAGCTTTTTGAGCGATAGAAGAGGCGCCTGAGGTGTATTGGCTTTGCAATTTAGAGATGCCTTTAGCCAACCAAAGCGGAG
>CAYSLD010000227.1:0-1521 GCA_964431795.1 uncultured Bacteroides sp.
CGACATCGAACTTGATGCCACTGATGCGCTCGGAGCCGCATTATGTCATTTTTATGAATCGACACGACCAATAAAAGTGTCGTCGTCAAAATCGTGGAAAGATTTTATCGCTGCAAATCCTGACCGCGTCAAGAGCAAGTAAACAGACAAGCATCGCCGTAGCTGAGGAAACGGAAGTTATGGCTGAGTGCATAATCATAAATATCGCGCCACACGTCACCAATCAGTGCCGACACCAACAAAAGGAGTGTTGACCCCGGTTGGTGAAAATTTGTGACCATACCCTTAATTACACGGTACTTATATCCGGGAGCAATGATGATGCGCGTAGAGGCCACAAATTTCGTTTCGCCATGCTCGCGCACGTATGCGGCAACGGTTGACATAGCTTCAGACAACGACAAATTGGGGTGACCATCCTCGTAGGGATACCATTGCGGCACCTCCCCATCCCATCGACCTTGAGACATAAGGCATCCGGCATGATACACACTCTCAAGGGTGCGCACAGATGTTGTGCCTACGGCATACACCGGTTTTGCAGCTTGAGCCAATTCATCAATGAGCGCCAGGTCTACAACAATAAATTCGCTGTGCATATCGTGATCGCCAATCTCCTCACTTTTCACCGGCTGAAATGTTCCGGCGCCAACGTGCAAAGTGACCTCGCGACGGGCAATGCCACGTTCATCAATAGCCGCAAGCACCTCGGGGGTGAAATGCAAACCGGCGGTAGGAGCAGCTACCGAGCCCTCGATTTTGCTGAATACAGTTTGATAGTCCTCGCTGTCAACGGCTTCAGTCTCGCGGTTTAGGTATGGGGGAATTGGAATTACACCTGCAGCTTCAATGACGCGAGCGAAAGTGTAGCGTGGGTTATTCCATGAAAATTCTACGATAGAAGCGCCTTGCAGCTGTTCGGTGCGTTGAGCGGTGAGTATCACCTCATTGCCGTCAATATTTAGCACACCTTGCAAGGCATCTTGTTTCCAACGCTTAGAGTTGCCCACGAAACAGCGCCACGACACTTTATCGGTGGCAGCAAAGTTGCGCTCATAGTCGGCGGGGGTAACAGGCTCTAGGCAAAAAACCTCAATGACAGCTCCCGAAACCTTGCGAAAGCGCAGGCGAGCATTAATCACGCGCGTATTATTATATATGAGCATCGCATCCTGCGGCAGAAATTCAGGCAGGTCGCGGAACAATTTCTCACATTTCACACCGTTTTTATCGGCTACTAGCAATTTGCACATATCACGTTGAGATAGTGGATGTTTAGCTATCTTTTCGTCGGGCAAATTGTAAAAAAAATTGCTAATTTTGATACTTTGTGGTTTCATAACGGGTGCAAAGTTACGGCTTTTTCGCGAAAAAACTTGCACAATTGAAAAATAACCGCTAACTTTGCACTGCAAAACCGAAAACCACGGAGAGGTGGGTGAGTGGCTGAAACCACCAGTTTGCTAAACTGACGTAGGAGTAATCCTACCACGAGTTCGAATCTCGTCCTCTCCGCAATAC
>CAYSLD010000228.1:0-1514 GCA_964431795.1 uncultured Bacteroides sp.
ACATTTCCGCCGGTATAACTATCGTAGATTTTCCCAATTAAGGATTTTACGTCCACAATCCAGTTATCGACATTGAACTCCAATGTTGCGAGATCTCCTTCCGGAAATGAGAGCGAAGTCTCGATTGTGATTTTCCACGTTGGGTCGCATATTTCGCGGAACTCGCGGATGAAGTTGGCGTATAATCCCGGTTCTCCACCACCAAAGCAGATGCCGCCGCCGGTTGCTTGAAAATAGATGTTGTCGATTTTCACGCGGTCGTACAGCTCCTGAGGTGTGAGCAGCATAATGCCCTCGCGTGGTGTCACGCCATCGGCTTCAAATACGGGTTCATGGCAACGGTCGTTAATGCAATATTTGCAACGAAGCGGACAGCCCATGAACGTAACCAATGTGGTTACTCCCGAACCATCTATGCCCATTCGCAAACGGCTGATTGCGAATATCGGTGCTCTGTTATCAGTGTTTGTCGTTTCCATGTTTTGAAGTTTATTATCGCAAAGATAATATGGGGCGTGGGCAAGATTTAAGCACCTCGAAATTAAAAGATGTTAACCTATTTCATTTTCTTCGAGCATACTGTCGGCAAGTGACTGAATTTCAAATGCTATAGTTTCGAGAGCATCGCGGAACATCTTGCGCTCTTCACGTGTAAAGTCGTCAGGCTTTCCGTTTTTGAGGTCGTGGTTGAGTTTGTGAGTAATCCACGAACGAGACTTGCCGAAGAATCGTTCTGCAATGTAAGATGCTTTAAGCACCTTTATGATGTCTTGCTCTTTCAGCTCAACGTATGTGCCGTTTTTGTAGAGCGATTTCATGCGCTCCACTGCTTTGTTTGCCAATTCTTCACCTTCAGAAGATTGGGCACGTTCAAGAATTTCTTGAATAAGTTTTTCGTTGTCCATGTGTATAAAAATTTTCCGCAAATATAATCAACATTTGTTGAATATACAATAAATCAGCAAAAAAAATAGCAAAAATATTACGACTTTACATGTCGCTTCTGATAGCTAAATATTCTTAGTCCATGAATAGAATCTGGTATTCGACGTAGCGGCGACGACGGATGCCTCTATGCTCCCTACCCTTATATCGGCAGAAAGATAAGTAATCATCAAGTATGTCACGATTGCCAGATCGCAGTTTGCGGAGTAGCTGGCTGTTTTGAACTCTGCCGGGACCGCAGTTGTAGCTGACACAGGCGAGGAGCAGAGAGTCGGCTCCAAATTCGCGGTACATGGCGCAGAACTTACGGAGGTCTTTGCGAAGCAGAGCATCGGCTTGCTTTTCGGTGAGTTGTATGCCTTTTCGATATGGTTCACCGGGCTGAACGACGTGACCATAGCCGATTGTAGGCCAGTGCTTTGGCTTATGTAGTGTTTCATAGTGCTTGATTATCAGGCAAGCTCTCTCAAACGGTGGTAATTCAAGCAAGCATCCGGCTTTAGATGTCAAGCCGAATGCTGCGAACAGTATGATAATTAGCAACTTTCTCATTTAGCCTGCGTCTTTCG